>NZ_CP129613.1:6000000-6300000 GCF_030486405.1 Mycolicibacterium sp. HK-90 | reverse complement strand
TACGTGGTGCTGGTACTGCCGTTCGCCTACCGGGCCATCGACTCCGCCCTGGCCGCGATCGATCTGCAGACGCTGTCGGAGGCGGCCCGCTCGTTGGGGGCCGGCTGGATGTCCACCATCGTCAGGGTGATCGTGCCGAACATCTGGTCCGGGATCCTGTCGGCGGCGTTCATCTCCATCGCGGTGGTGCTCGGTGAGTACACCATCGCCTCGCTGAGCGGCTTCGAGACGCTACAGGTTCAGATCGTCGCGATCGGCAAGAGCGACGGTCCCACCTCGGTCGCGGCCTCGCTGGCCACGCTGCTGTTCGGCTTCGCGTTGTTGTCGGCGTTGGCGGTCGTCACCCGTGGCCGCCGCGGAAAGGTGGGAACCCCAGCATGAGTGGCGTGTACGCGAACGGCAACGGGGGCGTTGCCGTCGAACTTCGCGAACTCACCCGCAGCTACGGCAACGTCCACGCGCTCGACGGGCTGAGCCTGTCCATCGAGCCGGGTGAGCTGGTGGCGCTTCTCGGCCCGTCGGGCTGCGGCAAGACCACCGCGCTGCGCATCCTGGCCGGGCTGGACACCGCCACCTCGGGCACCGTGCTGGTCGGCGGGCGAGACATCGGTCCGGTGCCGGCCAACAAACGCGATATGGGCATGGTGTTCCAGGCCTACAGCCTGTTCCCGCATCTGACGGTGCTGGACAACGTGGCGTTCGGTTTGAAGATGCGGGGTAAAGCCAAGCGGGACAGGCTGTCTCGTGCGTCGGACATGCTGGATCTGGTGGGTTTGACGGCGCACCGGAGCAAGTACGCCAGTGAGTTGTCCGGTGGTCAGCAGCAGCGCGTGGCCCTGGCCCGGGCGCTGGCCATCGAGCCCAGGGTGCTGCTCCTGGACGAGCCGCTGTCGGCGCTCGACGCGAAGGTGCGGACGCAGCTGCGCGACGAGATTCGCCGTGTGCAGCTGGAGGTCGGCACCACGACCCTGTTCGTCACCCACGACCAGGAGGAGGCGCTGGCCGTTGCGGATCGGGTGGGCGTGATGAGTCAGGGCAAACTCGAACAGCTCGCGACGCCCGCCGAGCTCTATGCCCGGCCGTCGACGCCGTTCGTCGCCGAGTTCGTCGGTCTGCACAACAAGGTGCGCGCGCAGGTGTCGCGCGGCCGGGCCCGGCTCCTCGGTGCCGAAGTCCCGACCCTCGGCGGCTCGGTGACCTCGGGCCCGGGCATCGCCATGGTGCGTCCCGAATCCGTCACGGTGCGAGCCGATCCGCGCGGGCGGGTCGTCGTGGCCTCGGTGGCATTCCTCGGCCCGATCTCCCGGGTGTACCTGACGCTCCCGGACAACTCGGTGATCCACGCGCAGCTGCCGAGCTCGCAGGCCCGCGCATTCGAACCAGGCGATCCGGTGCGCATCGGCCTGGAGCCGGCGCCGGTGCTGGTGATCTAGACGTCCTTGACGGGTTCGATGCCCAGATCGCGGTAGGTGACGAGCGCCGCGAACGGCACCCCGCGCTCGGCGAACCGTCCGGTGGCGATGTCGCCGCGATCGACCATCGGGATCACGCCGGTCACCACGGCGCCGACGGACGTGACCCGCTCATAGGCGATCTCGGTCGAGCCGCCGGTGCTGATGACGTCGTCGACCAGCAGCACGCGGGTGCCGGGTTCGAGCCGCGTTCCCTCGATCCACTGCTCGCGGCCGCGCGACTTCTGCTCCTTGCGCACCGAGAACCAGGCCTTGCCGGTCACCATCGCCACGCCGTGGGCCAGCGGATCGGCTCCCATGGTGAGCCCGCCGACCGCGTCGAATTCGATACCGCGTGCTGCCGCCAGGTCGGCGACGGCGCGGCTGACGATGGTCATCCGTTCGCCGGTGTCGATGGCGAACTTGCCGTCGATGTAGTCATGGCTCAACTGCCCGCTGGCCAACCGGAACGGCTCCTCGCGGTGTTCGTAGCCGCGGGTGCGGATCAGGTCGAAGGCGGCTTGCCAGGTCTCCGGGCGCTCAGGCATACCCGCGATCGTATTGCACCGCCCGGCCGGTCAGCCCTGGGCCCGGGCCCGCTGGGCCAACTCGACTGTGGCCGCGCGCAACTCACCGTACGAGCTGATCGGGGCGGCATAGCCGACCCGGATGTAGGCATTTCCACGCTCGGTCGCGACCCGCAGATCGAGGCCGTACCGGTCGGCGCCGGTGCATACCGCCGCGTTGGCGTCGGGATAGCCACCGAGGGTCCGGGCCATGTCGGCCAGCGAATCGGCGTGATCGGCGTTGAGGTGTTCGATCGCGCCGCGGGCGTGCGGCGAGACCGGGTCGGGTTCGGCAGCGGCGTAGGCCTCGCCGCTGGTCGAGTCCATCCGGCCGTATCCACCGACCCAGCGCACGCGCCGCACGCGCAGCACCCACAGGGAGAAGTCGCTGAAGTCGATGTAGTAGCGGGCTGCGGCGACGGCGTCGAGGTGGGCTTGCCGCGCCGCGGCGAGCTCGTCGCCGGTGGGGCGTTCGGCGACCCCGGCCAAGGTGATGCGGCTGCTGGCCAACGGATCCGACCCGGAGTCGGGGGCGACGATCGAGATGCTGGCTCGGGGATCGGCGGTGAGGTTGCGGCCGTGCTCGGCCATGTTCGACACACACAGCACCGGGGCCCCGCCCAGGAGCCCGTAGGTGATGAAGGAGGCCCACGGATCGCCATCGGTGGTGAGCGTGGCCAGGGTGCCCGCGTTCGTCGACGCCGCAACGGTGCGAGCTTCCTCGGCCGCAGACGGGCGTGCCCCCTCGGTTACCTCCGTCAGCGGGGGAGGAACCGAAGGGGCATCGCCGGGGTCACCATGATCGCGGGTCACAGAGTGACCCTATCTGGGCGGCTCAGCCGCCGAGCGCGGCGATCAGATCCTTGATCTGAGCGGTCTCGGCCTCGGTCGCGGGCTCTTCGGCCTCGACGGCCTCGATCAGGTCCTTGCGCAGGCCGACGCCGTTGGCGGCTTCCTGGGTGGACAGCTTGGCCCGGCCGCGCGCGACGTAGAGACGCTGCCCGAGCGTGGCGCCGGGGCCCTCGGAAGCCGTTGTCATCAGCTCGTCGTACCGGTGGCGCACGCCGCTGAGCGCGACGATGACCGACGGGGTGACGCGGCTGCGGCCGGCCGCCTCGGACAGCGACGTCTGCAGCTTGCGCAGACCGCTGAGGACGACCGCGGCGCGGTCACCGAACTCAGGGTCGCCTACCGGAGGCAGCGCGTCGATGGCGGCGATGTACATGTGCATCGCGGCATCGGACAGACCAACGATTACTGGTGCTTCACCGTCATTTGGTGCGGACTCACCCACAGGCCATCCCTCGTCGAAAGTGTGCGATCGCCGGCTCGCGCCGACGCGGAGATCAAATGCGGGAAAAACGTAACCCGTCGCCGTCTCTTATTCAACCGTTAGTTTTTCCGCAAACACCCGCGCGCCGGCGAATCACGTTGCTGCAGGATCGTTTCGGCTCGGCGCGGTGCGCACGAGGTGTTGAGTACCGTCGAAGTGGGTACGTTGGGAGGCTGATGGACAACGTTCAGGACGGTCACTCCGTGGTCGAGCATCCGACCGCCGAGGACTTCACCCATGCCAGGACGCTGCCGACCGACCGGGACTGGTTCAAGCACGCGGTGTTCTACGAGGTCCTGGTTCGCGCGTTCTACGACTCCAACGCCGACGGGGTCGGTGATCTGCAGGGTCTGACCCGGCAACTCGACTATCTCAAGTGGCTGGGGGTGGACTGCCTATGGTTGCCGCCCTTCTACGACTCGCCCCTGCGCGACGGCGGATACGACATCCGCGACTTCTACAAGGTGCTGCCCGAGTTCGGCACGGTCGAGGACTTCGTCACGCTCCTGGATGGTGCGCACCGCAGGGGAATCCGCGTCATCACCGATCTGGTGATGAACCACACCTCGGACTCGCACGGGTGGTTCCAGGAATCCCGCAACAACCCGGACGGTCCGTACGGCGACTTCTATGTCTGGAGCGACAGCAGCGACCGGTACGCCGACGCACGGATCATCTTCGTCGACACCGAGGAGTCGAACTGGACCTTCGACCCGGTGCGCCGTCAGTTCTATTGGCACCGGTTCTTCTCGCACCAGCCCGATCTGAACTACGACAACCCGGCCGTGCAGGAAGCGATGATCGACGTCCTGCGGTTCTGGCTCGACCTGGGTATCGACGGTTTCCGGCTGGACGCCGTGCCCTACCTGTTCGAGCGTGAGGGCACCAACTGCGAGAACCTGCCCGAGACCCACGCCTTCCTCAAACGGTGCCGCAAGGTGGTCGACGACGAGTACCCGGGCCGGGTCCTGCTGGCCGAGGCCAATCAGTGGCCGGCCGACGTCGTCGAGTACTTCGGTGATCCGTCCACCGGCGGCGACGAATGCCACATGGCCTTCCATTTCCCGCTGATGCCGCGGATTTTCATGGCGGTGCGGCGGGAGTCGCGGTTCCCGATCTCGGAGATCCTGGCCCAGACACCGCCGATCCCCGACATGGCGCAATGGGGCATCTTCCTGCGCAACCACGACGAGCTGACGCTGGAGATGGTCACCGACGACGAGCGTGACTACATGTACGCCGAATACGCCAAGGATCCGCGGATGAAGGCCAACGTCGGCATCCGCCGCCGCCTGGCTCCGCTGCTGGAGAACGACCGCAACCAGATCGAGCTGTTCACCGCACTGCTGTTGTCCCTGCCCGGTTCGCCGGTGCTGTATTACGGCGACGAGATCGGCATGGGCGACATCATCTGGCTCGGTGACCGCGACAGCGTGCGAACCCCGATGCAATGGACGCCGGACCGCAACACCGGGTTCTCCACGGCCAACCCGGGCCGGCTGTACCTGCCACCGAACCAGGACGCGGTCTACGGCTACCAGTCGGTCAACGTCGAAGCCCAGCGGGACAGTTCGACGTCGCTGCTGAACTGGACGCGCAGCATGCTCGCCGTGCGCGGCCGTCACGCTGCGTTCGCCGTCGGGACGTTCCGCGAGCTCGGCGGGTCGAACCCGTCGGTGCTGGCCTACGTCCGCGTGATCGAGAGTGACGGCGATGCGGTGCTGTGCGTGAACAACCTGTCGCGGTTCCCGCAGCCCATCGAGCTGAATTTGCAGGAGTGGAGCGGGTATACCCCCGTCGAGATGTCCGGGTCCGTCGAGTTCCCCAGTATCGGCCAACTGCCCTACCTGCTGACCCTGCCGGGGCACGGGTTCTACTGGTTCCAGCTCCGCGAGCCCGAGCGAGAACCGGGAGTACAGCAATGAGCGTCGAATTCGGGGATTGGCTGAGTCAACAGCGGTGGTACGCCGGCCGCGGCCGCGAGTTGGCCGCCGTCACACCGGGTCTGGTGGTCGCCTTCAGCCCGGATGTGGACCTGAACCTGCTACAGGTGGCCTACGCCGACGACAGCACCGAGCGGTATCAGGTGCTGGTCAAGTGGGATGCCGACCCGCTCGACGAGTACAGCTCGGTGGCCACGATCGGCAGTGACGGCGAACGGACCGCCTATGACGCGCTCTACGACCAGGATGCGGCGCGGTTCCTGCTGGAGATGATCGATCGCTCGGCGGAGGTCGGGGCGGTGCGATGCACCAAGGAACCCGATGCCGTCCTGCCGCTGGATGCCACGCCCAGGGTGTCGGCGGCCGAACAGAGCAACACCAGCGTGGTGTTCGGGCAGGCCGCCGTGCTGAAGGTGTTCCGGCGGATCACCCCGGGCGTCCATCCGGACATCGAACTCAACCGGGTGCTGGCCCGGGCCGGCAACCCGCACGTGGCCAGGCTGCTCGGATCGGTCGACATCGATTGGGACGGTGAACCATTCGCACTCGGAATGGTGACCGAGTTCGCCGCGAACTCGGCCGAGGGCTGGGATATGGCGACCGCGAGCACCCGCGACCTGTTCGCCGAGGGCGATCTCTACGCCGATGAGGTCGGCGGTGATTTCGCCGCCGAGTCCCACCGGCTCGGGGAGGCGGTCGCCTCGGTGCACGCCTGCCTGGCCGAGCAGCTCGGTACCGAGCCGGCGCCGTTCCCGGCGGACCTCATGTCCGCCCGGCTGGCCACCGCTGCCGAGGCGGTTCCCGAACTGCGCCAACATGTTTCCCTGATAGAGGATCGCTACCGCAAGCTGGCCGACGAGCAGGTGACGGTGCAGCGGGTCCACGGTGACCTGCACCTGGGCCAGGTGCTGCGAACCCCTGAGCACTGGCTGCTGATCGACTTCGAAGGCGAACCGGGCCAGCCGCTGCAGTTGCGCCGCGCACCGGATTCCCCGCTGCGGGACGTCGCGGGCATGGTCAGGTCGTTCGAATACGCGGCGTACGCACGCCTGGTCGATCTGGCCACCGACGATGACCGGGCCCGGCAGTTGTCTGCCCGCGCCCGCGAGTGGGCCGACCGCAACAGCACGGCCTTTTGCGACGGTTACGCCGCGGTGGCGGGGAGCGATCCGCGCGAGCATGCTGAGCTGCTGGCGGCCTATGAGCTGGACAAGGCGGTGTACGAGGCGGCCTACGAGGCCCGGTACCGGCCGTCGTGGTTGCCGGTCCCACTGGCGTCGGTGGCGCGTCTGCTCGGTTGACGTCTGGGCCGGCCGGGGCTCGATTGTGGATGCGGATGCCGATCCTCTACCTTCATTAGCATGCCTAATCAGCCCACGCGCCGATCGGCGTCCGGTGGGCTGCTGATCGCTGTGCTCGCGGCGGCGGGAATCAGCGTCTCGCTCATGCAGACCCTGATCATCCCGTTGATCCCGCAACTGCCCACCCTGCTCGGCACCAGCTCGGCCAACGCGTCGTGGGCGATCACCGCGACCCTGCTGACCGGGGCCGTCGCCACCCCCATGCTGGGCCGGCTCGGAGATATGTACGGCCCCAAGTGGATTCTCGTGTTGTGCGCCGCGCTGCTGTTCGCCGGCTCGGTCGTCGCCGCCCTGACCACCTCGCTGATCCCGCTGGTCATCGGGCGCGGGCTGCAGGGATTCGGCGCACCCGTCATCCCGTTGGGCATCAGCGTGCTGCGCGCCGCCCTGCCACCCGAGCGGGTCGCCTCGGCGATGGGACTGATGAGTGCATCGCTGGGGGTCGGCGGTGCCGTGGGTCTGCCGTTGTCGGCGGTGATCGCCGAACAATTCAACTGGCATGCGCTGTTCTGGTGCGCCGCCGGGCTCGGCCTGGCCTCCGGCATCCTGTTCGTCCTGCTGGTGCCCGACCTCGAACCGGTGTCGGCCGACCACCGTTTCGACCCGCTCGGTGCCCTCACGTTGGGGCTCGGCCTGGTGATGCTGTTGCTGCCGATCTCCAAGGGTGCGACCTGGGGCTGGAACAGCCCGACCACGCTGGGTCTGTTCGCCGGTGCGGTGGTGACTTTCGCGGTGTTCACCTGGTGGCAGTACCGGGCGCCGTCGCCGGTCGTGGACATGCGGACGACGCTGAAGCGGCCGGTGCTGCTGACCAACCTGGCGTCCATCGCGGTGGGCTTCGGCATGTTCGCGCTGTCACTGGTGGGGCCTCAGCTCCTGGAGATGCCCCGCGAAACGGGATTCGGCCTGGGACAGAGCATGATCGCCACCGGGCTGTGGATGGCCCCGGGCGGCCTGGCGATGATGGCGGCCGCACCGGTCGCCGCCCGGGTGGTCTCCGCGCGCGGGCCGAAACTCGTGCTGGTGATCGGCAGCGGGATCATCGCCGCGGGCTATCTGGCCGGTGTCGTGCTGCTCGGCAGCCCGGTGGGCGTGATGGTGCTCGGCCTGATCGTCAGCTTCGGGGTCGGGTTCGCCTTCGCGGCGCTGCCCGCACTGATCAACGCCGCGGTGCCGGTTTCGGAAACTGCGTCGGCCAACAGCATCAACTCACTCGCGCGCTCCCTGGGTACCTCGACGTCGAGCGCGGTGATGACCGCGGTGCTGGCCGGGATGACCGTCACGGTCGCCGGGCACGTGCTGCCGTCGTTGAACGGCTTCCGCGCCGCCCTGCTGGTGGCCGCGGCCGCGGCGGCCGGTGCCGCACTCATCGCCCTGGCGATACCGAAAGGGCCCCGACCGGAGGTACCGGACGGGGCCCCTTCAGAGCAACGGGCCTCAGAGAGTGACGATCTCGTAGCCGTCCAGCTGGCCGACCAGCGTCCGTAGCTGATCGGCCGACGAGCCCAGGGTGTGCTCGATCGCGGTCAGCCGGGCGGCGTAGTGGCCGACGGGGTACTCGGCGGTGACGCCGATACCGCCGTGCAGCTGGATGGATTCCTGCGCGACGTGCCGGCCGGAGCGGCCGATCTGCAGCTTGGCCCGTGCCGCGATCACCGGGTCGAGTTCACCGTCGGCGATGGACATGGCTGCGTAGTTGCCCATGCTGCGGGCCAGCTCCAGCGACATGTACATGTCGGCGGCGCGCTGGGTCAGGGTCTGGAACTTGCTCAGCGTGACCCCGAACTGCTTGCGCTGCTTGAGGTAATCGGTGGTCAGGCGCAGCGACTCGTCCATCACGCCGACGGCCTCGGCGCACAGCCCCGCCGAGATCCGCACCAGGGCGTTGGTGATCGCGGCGCCGGCATCGCCGCCCTCACCCAGTGGCTCGGCCGGAGTGGCGTCCAGGTCGACCTGGGCGCCCCGCTGGCCGTCGAAGGTGCGGTAGCCCTTACGGGTGACCTGTGCGGCGTCGACCAGGAAGAGCCCGGTGCCGCCATCCGGGAGGGCGGCGCTGACGATCAACGTGTCGGCGATGTCACCGGCCAGCACCGGGTTCTTGGTGCCGGTCAGGGTCCACGCGTCGCCGCTGCGGGTCGCGGTGGTGGTCACCCCGGCGGCGCCGCGCACGCCGGGCTCGGTGTGCGCGAAGGCCAGGATCTTCTCGCCGGCGGCGACATCGTCGAGCAGGGCACGCTGGGCGTCGGTGCCCACCTCGGCGATGATCGCGCCGGGGCCCAGAGCGCCGTGCAGCACCGGTTCGGGTGCCAGCCGGCGCCCGATCTCATTGAGCACCACCATGATCTCGATCTGGCCACCGGAATCTTCATCGAAGCCCAGACCCAGAACGCCGATCTCGGCGAGTTGTCCCCAGACCTGCCGGTCGAAGCCGGGGTCGGTTTCCACCACCTTGTTGCGCTTCTCGGTGTCGTATCCACTCAGCAGGTCACGGGTGGTGTCGGCCAGCAGGGTCTGCTCGTCAGTCAACTGAAAGTCCATGGCTCAACTCACAATCCGAGAATGGTGGACGCGATGATGGTGCGTTGCACCTCGTTGCTACCGCCGTAGATCGACGTCTTGCGGTAGTTGAGGTAGTGCGGGGCGGCGTGCTGGGCCCACTCCGGTGAGGCGATGTCGCCCGCCTCGTACGGCAGCGCGTCCGCGCCGGCCACCTCGACCAGCAACTCGGTGGCGGTCTGCTGCAGCTGGCTGCCGCGAAGCTTCAGCACCGAAGAGGCCGGGCTGGGCTTGCCGTCGGCCGAATCCGAGGTAACCCGCATCTGGGTGAGTTCCAATGCCAGCACATCGTTTTCGGCCTCGGCCAGGCGTGCGGCGAACAGCGGGTCGGCGAGCAGGCCGTTGGCCGCGGCGCGTTCCTTGACCTCGGCGAGGCGCACCTTGGTGCGGGCCACCTGGGCGATCCCGGTCCGCTCGTTGCCGAGCAGGAACTTCGCGTACGTCCAGCCCTGGTTCTCCTCACCGACGAGCTGGTCGGCGGGAACCCGGACATCCTCGAAGAACACCTCGTTGACCTCGAAGCTGCCGTCGACCAACTTGATCGGGCGCAGCGTGATGCCGGGCGTGTTCATGTCCATCAGCAGGAACGAGATGCCGGCCTGCTTCTTGGGAGCCTGCGGGTCGGTGCGGACCAGGCAGAAGATCCAGTCGGCGTGCTGGCCCAGCGTGGTCCAGGTCTTCTGGCCGTTGACCACGTAGCTGTCGCCGTCGCGCACCGCGGTGGTACGCAGCGAGGCCAGGTCCGAGCCGGCCTCGGGCTCGGAGAAGCCCTGGCACCACCAGATGTCGAGCGCCGCCGTCGGCGGCAGGAAGCGCTCCTTGATCTCCTGGGAGCCGAACTCGGCGATCACCGGGCCGACCATCCGGGCATTGAACGTCAGCGGCTCGGGAACGCTGGCCAGCTGCATCTCGTCGAGCCAGATCTGGTGCTGATTCGGGGTCCAGTCCTTGCCACCCCACTCGACCGGCCAGTTCGGGACCGCCAGGCCGTGCTCGTGCAGGATCTTGTGCGCGGTGACGATGCCCTCTTTGCCTATCGGCAGGCCCAGCCGGTGCTGTTCGCGAAGCTCGGCCGGAATCTTCGTGGTGTAGAAGGTGCGCAGCTCATCGCGGAAAGCTGCCTCCTCCGGTGTGAGCGCCAGTTGCATGTCTGCACACTAAACCACCCGGTTGGTCGGGAGCTATGTCGGATGTGGTCTCGGCCGTCAGCGAACCAGGCGGCGCAAGAGCAGCGAGGCCGCGGCCACACCGAGCACCGCCGCCGTGATCAGCACACCGATGTCGAGGGCCCAGTTGGTCGAGGTGCCGATCAGAAGCCCGCGCAGGGCATCGACCTCATAGCTGAGTGGATTGATCGTGGACAGCCAGCGCAGCCAGGTCGGCATGATGTCGACGGGGTAGAGGGCGTTGGACGCGAAGAACAACGGCATGGTGATGGCCTGGCCGAGGCCCATCAGCCGGTCCCGTTTGCGTACCAACCCGGCGAGCGTCATCGACAGGCAGGCGAAGAACGCCGCGCCCAGCGCCACCACGGCCATGGCGGCCAGGATGCGCAACGGGTTCACCGTCATCGCGACGCCCATGAGATAGGCCAGCAGCACCACCCCGAGCACCTGCACCACCGAGCGCACCCCGGCCGCGAACGCCTTCCCGGTCACCAGCGCCGAGGCCGGCGCGGGCGTCACCATGAGCTTGGCCAGGATGCCCGCGTCGCGGTCCCAGATGATCTGGATGCCGTAGAAGATCGAGATGAACAGGGCCGATTGGGCGATGATGCCCGGCGCCAGGAACGCCAGGTACGGCACGCCGCCGGTGTCGACGACGTGCAACCGGCTGAAGGTCTGGCCGAAGATCAGCAGCCACAGCGCCGGCTGGACCATCCGGGTGAACAACTCGGTGCGGTCGTGGCTCAGCTTCTGCAGTTCGACGAGGGCGAAGGCCGCCATGCGCATCGCCATCGCGCGGACGCGGCGGATCCCGCGCGGGGCCGGCACCAGGGCATCAGCTGACACGGCGGGCCGTCCTGCGGGTCGCGCGCACGTCGCGGAGGCCGCCGGGCTGCGGCTCGGCGTCGGCCAGATCGGATCCGGCGTAGTGGCGGAAGACATCGTCGAGTGAGGCGTCCTGGGCGTCGGTGGCCTTCAGCACGCGCTTCTTCAGTTCCGCGGGGGTGCCGACCGCCTGCAGCCGCCCGTGGTGCATGAGTGCCACCCGGTCGCACAGGGCGTCGGCCTCGCCCATGTAGTGCGTGGTGAGCAGCACGGTCATGCCGAACTCGGCCTGCATCCGGGCCACCTGGGCCCAGACGCTGTCGCGGGCGATCGGATCCAGGCCGACCGTTGGCTCGTCGAGGATCAGCAGCAACGGACGGTTGACCAGGGCCTGGGCCAGTTCGAGGCGGCGCACCATGCCGCCGGAGTAGGTGCCCGCCATGGATTCGGCGACGTCGAGCAACTGCATCGAATCAAGGGCCTGATCCACCCGGTCGGCGCGTTCGGCGCGCGGTACCCCGTACAGCCGCGCGAACAACTCCACATTCTGTCTGCCGGTCAGGGCGGCCTCGATCGAGAGTTGTTGTGGCACATAGCCGATGTTGTGCCGAATATCCATGGTGTGCCGGCCCGCGTCGAGGCCGAAGATTCGTACCCGGCCGTGTTGCACCGGCGTCAGGGTGGTCAGCACCCGCACCGCGGTGGTCTTGCCCGCGCCGTTCGGGCCGAGCAGGCCCATGGTCTCGCCGCGCCGTACCTGCAGGGTCAGGTCGTCGACGGCGGTGAATGTGCCGTACCGATGGGTCAGGTGGCTGCAGTCGATGGCGGGGGCGGTCACGCGTCGGCCTCCTCGGCCTCGTGTAGTAGCCGGGTCAGTTCGGTCATCACATCCAATCCATTTGCCAGATCGCTGATCTGGGTGTCGTCGAGCTGTGCCAGTGCGGCGCTCAGCGCTGCCCGGCGAGCGGCCCGGGACCGGTCGGCGATGGCTTGCGCGGGTGGGGTGAGCCGTAGGCGCACCACCCTGCGGTCGGACTCGTCGGCCGTCCGGGTCAGGAGTCCGTCCGCGACCAGGCGCGAGACCAGCGTGGACGCCGTGTTGGGGACCAGGCTGAGCTCGGCCGCCGATTCCCGAACCGAGATGTCGGGCCTCCGGCCGACCAGGCGCAGCAGTTCGCCCTGGGACTGGGTCAGCCCGGTGGCGTCGAACCCGCCGCCGGTGGACCGGCGCAGTTGCCTGCGGAACCGGCCGACGACGGAGAACAGATCGCTGACCAGATCGCGCCGGGCTTCCATGTCCGCACAATACCTCTGCGACAGAGGTATTGCGTGATGGGTAACCGCCCGGTGAACATCGGGTGAATCAACACGATTGGGGTGAAAGGGCCTGCGGCAAACCCGCCGATAGGCCGCAGCCGTGGCCGCAGGGTAGTTGCCGCCGCTCTTCGGCTCGTACCCCCCAGCCCGCCCGGCCGGTGACATCGAACTAGCGCTCAACGTCTACTTAGGCGGCCACGGCTGCTACATGTCCAAGGTACCAGACTTCCTGGTTAGGGCAGGGACATTGGGGTGATGAGCAACGCCTTGAATTGACGCTCAATCTGATTCGGCCTGCAGTACGAGCACCGCACGTGCGTCCACGCTGACCGTGTTGCCCGCGGCGATCGGGCCGCGGGTGGAGTTTGCCGAAGTGCTGATCGCCGGAAGCCACCGCGCCGCGAATTGTTCCGGTGGTAAAGCGAACTCGATCGGCTCGTAGTGCGCGTTGAAGCACAAGAGGAAGGAATCGTCGACCACGCGCTGGCCGCGGACATCCGGATCGGCGATGCCCTGCCCGTTCAGATACATCGCCACCGACTTGGCGTACCCGGTCTCCCAGTCCTCCGCGGTCATGTCGGAGCCGTCCGGCGCGAACCAGGCGATGTCGGGCAACCCGGCCGCACCCGCCTCACGGACCGGTCGACCGTCGAAGAACCTGCGGCGCCGGAACACCGGATGCGCGGCGCGCAGGGCCGATACCGCCCGGGTGAACTCGATCAGATCGGAATCCGCACTGGCCCAGTCGATCCAGGATATCTCGTTGTCCTGGCAGTACACGTTGTTGTTGCCACCCTGGCTGCGGCCGAGCTCGTCGCCGTGCGAGAGCATCGGAACACCTTGGGAGAGAAGCAGAGTGGCCAGGAAGTTGCGCTGCTGGCGGGCGCGCAGCGCGTTGATCGCCGCGTCGTCGGTGGGGCCTTCGGCGCCGCAGTTCCATGACTTGTTGTTGCTCTCCCCGTCGCGGTTGTCCTCGCCGTTGGCCTGGTTGTGTTTCTCGTTGTAGGACACCAGGTCCCGCAGCGTGAAGCCATCGTGGGCGGTGACGAAGTTGATCGAGGCGAACGGACGCCGTCCGGTCTGCTCATACAGATCGGCCGAACCGGTGAGACGGGAGGCGAATTCGTCGAGGGTGGCCGGCTCGCCGCGCCAGTAGTCGCGCACGGTGTCGCGGAACTTCCCGTTCCACTCGGTCCACTGCGGCGGGAAGTTCCCCACCTGGTATCCGCCCGGCCCGACATCCCACGGTTCGGCGATCAGTTTGACCTGGCTGACGATCGGATCCTGTTGCACCAGTTCGAAGAACGCGCTCAGCCGGTCGACGTCGTAGAACTCGCGGGCCAGGGTGGCGGCCAGGTCGAAGCGGAATCCGTCGACGTGCATCTCGATCACCCAGTACCGCAACGAGTCCATGATCAGCTGCAGGGCGTGGGGGTGGCCGACATTCAGGCTGTTGCCGGTCCCGGTGTAGTCCATGTAGTACTGCAACTCGTCGTCGACCAGCCGGTAATAGGCAGCGTTGTCTATCCCGCGCATCGACAGGGTCGGGCCGAGGTGATTGCCCTCGGCCGTGTGGTTGTAGACCACGTCGAGGATCACCTCGATGCCGTTGGCGTGCAACTCCCGCACCATGGCCTTGAACTCCTGGACATGACCGCCGGGGGTGGACGACGAGCTGTACCGGGGGTCGGGCGCCAGAAAACCGATTGTGTTGTAACCCCAGTAATTCGACAGCCCCTTCTCGACCAGGGTGGAGTCATCCACGAAGTGGTGCACCGGCATCAACTCGATCGCGTTGACCCCCAGTCCTTTCAGGTGCTCGATGATCGCCGGGTGTGCGACAGCGGCGTAGGTTCCGCGTAACTGCTCGGGGATGTCCGGATGAGTCTGGGTCAGACCCTTGACGTGCGCCTCGTAGATGACGGTGTCGGCGTACTCGTGGCCGGGGGGATGGTCGACGCCCCAGTCGAAGTACGGGTTGATCACCACGGCCTTCGGCATGTCGGCCGCCGAATCGTCGTCGTTGCGGCTGTCCGGATCGTCGAAGTTGTAGGAGAACAGCGACTGCCCCCACGCGAAGGAACCCTCGATGGCCTTGGCGTACGGGTCCAGCACCAGCTTGTTCGGGTTGCACCGGTGGCCGTTCGCCGGGTCGTACGGGCCGTGGACCCGGTAGCCGTAGCGCTGGCCGGGCTCGATACCGGGAACGAAACCGTGCCAGACGAATCCGTCCACCTCGGGCAGCGTCAGCCGCGTCTCGTGCAACGCCCCGGACTCGTCCGGATCGAACAGGCACAGCTCGACCCGGTCGGCGACCTCGCTGAACAACGCGAAGTTGGTTCCCGAGCCGTCGTAGGTGGCGCCCAGTGGGTAGGCCTTACCCCGCCACGTTTCCAGAGTGCTTCGGTCAACTTGATCCGTGGAGGTCACAAAATCGACGATACGGCGCTCGGGGACCTACGGCCGGGCGAACGGGCGGCGGTACGTTACGAGCTGTGACCTCTCGCGCTGACCTGTCGGAGTACCGGACCCTACGGGTCGACCTCGACAGATCCGTCGCGACCATCACGCTGCACAGACCTCGGCAGCGCAACGCGTTCGGTGACGGAATGCGTGAGGAGTTGGCCGACGCCTACACGCGGTGCGACACCGACGACGGGATCCGGGTGATCGTGCTGACCGGAGCCCCACCCGCGTTCTGCGCCGGAGCCGATCTCGGCGCGGGGGAGAGCACCTTCACCGAACCCGGACCGGAATTCAGTGCCGCGGGCCTGGCCGTGCCGGCCTGGACCCTCGGCAAGCCCGTGATCGCAGCGGTCAACGGGCACGCCATCGGTATCGGGCTGACCCTGGCACTGCAATGCGACATCCGGTTCTTCGCCGCCGACGCCCGCTACGGCGTGGTGCAGGCCCGCCGCGGGATGGTCGGCGACGCCTACTCGCACTGGGTTCTGCCCCGGCTGGTGGGTCTGGCCAACGCCGCGGAGATCCTGTTGACCGGTGCCACCTTCGACGGCCACCGCGCCGTCGAACTCGGACTGGGCAGCCGCGTCCTGCCGGCCGAGCAGGTCTTGCCCGCCGCCATGGAACTCGCTCACGACATCGCCGTCAACACCGCGCCGATGTCCGTGGCGGCGAGCAAGCGGCTGCTGTGGGATTCGTATGACCTCGACCGGGCGGGGGTGGGTGCCCGGGAGACCGAGATCCACCTTCAGCTGATGGCCCACGACGACGCCCGCGAAGGCGTGCGCGCCCACGTCGAGCGTCGGGACCCACGCTGGACGGGGCGGCCCGTCGATCCGACTAGCTGATTTCCACTCCGGCCGAACGCAATTCGGTCAACGCCGCGGTAGAGCTCTCGGGTGCGACACCGGCGGTCAGCCCGGTCAGCACCCGGGTGCGCAACCCGGCTCGGACCGCGTCGGCAGCGGTGGCGGCGACGCAGTAGTCGGTGGCGATGCCCACGACGTCCACTGCTGCGACACCTCGCGCGGCCAGCCAGTCGGCCAATGCCGTCCCGGAATCGTCGACACCCTCGAATCCGCTGTAGGCCGCCGAATGGTGGCCCTTCTTGAACACCGCCTCGACCACGGCCGGATCGAACTCGGGATGAAACGACGCCCCCGGTGTATCGGCCATGCAGTGCCGCGGCCACGAGTTCTGAAAGTCCGGGGTGTCGGAGAAATGGTCACCCGGATCGATGTGGAAATCCTTGGTGGCCACCACATGGTCGTACCCGTGGTCGGAGGCCAGCAATGCGGTGATGCCGCGGGCCACCGCGGCACCGCCGGTCACGGCCAGCGAGCCGCCCTCGCAGAAATCGTTCTGCACGTCGACCACGATGAGAGCCCGGGGCTGCCTGGACGCCTGCATGGTCCCGACGCTACCCGCCGAACAGCAGGTACAGGCCGGTGAAGGTGTAGCCGACCATCACCAGCATCGTCGCGAGCTGCCCGGTGAGCTGATGTTGTTTCGGCAGCAGACGCAGCGCCCGGTCGTGCGCCGCGATCACCCCGGCCACGTGACCGGCCAGCACGAAGCCGACCTTCAGGGTGGCCAGGAGCGTCGGGTGCATCGACAGAAAGTAGTTGACCTCCACACCGTCCAGACTGAACAGCGTGATCACGGTCTGCTGACCACGCTCGACCAGGTAGGACAGATAGTGCGCGAACACGTAGCCGATGACGATCGGGATCAGCGAATGCGCCATCAGCCCGGGCAACTCGCGGCGCAGCCGGCGATCGACGCCGCCGGTGGCGCGGGTGGCCGCCCAGAACGTGACCGCGACCGTGGCGGCGAAGACCAACAAACCCGTGGTGCGGATCAGGCTGGCGCCCAAGACGGATTCCGAGTGCGCATCGACGAAGTTGCGCCACTGGGGCATGGCCGAGAAGCTGTCGAACGCGGTCGAGCCCAGCAACACCGCCAGCACGGCGACGAGTCCGGGCCGCACCGGCAGCGACGGCAGGTGATCGAACGGGTTGCCCACCACGAGGCGCCCGTCGTGACGGCGCAGCGGTGAGACCCGTGAGGCGACGGTGCTGTACACCTCGAACGGGTCGGCACTCTCCAGCCATCGCGGCCCGCAGCACACCGCGCCGGCGAAGGTCACCGCGAGGTAGATCAGCAGCCAGTTGCGAATGGCTCCAACGGATCCCGGGTCCGGGCTGGCCAGCTCCAGCCACACGAACGCGAACAGCCCGGCGGCGGCGGGCCAGTATCCGAGCCGTTCGGGGTAGCGTCGCCGGCCCAGGGGCAGGAACCGGCACAGTGCCCGGATGGGCGAGATCAGCCGCCATACCGGGCCGAACAGCACCGAGGCCGCGACCAATCCGACCCAGAGCAGCACGTAGAAGACACCGGGCAGGGGATTGGTGGCCGGCGGGCGGGTGAACGCGGTGAACGCCACCCAGCCGGTCAACGCGAGTGCGAACAGCCCCACCGTCCACCGGGTCGCGGGCGAATCGACCGTCGTCGTCACCCACGACGGCAGCGCCCGTCCCGGCTTGGCCGGATCGAACCGGGGCCGTCGCCAGGCCAGCGCCACCACGGCGAAGGTGAACGTCAGCGTCCAGGCCGCGCCGATCAGCGCGTACGTATAGGGGATCGGAAGATCGGTCGAACCGCCCAGACCATGGGCCAGTACCGCGGTCGACCCGGCCGTCACTGCTGCACTTGCACGCTGGCGATCGTGCGGTTCAACTCATGCAGCTCGATGTCGACGGTGCCGGGCACGTCCACGGTGAACTGGAACTGCTGACCGTTACGGGGCTCGATCTTGAAGGTGTGCTCGGGATTGGAGTGCACGTGCAACTCGTCGGCGGCATCGCTGTTCACCCGCACCACGATCGGCTGGCCCACCTTGCCCTGCAGCCGTTCGTTGGTCGGCGTGACCTCGCCGCCCTTGATGGTGGCGTCGATGAGCAGCCGGGCCGGCGCCTGCTGCTGGTCGGTCATGTCCGACGGGTTGACCGTGGTCGCCGAGGGAGTGGCCGAACCGGCTGGGGCGTCGGCCTTCTCGCCCTCGCCGGAGCCGCCACAACCGGCCGTCACCAGGGCGAAGGCGGAGACCAGGACGAGGACACTGCTTTTGACGTTGATCACGGTGAACCATCTTCGCCGGAGGAGTGCACCTCGTCATCTTGAGATGGATCACCGTCGTCCTTGCGGCGCCGGTCCCGCATGGCGATGTACACCACGACACCCACCACGACGAGAGCCGGTGCGAAGGCAGGCAACGCCAACAGCAACGTGTGGTCGGCCTGGTACTGGATCGGATATGTCATTGCAGTCCAGCGGGTTCACGGCCCGCGGCCAACTCCCTGGCGTTGATCCGGCCCGCGCCCCACGTCAACCCGGCGATCAGGATCAGCGTGCACACCAGCACCACGAGCGAAGCCACGTTGTACAGCCAGGTCGGGTGGTCGAGGTTGCGTTCGCGCTGCAGGATCGTGATCTCCTGGACGAACTCGCGGGTGCTCGACGCCATTGCCGGGGTCTCCTCGGCGCCGATGCCCGGATCGGCGGGCAGGAAGATCGGTACGCCGGCCATGGTGGTGCCGTCCTGCACGCGCAGCAGCGTCTTCCAGCTGCCGGATACCGGGATGGGTCGCGTCGAGCGGTAATGGCCGGGGCCGACATTCTCCAACTGGTCGATGACCAGGCCGCTGTCGTTGGCCAGCCCGCCCTGCCAGGCCAGGATCGACACCCATTCCGGATCGTCGCTGACCAGGTCGTTCGGGGTGATCTGCACGTCGGCGGAGACCATCCGCTGCCCCGCGTCGGCCGGGAGCTCGGTCAAGGTGATCGTGGCTTCGGCATTTTCCGGAACCTCGGTCCGCAGCCCGTTGGCCACGGCGCCACCGATCACCAGCACGGTCGCCACCACGACGGAGATGCCGACCGCGGGCCGCGGCAACGGCTGTCCGGTGAGCACGAGGGCCAGCAGCGCGCCGCAGAGCCCCATCGCGACCGCTACCGGGATCGCCATCGCCAGGGCTTCGCCCCACATGCTGGTGGGCCACGGATAGTGGTAGACCGCGCCGATCCACAGCGATTCCAGCCACAGCCCGACGGTTGCCACGCCGAGACCACTGACGGCACCGAACAGGATGGGACGCTTGACAAGTGGCGTCAGGGCGATGAGTTCGACCACCAGGGCCGGACCGAGGTACAACGCGAACCAACTCGTCGGCGCACCGAAGACCGGGCCGACGATGAAGGCGACGGCCCCGCGCAACGCGATCGCGAACCCGGCGGCGATCAGGGCGGCACCCGGGCCGAGCACCAACCGCGCCGCGACGGCGGCCAGGGCGGCCGCGCCCGCGATCATCATCGGTTGCAGCACCAGGCGGAACTGCTCGACGCCGAAGTCGTACTCGATCTGGAACACCGAGAGACCGATGAACAGACCACCGAAGGACAGGAAGTACAGGAACTTGTTGAACTTGGTGTCCTCGGCCAACTCCGGCCCCATCGCCACCCGGCCCTCGTGCTCCAACAGCAGCACCGCGATCAAAGACAGGCCCGCTCCGCCGATCAGCATCAAATGGGTTGGGCCCCACAGTGTCACGTCTTGGCCGAAGATCCGGTGCCAGATGTCGTCGAGTGGGAAACCGATGAGCGCGTACAGCCCGCACAGTGCCATCAACACACCGCCGACCGGCGCGTACCAGTTGCGGGTGATGCGGAGCGCGGCCGGTCCAGGCTTGTCGTACGGCAGCACGATCGCCATCGAACCCGCGATGAACAACAGGAACAGCCCGATCAGGATGAAGTAGTGGGCCGGGTTGGCCAGCGGGCCGGCATCGCGGCCCTTACCGATGTGGAGGCTGACGTCCCAGATGAAGCCGAACAGCGCACAGATGATGGTCGCGGTGAACAGGAATACCTGAAGCGCCACCCACGGCGGCCGGTGGAATTTGCGGCCCAGCCATTCGGCGAAGTTGTTCAGCCAGGTGATGCGCCGGTTGCGGTGCAGGTAACCGATCCACAGCAGGGCGACCGTGACGATCATCGCGACCACCGACATGCCGATCACCTGATCGAGAGCGGCGCCACCGCCCTCGGTGCCGGCGGCCGCGCTGAGCGTTACGTCTGGTGAGCCCATCATGACCCCCGATCAACGGACTGTGGTGTCGGTGAGTGATGTTGCCAGAACTGGGCGGGTCGAAACAGATGTTCCCGTCAGCTCCACGGCGTGACGGGGCGATTCACCGGTTTGTCGTCGATGAACACATCGACGTGCTCGTCGAAAAAACAGATGCGATCGCGGACGGGCGTCGCCTCGATCAGCGGTTCGTGATAGGCCCAGGCCAGATCGGCGGGCCCGCCGGGTACCGAATAGTAGGTGGCCCGGCCCTTGTACGCGCAGTAGGTTACGGTGTTGCTGACGTCCAGGTCGGCCGTCACACTGTCCCGGGGCAGGTAATAGCGGGTCGGCAGGCCGGTCTCGAATAACAATATGGGACTTGATGATTCGGCGAGCAACGTGCCGTCGACCTCGATGCGGATGCGTCGGCGGCTGCGTCGCGTGTCGATCCGGTGGAACGGATCGTGCGGATGCGCGACGATCGGCTCGTCCTCCTCGCGCCATTCGAAAGTCGCGAAGTCCAGGACCAGATAGCCGGCCAGGTCCGCGTCGTCTGGCTGAAAAGCCGCGGCCGCGCCGGTTTCCTCACCGGCGATGACGTCGAACGAGGTGCCCGGGCAGGTGTGGGCGGTGAAGGGCACCGAGGGGTCGAGAAAACCGGGAATCTCGTCATCGCCCACGTCCCCGCCGGCCGGGACCAGTTGCGCGGCGAGCGCCGAGCGCGGCACCGCGTACGTCGGGACCACGCGCCGTGGTTCCCACACCAACAGCGCCGTGTCGGTGTCGGCGACCGGTTCGCCGCCGAGGCAGGCCCGAATTCGCTTGGTAGTGGGCTGGTATCGCAGCGCGCCGAGCGCTCCGCCCAGCAGATCGGCCATCTTCACTGCCATCCGGTCATTATCGACCCGGATGGCAGTGGCTGTCTGCCACTTGGCGCCCTGCTACTTGACGTCGACGTAAACCGTGCGTTGCGTGACCGCGCTCAGGGTGTCGGTGCGGCTGAAGTTCGGTCCGGGCCGGACGGCCACCACCTCGGCCTCGGCCAGCGGCGAGGTGCCGAGTCGGTTGACGATCACCGTGTAGCCCTGTGACTGCAGCTGCCTGATGGTCTGCTGGGCATTGCTGGGGCCGCTGGGAGCGGCTGCGGCCGGCGCGGCCGCGGCGATCGTTGCGGCCGCCAGGCCACCGATGACCGCGGCGACGATTCGTGACTTTCCGATTGTGTTTCGCACTGTCCTGTCCTCTTTTTCCGTTTTCGCTACGCTTCGGTATGTCGGTTGGAACCGGCAGCTCAGGCACTTTAATTCCGATGGCAGGAATTGATTGACCGATGACCGGATCTGTGTGAAGCCAGGGAAACTGGCGGCGTTGCGGTTGCGGCAGCGCGACGGGATCACCTGTGGCCCGACCGTGGCCGTGGTGGCCGGTGCCATGCTGGATCCCGCCTATCGGTCGGAGTTGCTGAACCCGGACGGCGACGCCTGGTTCGACGCGGAACAGGGCCGAATCCACGCCGCGGTCAACCGGATCTGGCCCCGCCGGCTCGGAACCACTCCCGCGGGGATGGCTCGCGCCCTGACCGGCCACAGCGCGAAACGCGGTGTGACATATCGGTGGCGGCGTTTCCGGGGTGCGCGCGACACGTTGACGGATGTGCGCCGCGCCGTCGCCGCGGGATGGCCGGTGGCGATGCTCATCGGCGAGCGCGGGATCCCGCGGCACTGGGTGTTGATCGTCGACGCAGACGAGACGGTCCTCCAGTGCTACGAACCGTCGTCAGGAAGGGTGCTCGCGGTCGAGGTCGCGGCGGTACGGGGGGAGCGGCTGGCCGGGCTGGGATTCCCCCGGCCGTTCGCATTCGTCGTCCCCGATCAGGTTGGTTGACAGGCTGATTCGACTACCGTCGAGGCATGGCCCGGAAATACGCGACCGCCGACACCGTCGGCATCGACGAACTCTTGGAATTCGTGCGCCCACGACACCGCATGGTGCTCACCACGTTCCGCGCCGACGGCTCAGTGCAGAGCTCGCCCGTGACAGGTGGGGTCGACCAGCAGGGTCGCATCGTGATCGCCAGCTATCCGCAGCGGGCCAAGGCCGTCAACCTCCGCCGCACGCCGCGGGCCAGCGTGACCGTGTTGTCCGATGAGTTCCACGGCCCGTATGTGCAAGTCGACGGCGACGCCGAGGTGATCGGACTGCCGGAGGCGGTGGAACCGCTGGTCGACTACTTCCGTGCGGTGGCCGGTGAACACCCCGACTGGGACGAGTACCGGCAGGCGATGGTGGATCAGCGCAAGTGCCTGATCCGGGTCACGCCGACGCGATGGGGGCCGGTTGCCACCGGGGGCTTCCCGCCTGCCTGAGCGGCGGCGGACGCGTTGCGTCTGCTAGCCGGCCAAACTATAGTCTGGACACATGTCCAGAGGGTTCGGAGTCGACGCGTGAGCGTATATTCCCAGCTCAGCACGCTTCCGGCCGTCGGGTGATCTGATTATGCGTATCGCGTTGCTGTCTTATCGGAGCAAGACTCACTGCGGCGGTCAGGGCGTATACGTGCGCCATCTCAGCCGCGGCCTGGCCGAACTCGGCCATGACGTCGAGGTGTTCTCCGGCCAGCCGTACCCCGAGGGCCTGGACCCGCGGGTCACGCTGACCAAGGTCCCGAGCCTGGATCTGTACCGCGAGCCCGACCCCTTCCGGGTGCCCAGGCCCAGCGAGATCCGCGACCACATCGACGCGCTCGAGCTGGCCACGATGTGGAGCGCCGGCTTCCCGGAGCCGCGCACCTTCACCATGCGGGTCGCCCGGATCCTGGCCGACCGCCGCGACGAGTTCGATGTGGTCCACGACAACCAGAGCCTGGGCTCGGCGCTGTTGAAGATCGCCGCCGGAGGCCTGCCCGTGGTGGCCACCGTGCACCACCCGATCACCCGCGACCGGGTGGTCGAGATCGCCGCCGCCAAGTGGTGGCGCAAGCCGCTGGTGCGGCGCTGGTACGGCTTTGCCGAGATGCAGAAGAAGGTGGCCCGCCGGATCCCCGAACTGCTCACGGTGTCGTCGTCCTCGGCCGCCGACATCGCCGAGGACTTCGGGGTGTCGCCGGAACAGCTGCACATCGTGCCGCTGGGGGTCGACACCGAACTGTTCAGGCCCGCCGAGCAGCGCGTCAGCGGCCGCATCATCGCGATCGCCAGCGCCGACGTGCCGCTCAAGGGGGTCAGCCACCTGCTGCACGCGGTGGCCCGGCTGCGGGTGGAACGCAACCTCGACGTGCAGTTGGTGTCCAAGCTCGAACCGAACGGGCCGACCGAGAAACTCATTGCCGAACTCGGCATTTCCGACATCGTGCACAGCTCGAGTGGGTTGTCCGACGAGGAGCTCGCCGCGCTGCTGGCCTCCGCCGAGGTGGCCTGCATCCCGTCGCTGTACGAAGGCTTCTCGCTGCCCGCCGTGGAGGCCATGGCCAGCGGCACCCCGATCGTGGCGAGCCGCGCGGGTGCACTGCCCGAGGTGGTCGGTGACGACGGAGCCTGCGCCCGGTTGGTGCGCCCGGCCGACGTCGACGAGCTGACCACGGTGCTCGGCGAACTGCTCGACTCGCCGTTGGAGCGCCGCAGACTCGGCGCCGCCGGACGGCAGCGGGCACTCGACGTCTTCAGTTGGGAATCGGTTGCCGCGCAGACGGTGTCCGTGTACGAGATGGCCTGTGAGCGGGCGGGGAAGGTAACCAAATGCTGACCGTCGATTTCGATCGGCTCGGTGTCGGACCGGGCACCACGGTGATCGATGTCGGTTGCGGCGCCGGCCGGCACACCTTCGAGGCGTACCGGCGCGGGGCGGATGTGATCGGTTTCGACCAGAGCGTTTCCGACCTCAACGACGTCGACACCATGCTGCAGGCCATGCGGGAAGAGGGCGAAGTTCCGCTGTCTGCCAAGGGCGAGGCCGTCAAGGGTGACGCACTAGACCTGCCGTATGATGACGCCAGCTTCGACTGCGTGATCGCCTCGGAGATCCTGGAGCACGTTCCGCAGGATGACCGGGCGATCGCCGAGCTGGTGCGCGTCCTCAAACCCGGTGGCTCGCTGGCCATCACGGTGCCGCGCTGGCTGCCCGAGAAGCTGTGCTGGCTGCTGTCGGACTCCTACCACGCCAACGAGGGCGGGCACATCCGCATCTACAAGGCCGACGAACTGCGCGACAAGGTCCTGGCTCACGGGCTCACGCTCACCCACACCCACCACGAGCACGCGCTGCACTCACCCTACTGGTGGCTGAAATGTCTTGTCGGCACGGAGAAGAACGACCATTTCGCCGTCAAGGCGTATCACCAGCTGCTGGTGTGGGACATGATGGGCCGACCCTGGGTCACCCGCACGGCCGAATCGCTGCTGAACCCGGTGATCGGCAAGAGCGTCGCACTCTACTTCCGCAAGCCGGAAACGAGCGGGTAGGCCGCCACTGTGCTGGTTCCTGAGATCCCCGGTGTGTCCGGAGTTTTGACACCAGAAGACTGCCTGCAGACGGCGCGATCGATCGCCGCGACCCAGGAATCATCCGGCGCCCTGCCGTGGTTCGACGGCGGCCACACCGACCCGTGGGACCACGTGGAAAACGCCATGGCGCTGACCGTGGCCGGACTGATCGAACCCGCCCGCGCGGCATTCGACTGGTGCCGCACCGTGCAGCGCGCCGACGGTTCCTGGCCGATCCAGCTGCGCAACGGCGTCGTCGAGGATGCCAACAGTGACAGCAACTTCTGCGCTTACGTGGCCACCGGTGTCTGGCACCACGTGCTGATCACCGGGGACCGCTCCTTCGCCGAGCTGATGTGGCCGGTGGTGACCCGGGCGCTGGATTTTGTGCTGGGACTGCAGGCCTCCGGTGGCGAGATCTACTGGGCGGCAAGCGCGGCGGGCCCGGTCGAGGAGGCGCTGCTCACCGGCTGCGCCAGTGTGTACCACAGCATCCGGTGCGGGCTGGCCCTCGCCGACTACCTCGACGACCCCCAGCCGGAATGGGAGGTCGCCGTCGGCCGTCTCGGCCACGCCATCGCAGCGCATCCAGAGGCGTTCTCGGCCAAGGACACCCATGCGATGGAGTGGTACTACCCGGTGCTCGGCGGGGCCCTGCGGGATGGTGCGGCGCAGGCCCGGATCGATGACCGCTGGGACGACTTCGTGGTGCCCGGGCTGGGCATCCGGTGCGTCGACCACCGGCCCTGGGTCACCGGCGCGGAAACCTGCGAACTGGTGATGGCGCTGGACGCGATCGGTGACACCCGTCGGGCCCACGAGCAGTTCGCGGCCATGCAGCACCTGCGCGAGGACGATGGATCCTATTGGACCGGACTGGTTTTCGCCGATGGCAAGCGCTGGCCCGAGGAACGCACGACCTGGACCGGGGCGGCGATGATCCTGGCCGCCGACGCATTGTCCTCGACGACCGCCGCCAGCGGGATCTTCCGCGGCGAAGGATTGCCGCGAGGCCTGGAGGGCGAGTACGACTGCGAATGCGTGGTCAGCGACCGTTAGTCCAGCACGCCCGGCTCGCCGGAGGTCCGCTGCAGCACCCGCATCGAACCCGTCGCGGCGACCTCGTCGAACGCGCCCGTCGCCAGTGCGCGCTGGTAGATGTGGAACGGGGCCTGGCCGCCGTCTTCGGGGTTGGGGAACACGTCGTGGATGATCAGGGCGCCGCCCACCTCGACCCAGCGGGCCCAGCCGTCGAAGTCACGCTGGGCGGCCTCCTCGGTGTGGCCACCGTCGATGAACAACAGCCGCAACGGCATTCGCCAGCCCCGGGCCACCACGGGTGACCGGCCGACGATGGCGACCACGTGCTCGTCCAGGCCCGCGGCGTCCAGCGTGTGGCGCATGGTGGGCAGGGTGTCGAACAGTCCGGTCACCGGGTCGACCATGGTGGTGTCGTGGTACTCCCAGCCGACCTGATGTTCCTCCGAACCGTGGTGATGGTCGACGGTATAGAGCACCGAACCCGTCTCCTGCGCGGCGGCGCCGAGCATCACCGTCGACTTGCCGCAGTAGGTGCCGATCTCGACCCCCACCCCGCCGCCGAGATAGCGCATCCCGGCGTCGTAAAGGGCGCGGCCCTCATCGGCCGGCATGAAGCCGGTGACCTGCTCGGCGAGGGTGAACAGGCGCTCGGCGCGGGGCGGCAGGGCGGTGTCAGCGGTGCTCATGGAAGCCCAACCTACCGTTGCTGGCGACAGGTAGTTGTAGTAGCGTCCGGACACGTGTCCGATGCGGCCCTGGAGTCGACGCGCCGCCGCCTGAGTGCCCGGCAGGCTGACACCGTCGAACGCCTGGGAAAGGCCGCGGTGCAGCTGATCATCCGGGACGGATTCGCCGGGCTGACCGTGCGCCGGGTCGCCTCCGAAGCCGGGGTCGGGGCCGCGACCGCCTACACGTACTTCTCGTCGAAGGAACATCTCGTGGCCGAGGTGTTCTGGCGCCGGCTGTCGGCGGCACCGCCTGCCGCGCACGAATCGGCCGACCCGGCCACCCGGGTGGTCGAGGTGTTGCAGCACATCGCGTCCCTGGTGGCCGATGAACCCGAGTTCGCCGGCGCCGTGACCAACGCGCTGCTCGGCAAGGACCCCGACGTGGAGGCACTGCGGCAGCGCATCGGTGCGGACATCCGGGGTCGGCTGGTCGCCGCGCTCGGACCCGATGTGGACCTTGACGTCATCGAGGCCCTGGAACTGCTTTACACCGGGACCTTGGTGTGGGCGGGCATGGGCTATGACCCGTACACGGCCATCACGCAACGGCTGGAGAAGTCGGCGCGCTTGCTGCTCGGTCAGTCCGGGGTGACCGCGCGCACCTGACCTGGCTGCCCGAATCACTCTGTTGGAGATACTGGGGGTCAGTCCCACCATCGATGCCGCATACGCGGCTCAAACCGAGCGGTTCGCCAATTCGGTCGAGGCGCTGGCCGGCGGTTCGTTCAGGTCCAGTGCGCTCACGAAACCCCAATTGCACATCATCGCGCAAGGGATCATCGGGGCTGTCACCACCATTGCCGCACAGTGGCTGCTCGACCACCGCCGCCGTCCGCGTGCGCAACTGATCGACGCGGCCCACGTTCTTGTCCTAGCCGTTCTGGAGCGCCTGCCGAACGTCACAAAGTAAAACGATGTAGTTCTTTTTAGGGTGATGGCGGCTGAGTCGGCGGCGGCCCCAGGATCGCCGTCGAGGCGGCCACGGCGGGCCCGTAGATCTCATGGATGTCGCGGCCGTCCTCGACGATCAGCGCAGTCAGTTCGCGTAGTCCGCCCAGCAGGATGATGGCCATCGGCTCGGTGAGCTGAGGCAGGCCGGCGTGGCGGAAGCCGGCGCTGTCGCTGAGCTCGATCAGTAGATCGGTGAGATCGCGCAGGGCTTCGCGCTGCAGTGGGCGGGCCCGGCTGCCCAGCGCCGGCAGTTCGCGGATCCAACTGAGGGTGATGGCCGGGGCGGAGGCGATGTGGTCGACATACGCTCCCACGGCCTGCCCGATCTGATCCGGCCAGCGCGACTCGGGATCGACGGCGGACTGGATGCCGTCCACGAGGGCGGCGTTGTTGGCGCGGAGCAACTCGAGGAAGCAGTCTTCCTTCGTGCCGAACTGGTCATAGAACGTGCGCTTGGACGTGCGTGCGTGGCGGACGATGTCGGCCACGGTGGTCTCGCGGTACCCCTTGTCGTTGATCGCCGCGGCGAGGCCGTCGAGCAGGCGCAGCCGGTAGCTGTCGACGGGTGAACCGGCATGGCTGAGTGCGGTCATTGTCCGTGACCCCCTTGCGCTGCCTGGTACCTGAGAGTACCGTACCTTACAACCGTTGGTACTGCGCGGTACCAGGACTTGGCTGGAGATGGTATGACCGAGCTCGTAGCTGCTGAGAAGACCACCGAGACGCCCACCGGGAGCGCGGAGCCGGGCCGGTACCCGCCCGCCGCGCGGGTGCCGAAGCCGTTACAGGCCATCGGCTTTGCCTTGGCGCGGCGATGGGTGGTCAAACAGGTCGCGCGCCGCCAAGGCGACGTCTTCAGCCTCACGCTCCCGATCTTCGGCCCCACGGTGCTGATCGCCGATGCCCAACTCGCGAAACAGCTCTTCGCGGCCAACACCGACGACGTCGGCAACATCCAGCCCAACCTGAGCCGCATCCTGGGGTCCGGATCGGTCTTCGCGCTCGACGGCACCGACCATCGCCGCCGGCGCAAGCTGCTCACCCCGCCGTTCCACGGCAAGAGCATCAAGAACTACGAGCGGATCTTCGAAGAAGAAACCCTCCGGGAGGCGGAGAACTGGCCCGACGGCGAGGAATTCGAGACGCTCGAACCGATGATGCGGATCACCCTCAACGTGATCCTGCGCGCGGTGTTCGGCGCCGACGGTGAACAGCTCGACGACTTGCGCCGGATCATCCCGCCCTGGGTCACCCTGGGGTCGAGACTGGTCGTGGTGCCGACCCCGACCCGGACCTACGGCCGGTTCAGCCCCTGGGGCCGGTTGGCCAGATACCGCCAGGAGTACGACGCCGTAATCGACCGGTTGATCGACAAGGTCGAAGCCGACCCCGAATTCGACAGTCGCGACGACATCTTGGCGCTGCTGCTGCGTAGCACCTATGAGGATGGATCGGCCATGTCCCGCAAGGACATCGGCGATGAACTGCTGACCCTGCTGGCCGCCGGCCACGAGACCACGGCGTCGACTCTGGGCTGGGCCTTCGAGCGGATCAGCCGTCATCCGCAGGTGCTGGACGAGCTGGTGGCCGAGGCCGCCACCGATGGCAACGAATACCGCCAGGCCACCATCCTGGAGGTGCAGCGCAACCGCACCGTGATCGACTTCTCCGGCCGCCACGTTTATGCGCCGTCGATCCGGCTGGGGGAGTGGGAGATCCCACGCGGGCACTCGATCATCGTGGCGATCTCGCAGATCCAGGAGGCCGAGAAGGAGTTCTCCGATCCGGAGCGGTTCGACCCGCGGCGATTCGTCGGCAGCCGCCCCGGTCTGGGCTGGCTACCGTACGGCGGCGGCACCCGGCGCTGCGTCGGCGCGGTGTTCGCCAACGTCGAGATGGACGTGGTGCTGCGAACCATCTTGCGGCACTTCGAGATCCAGACGACCACGGCGCCCGGTGAGAAGGTGCACTCCCGCGGGGTGGCCTATACACCGAAATCCGGCGGGCGCATGGTCGTGCGCCGCCGGGCCACGCCGCTGGGCGCCGGCGTGCCCGGCTGAAACGGTCTTACTCCGGCTGCAGGTCGCGCGCGGTGTCGGCGCTCATCTGGAACCTGGTCCACTCCGCTCCGGAGCGGACGGGCGGCAACAGCAGGATCCAGTTGTTGCGGGTGGGCCGGTTCGTGACGAATCCGCCGCAGGCGTCGCCGCCGAAGATGTCCTCGGCGGGGATGACGTGGCGACCCTGGAACAACGCTTCGGCGGCATCGACATCCACGTCGCGGAACCAGTCACGGACGCTGGCCCGCAGCCGTCCGGCAGCGCGCGCGTCGGTGCCGGGCCGGATCAATATGTTGATGCTGAGCGGATTCTCGTCAAGAGCGGGCCGGTAGCTACGGCCGGTCGGAACACTGCGGGTCAACACCCCGCAGTGCCGCCATCTGTCATAGGCCGCTCGAAGCTCGCCGGGGCGGCCGCGGATCTCGCGCACCGTGCTGACGGTGTACCAGACCCAGCCGATCGCGCCGGGCAACCCGACAATTGCCCAGAGGGCATACACGAACGGCGCTACCGACGGCCGCTGCCGCCATGGCAGTCCGGCTGAGGCGACCACATACACGGCGATGCCGGCGCAGCCGGTGATCACCAGCCAGCCGATGGCGCTGACCCACCACGCCAGACCCTCGTCATCGCGGAACACCCGCTCGAACGCCTCGAAGCTGTCGACACGCGGTGACGGACCTATCTCCACGGTCTCCGTCGCGTCGATGCTCCTCGCCCAGGCGGCGGGCGCGCCGGCCAGCGCGGCGTCCGGCGACCGCACGCGTGGCTACTGGCTCGCCGTCTGCCGCTTGGGTAGTTTCCAGCCCGGCCGCGGGAAGTGGCAGGTGTACCCGTTGGGGTAATGCACCAGATAGTCCTGGTGCTCGGGCTCGGCCTCCCAGAAATCGGTCGCGGCCGTCACCTCGGTGACCACCTTGCCCGGCCACAATCCCGACGCATCCACGTCGGCGATGGTGTCCAGCGCGATGCGCTTCTGCTCGTCATCGAGGTAGAAGATCGCCGACCGGTAGCTGGTGCCGACGTCATTGCCCTGCCGATCCTTGGTGGACGGATCGTGGATCTGGAAGAAGAACTCGAGCAGCGCGCGGAAGTCGGTCTGTGCCGGGTCGTACTCGATCTCGATGGCCTCCGCGTGGCCCGGATGGTTCCGGTACGTCGGATGGTCGTTGCGGCCGCCGGTGTAGCCGACGCGGGTGGAGACCACGCCGGGCTGCTTGCGGATCAGATCCTGCATGCCCCAGAAGCAGCCGCCGGCAAGGATCGCTGTCGAATAGTTGCCCATGTTCCCCATTGTGCTCCGTGATTACCGTGGTGGTCATGCGTGCAGTTGCAACCACGGGCCTCGCGTCTTTACTCCTGCTGGCCGGATGCCCCACCGCCGCGGCCGACCCGAACCCCGTCGCGGTGCCCGAGGTGGCGCCGGATCCCGCACGCACCCTCTTCGTCGACAATCCGGCGATCGTGGACCCACACCGGACCGACATCGAATCGTTCAGCCGTGACGGTGAGGGCCTGCGGGTCAACTTCACCGCGGGCACTCCCGACTGCTTCGGGGTGCACCTCGTCACGCGGGAAACTCCCGAGACCGTCACGGTCGAGCTGCGCGGCGGAACGCCACCGGAGGCCGTCGGCCGGATGTGCATCGCGCTCGCCGTTTCCGGCGCCGCCGAAGTGCCGCTGCAGGCACCGCTGGGGTCGCGGCAGGTTCTTGCCGTGCAGTGACAGGCCTCGACAAAGCCCGGTAGAACGTGTTCTAGTTTTGGGGTGACGAGCAGGTCTTTCAGCCGCGAAGAACTCGCCGCTGCCTTCGAGACGTTCGAGCAGACCGTGGACCGGGCGGCCCAGACCCAGAACTGGGACATCTGGGCGGACCACTACACCGTCGACGTCGACTACATCGAACACGCGGTGGGCACCATGAAGGGCCGCGAACAGGTTCGGCCATGGATCTGGAAGACCATGACCACCTTCCCGGGCAGCTACATGACCGCGTTCCCGTCGCTGTGGTCGGTGATCGACGAACCCACGGGCCGGATCATCTGCGAGCTGGACAACCCGATGCGCGATCCGGGCGACGGCACCATCATCAGCGCCACCAACATCTCGATCCTGACCTACGCCGGCGACGGCCTCTGGTCACGCCAGGAAGACGTCTACAACCCCCTTCGTTTCGCCTCTGCGGCCCGCAAGTGGTGCCGCAAGGCCGCAGAGCTCGGCACCCTGACCGAGGAGGCTGAAGCGTGGCTCAAGAAGTTCGGGGGCTGAACTAGTGGGCGCAAAGCTGGTCATCGGGGCCAACGGGTTCCTGGGCTCCCACGTGTTGCGGCAATTGGTCGCCGCCGATGACGGTTCTGAGATCCGCGCCATGGTGCGGCCCAACGCCAACACCGTCGGCATCGACGACCTCGACGTCACGCGCGTTCTGGGCGACGTCTTCGACACCGAGGCGCTGCGCAAGGCGATGACCGGCTGCGACGTCGTCTACCACTGCGTCGTCGACCCGCGCGGCTGGCTGCGTGATCCGGCGCCACTGTTCCGCACCAACGTCGAGGGCACTCGCAACGTGCTGGAGGTGGCCGCCGAGATCACGGGCCTGCGCAAGTTCGTCTACACCAGCAGCTACGTGACCGTCGGGCGCAAGCGCGGGAAGCGGTCCACCGAGGCCGACGTCGTCGACGTGTCGAAGGTGACGCCCTACGTGCGCTCGCGGGTACAGGCCGAAGACCTGGTGCTGCGGTACGCGCGCGAGCGCGGCGTGCCTGCCGTCGCGATGTGCGTGTCCACCACCTACGGCAGCGGTGACTGGGGCCGGACCCCGCACGGCGCGATCATCGCCGGCGCGGCGTTCGGCAAGCTGCCGTTCGTGATGAGCGGGATCGACCTGGAGGCCGTCGGTATCGACGACGCCGCCAAGGCCATGCTGTTGGCCGCCGACCGGGGCGCACCCGGTGAGCGCTATCTGATCTCCGAGAAGATGATCAGCAACGCCGAGGTGGCCAGGCTGGCTGCCGAGGCCGCGGGAGTGGCGCCCCCGCAGCGGTCGATCCCGCTACCGGTGTCCTATCTGCTGGCCGCGGCAGGCACCATCAAAGGCAAACTGCGCGGTACCGACGAGCGGTTGTCGCTGGAATCCCTGCGTCTGATGCGGGCCGAGGCGGAGCTCGACCACTCCAAGGCCGTCCGCGAACTCGGTTGGCAGCCAAGGCCGGTGGAGGAATCGATCGCCGAGGCGGCGAAGTTCTGGGTGGGGCTCCGGGCGGCCAAACGCGCGCAGAAGGGCAACTGAACACCACGCCGACAGGTGTTAAGCCACTGGGCGGCAAGCGGATTGCGGCCTAACCTGGCGAATATGACCGACAAGCTGAAAGTCGACCTTTCCGGGGCGCCGCAGACCATGCTGGCGACCTTCTACGCCAAAGCGCTCGATGCCGGGCTGCCCAACCCGATCCTCGGCGACAAACTGGCCAAGCAGATCGCCGAGCGTATCGACTACGACTGGAGCCGCACCTCGATCACCGAGGCGACCGCGCCGTCGGTGACCACGCGCAGCGCCCACTTCGACCGCTGGACCCGCCAGTTTTTGAACGCTCATCCCGAGGCCGTGGTGCTGCACCTGGGCTGTGGCCTCGACGGCCGGTACTTCCGGCTGGAGCCCGGTCCCGGCGTCGAGTGGTACGACATCGACTATCCCGATGTGGCGCACCTGCGCGAGCAGCTCTACCCGTCGGCAGAGCACTGTCACGTGGTCGCCGCGTCGGTGACCGATCCGGCCTGGCTGCGTGACATTCCCGCCGACCGGCCGACGCTGATGATCGGCGAGGGGCTGACGATGTACCTCACCGAACACGACGGCGTTGCCCTGCTGCGGCGTATCGTCGACGGATTCCCTTCCGGGGAACTGCAATTCGATGCCTTCAACAAGCTCGGGATCAAAGGACAGTGGGTCAACACCGTGGTGCGCCGGTCCGGGGCCAAACTCCATTGGGCCATCAACAAGCCCGAGGACATCCTGCGCGCGGTGCCGGGTACCCGGCTCCTGGTCTGGAAGTCCGCACTCGACGATCAGTCGTTCGACATACTGCCCTGGTACTACCGGATGACCCTGGCCGCCATGAAACCCGTGCCCGCACTCCGCTACATGGCGCAGTACCACCGCTACGCCTTCTGACGCTGAACAGCAAGCGGGGCAGTCCTTTTCAGGACTGCCCCGCTTGGCGTCAGCGATCAGCGGCCGCTGTGACGCACCGTATTGTCCACCTTGGGCACCTGCGGCTTGGGATGGATCTGGTCCAGCCAGCCCAAGTGGTCGACACCCGAGGAGATGGTGACGGCGCTGGGGACTGCGATGGGAGCGGGCTCGGCGGCCACGGCCGGCGCGGCCAGGCCCAGAACGGCTGCGCCCAGTCCGCTGGCGGCGATGACGGCGAATCCGAACTTCTTCATTTTCCTGCTTCTTCCTGTCTCGTCCGGCTGTCGTTTCTTGTGCTCTCCGTGCCGGTATGTCTGTCTAAACCGACTGCTCAGAGCCATAATTTCCGGTGGCAGAAATTGATCGACAGGTGGCAGAAAGAAGTATGTTCAAGCGCTTTCGGGGGAACCCCGCAAGCCGAGAACAGGTTGGCGAGGCCCGCCCCGGTTGAACTCGGAACACCACGGTGAGTGACCGTGCCGGTCGTACCAGACGACCTGTAGCGCGCGGATATCGCGACCGCACAACGCCACTGCGAAACCGAGATGGGCAGTGGGCTCGCTGACTTCGATGAATTCGGCGAACCAGTCATCGGGCAACGTGATGGTGTCACCAGGAGCAGGTTTGGACTCGTCCACCATGTATTCGGCCACGGTGTTCAGCAGCTTGCTCGTCATCAGCGGCGACAGTCCGGTGATCAGCAACTCGGGCAGCCCGGCCTCGCTGAGCCCGATCGTGTAGCCGAACGGTCTGCGGGCATGCTCGACGTAAATCACCGCCCAGCCTCGCTTGAAAGTCTTCTCCCGCAATAGATCGAGATAGTCCTGCCGGGTTGCCTCGGGGTGGTCGCAGAGCCAGCACATCGGGTCGCCTTTCATCGGTGCTTGGTCGCCACATTCCTCTCGGGGTACGACATGCTTCGGCAGTGCCAGTGCTTGTCTGTGGATGATGGCATACTCGAACACATGTTCGATACGGTGTCGGATGTCGTCTTGATCGACCAGGTCGGCGCAGCCACGCGGGCCGAGTCGGTGGCGATCGCGGCCCGGTTCGCCGCGATCGGGGCGTTGGACACCCTGCGTGAACAGGAACTGATCGACAGTATTTTGTGGCGAACTGACCCGTATGAGGAGGTGTGCGCCGAGGTGTCGGCGGCGATGCGGATCAGTAGGGGTCGGGCCGGTACCCAGGTGCATCACGCGCGGGTGTTACGCGACAAGTTGCCGTTGGTGGCGGCCCGATTCGCGGTGGGGGATATCGATTATCGGGTGGTGCGGATGATTATCGCCCGCACCGAGACCGCGGATCGGTCGGTGTGGGCCGAGGTGGACGCCGAACTGGCGGCTCGGGCCTATCGGTGGATGCGATTCTCTGAACGGCAGTTGCGGGATCGGATCGATCAGTGGGTTGCCAAAATCGATCCGAACGGGGAGCGGGTGCCCCCGGATCTGGCGCAGGACCGGTTTGTGCAGATCGATGCGGGCAGCCCGGGCAGGGCCACGGTGTGGGCCAATATCGACGCGGTCGATGGCGCTGCCTTGGACCAACGTCTGGATGCGTTGGCTGACACGGTGTGTGAGCATGATCCGCGCAGTCATGAGCGGCGGCGTGCGGATGCGGTGGGGCCGTTGGCTCGTCTGGAGGCGCAGCTGGTGTGCCGGTGTGGTCGTGATGACTGCCCGGCCGCGCAGAAGCGCGCGGCCGCTGACGCTGCGATGGTTCATGTGCTGGCCGAGCAATCGACCCTGGATGCGACCTCTGATGATCCGGGGTATCTGCCCGGGCATGGGATCCTGCCCGCCGACCGTGTGCGTGACCTGGCGGGCTCGGCCAAGATCAAGCCGGTGCGGGTGCCCGCTGATGCTGATGTGGGTGAGCCGGGGTATCGCCCGTCGGTGGCGCTGTCGGAGTTCATCCGCTTCCGCGACCTCACCTGTCGCTTCCCCGGTTGTGATGCGCCGGTGCAACGCTGCGACATCGACCACACAGCACCCTGGCCGACAGGCCCGACGCATCCGTCCAACACCAAGCTCTATTGCCGGGCGCACCACCTGGTCAAAACGTTCTGCCCCGGCTGGTCGGATCGTCAATTTCCTGATGGCACAGTAGAAATCACCACGCCCACCGGCCACGTCTACACCACCGAGCCGCACGGCGCCGGGATGTTCCCCACTCTGGCCCAACCCACCGGGGACCTCAACCTGCCCGAACCCTCGGCCCACGGCCCGAACCACAACGCCAAGATGCCCAAACGCACACACACCCGCGAGCAGGACCGCCAAGACCGCATCGCCGAAGAACGACGCCTACGCGCCGAACTCAACAACGACCTCGACACCGAACGCCAATACCAAGCCTGGCTCGCCGAGCAATACGGACCACCACCACCGTTCTGAACGGCGGGCGTCAGCCCTCGGCGCGTTCCTTGAGCCGCTGCAGGGTGAGTTGGATGTGCTCGGCGTTGGCACTGTCGCGATCGCTGATCCCGGTGGCCAGGCCCGCGACCTTCTTGAACCAGCCCGCGCGACGATCCCAGGTGGACTCGGTGACCGTGCAGCCGCCGTCGGTGGCCGCGATGTCATAGCGCCAGTGCGCGACCGGGAACACCAGGGACTTCACGTCGAAGGCGAACGTCTTGCCCGGCTCGGCGTCGGTCACGGTGCAGATGGTGCTCCAGTTCTTGGCGCCGTTGCGATTGTGGCCCTTGAAAACCGAACCCGGGGTGGCGGTGGTGCCCTTCTGCCACTCCATCGCATGCGCCTCCTCGGCCAGTGAGGCCAGCGTGGGCAGGTCGGTGATGAGCGCGTACACCGCCGCAGGATCGGCGGCGATGGACACGGTGGCTTTCACGGGAGCAGTCATGGCTTGATCGTAGGCACCGGAAGAACAGCCCGACCAGAGGTGTTGAACCAGCTATGACCGATCGTCCCGTGTTGCAACCAAACGCTGCACACCCCATCACGGTCACGCCCACGGGCAGACACGTGACCGTGCGGGTCAACGGCGAGGTGGTTGCCGAAACCGACAATGCGCTGACCCTCCAGGAATCGACCTACCCCGCGGTCCAGTACATCCCCCGCGCCGACGTGACCGCCACGCTCACCCGCAGCGACACCACCACCTACTGCCCGTACAAGGGTGAGGCGAACTATTTCCACGTCGGCGGGGTCGAAGATGCGATCTGGACGTACGAGCAGCCGTACCCGGCCGTGGCCGAGATCGCCGATCACCTGGCGTTCTACCCGGACAAGGCCGACATCGTCCTGACCTAATCTGGTGCGGTGCCCGCAACCAGCGTCGTCTTCGATGGTCCGGCCAGCCCGGGTCTGACGCTGGCGCCGTGGCGCCGTGGTGGCGGCAACCCCTGCTACCGGACCGGCCCCGATGGAGCACTCTGGCTCACCAGCCTGGTGTCCGGCGGCCCGGTCACGGCGCGGATCACCAAGTCGGCTCCCGGCACGGTGGACTGCGAGACGTGGGGACCCGGCAGCGCTGAGTTCCTGGCCGGATTCCCCGCCCTGATGGGCGCCGACGACGATGCCGCCGGCTTCGACCCGGTCGAACCGACGATCGCCGAGGCCCACCGCCGGGTGCCACACCTGCGTCTCGGGCGTAGTGGCCGGGTGCTGGAGGCGCTGATTCCCGCGATCATCGAACAACGGGTCTCGGGTATGGACGCCTGGCGGGCCTGGCGCCGACTGGTGAGCAAGTACGGTGCCCCGGCCCCCGGGCCGGCGCCAACCGGGATGCGGGTGATGCCGAGCGCCGAGGTGTGGCGGCGTATCCCGTCGTGGGAATTTCACCGCGCCAACGTGGATCCGGGGCGGGCCCGCACCATCGTCGGCTGTGCCCAGCGTGCTGATTCCCTCGAGCGCCTGATCGCCGAACGGGCCGTCACAGCCCTGCGATCGCTGCCCGGCGTCGGCGAGTGGACCGCAGCGGAAACCGTGCAGCGGGCGTTCGGCGACGCCGACGCGCTGTCGGTGGGCGACTATCACCTGTCCACCGTGGTGGGCCGCAGTCTGCTGGGCCATCCGATCGACGACGCGGCCATGATCGAACTGCTGGAGCCGCTGCGCCCACACCGGCAGCGGGCCGTGCGGTTGTTGGAAGCCAGTGGGCTGGCCCACAATCCACGCTTCGGCGCGCGTCAGGCCATCCCGAACCTACGTGTGATCTAGACGGTGATTGTCCCGCGTGCTTGCCGGGTACCCGGGTGGGACCGATCGTGAACCGAAAGGATCCGCAATGACTGCGTTCACCATTCCCGGTCTGACCGACAAGCAGGGCTCCGAAGTGGCCGACCTGCTGCAGAAGCAGCTCAGCACCTACAACGACCTGCATCTGACGCTGAAGCACATCCACTGGAACGTCGTCGGTCCGAACTTCATCGGGGTGCACGAGATGATCGACCCGCAGGTGGCGCTCGTGCGGGCCTATGCCGACGAGGTGGCCGAACGAATTGCCGCGCTGGGCAAATCGCCGAAGGGCACCCCGGGGGCGATCATCGCCGATCGCACGTGGGACGACTACTCCGTCGGACGGGACAACGTACAGGCCCACCTCGCCGCACTCGACCTCGTCTACAACGGGGTGATCGAGGACATCCGTAAGTCGATCGACCGGCTGGAGAAGCTGGATCTGGTCTCCCAGGACGTGCTCATCGACCACGCCGCCGAACTGGAGAAGTTCCAGTGGTTCGTGCGAGCCCACCTGGAGAGCGCGGGGGGAAAGCTGGCGCACGAAGGTGCGCCGACCGAACGTGGCGCGGCCGGCAAGGCTCGCCGCAAGAGCGCCTGACGCTCGCGGCGGTTGACCTCAACCGTTGTTGAGGTGCCAGCCTGGGGGTATGCCTACTTGGATATGCACCGGATGCGGTGTGGAACATCCGGATTCCGCCGCCGAGGCGGAAGGAAGCTGTGTCCTGACCTCCGAGATCGTGTCGATCGAGGAACGCGGCGATCTGCCGCCGCACGGTACCTGGACCACGTTGGCGGCGCTGGCCGCGCAGCCGCACCACACCGAGTACGTCGACCACGGACGCGGCGTGCACAGCCTGCGCCGTGCGCCCAAGTTCGCCATCGGGCACAGGTCGTTCGTGGTGCAGACGCCCCAGGGGAATCTCCTGTGGGATTCACCGGGCTATCTCGACGAGGACGTCGTCGGCCTGGTGGAGCGCCTCGGCGGGGTGGCCGCCGTCGCGGCCAGCCATCCCCACATGTTCGGTGCGCAACTGAGCTGGAGCCGGGCGTTCGGGGGAGTGCCGGTGTACGTGAATGCCCTTGACGCGGAGTGGCTTCCAGGTCCGGATGCGCTCATCGAGCTGTGGACCGAACAGTGCGAGCCTCTTCCGGGTGTTCGGCTGGTGCACGTGGGCGGTCATATGCGGGGCAGTTCGGTGGCGCTGACCGCCGACGGCACCCTGCTGGTCGGGGACAGCATCTCGGGCGGTCTGGCCCACAACTGGGTGTCGTTCCAGCGGAACTTCCCCAAACACGTCCCGCTGTCGGCCGCCGTGGTCCGGCGGATCGTCGACCGGCTGGACGAGTACGAGTACGACCGGCTCTACACCCTTGGCGGCGACGAGATAGACAGTGCCGCCAAGGATGTAGTGCGCCGGTCAGCCGAGACCCATATTCGATGGGTCAGTGGCGAATTCGACCACCCGACCTGATCGGGTCTACTGCTCGATGGCGTCGTCGCGCACCGGACGTTCGGCGAGCTCCTCGGCGACACCGAACAACAGCGGGTATGCCAGGCCGGCGACGGCGGCGCCCACCAGCGGGGCCAACCAGAATGCCCACAGTTGGGCGGGGGCGCCGTCGCCGTTGAAGAACGCCACCGCCGTCGAACGGGCCGGGTTCACCGAGGTGTTGGAGATCGGGATCGAGATCAGGTGGATCAGCGTGAGCGTCAGCCCGATCGACAACCCGGCGAAGCCCTTGGGCGCGCGGTCATCGGTGGAGCCGAGGATGACCAGCAGGAACACCGCGGTGAGGATCACCTCTGCGAGGAGCACGGCAGTCAGCGAGTACCCGCCGGGAGAGTGTTCGCCGTACCCGTTGGCGGCCATGTTGCCGGTGGCGGTCCAGCCTTCTTTACCTCCGGCGATCACATAGATCACCAGGCCGGCCAACAAACCGCCGATGACCTGTGAAATCCAGTACGGCACAAGGGCTGCCCACTCGACGCGGCGGGCCAGCGCGGCCCCGAGGGTGACCGCCGGGTTGAAGTGGCCGCCGGATATCGTGCCGAACGCGTACACGCCGGTCAGCACCGTCAGGCCGAACGCGAGTGCCACACCGAGGAAGCCGATACCCACCGAGATGCCGTCGGAGAGGAACTTCGCGGCGAACACTGCGCTACCGCAACCGCCCAGGACCAACCAGAATGTCCCGATGAATTCGGCCGCCAATCTGTGTGCCATTGTCGGTGTGGTCATGGTGAACTCCTCCGTGCCGATGTCGGACGTGATCTGACGGGAGCGTCACATGCCATCGGCTGATGGCGATATCGACGTTGCCGAACCGTTGGCGGATCGAAATTTACGCAGCGGGGCCGAAATTGGACCGAAACCTACGCTGTGCCCGGTAGATCGATAGGTCTGTCCGCGCGATCAACAGGTAGGCGATACCGACGGCCACCATCGCGCCGGGGATGACCGCGAAGGAATCGGTCATCTCCGCCACCATGATCATCACCGCGAGCGGCGCGTGGGCGACGCTGCCGAAACAGGCCATCATGCCCACCACCACGAAGACCGCCGGGGATTCGGGCAGGCCTGGGGCCCCGGTCATTTCACCGAGCCGCCAGACGGCGGCACCGACGAACGCGCCGATCACCACGCCGGGCCCGAAGATGCCACCCGAGCCACCGGTCCCGATCGACAGCGAGGTGGCCACGATCTTCGCCAACGGCATGAGCAGCACGATCCACAGCGGGATCGCCATCAAAGTGTCTGTGGCCGCGGCCTTCTCGGCCCAGCCGTATCCGCTGGCCAACACCTGGGGGACGGCCAGTGCCAGCAGGCCGACGGCCAGTCCCCCGACCGCGGGCTTGACGACCTTGCCGCCGGGAAGCTTCGCGGTGAGCGCTACGGTGCCGTAGAAGATCCGGGCGTACAGCCAGCCGAACATCGCGGCCACGATGCCCAGCACCACGAACCAGCCGAGGTCCAGTGCGTGGTCGAAGCGGTAGCCGTCGGTCAGTGAGCCGAACAGCGGATCGAAGCCCAGGATCGACCCGAGCACGGCGTAGGCCGTCGCTGAGGTGATGAAGCCGGGAACCAGCGCCCGGTAGTCGAAATCCTCGCGGTACACGATCGATGCCGCCAGCAACGCACCTCCCAGCGGGGCGCCGAAGATCGCACCGATACCCGAGCCGATACCCAGCGATACCGCCAGCCGGCCGTCGTCGTCGGGCAGGTCCAATCGGCGCGCGAGCAACGAACCGAAGCCTGCGGAGATGTGCGCGGCCGGGCCCTCGCGGCCGCCGGAGCCGCCTGAACCGATGGTCAACGCGCTGGCCACGGTCTTGACCCAGATCGCCCGGGCCCGTATGGACCGCGGATCGGTGTGCACGGCTTCGATGGCGTTGTCGGTGCCGTGCCCCTCGGCCTCGGGAGCGAATCTGGCCACCAGCCAGGCCGACACCAGGGCGCCGCCGCAGGTGATCAACGGGATGGCCCAGGGCCGGTCGAATCCGGGAGAGCCGGCGTCACCGCCGTCTCCGGGCGGTTTGGGAATGTCGTAGCCGCCGAGGTAACCCAGCAGGAAGCGGCCGGCGTAGTCCAGGGCCAGGTAGAACACCACGGCTCCGAGCCCGGCGATGATCCCGATGGAAACGCCGAGGATCAGCCATTTCCGCAGATATCCCGAGCGGCGGAGGAAGCGGCTCAGTGAGCGCGCCGTCTCGGGCATGCAGCGGATGCTACTGCGTACCCGGGCTCGGCTCAGCGGTATGCGGTCAGCCGGGCCACCAGGGCGACCTGGCCGTCGTCGCCGATGGCCTGGGCATCGGCCACGCCAGATCTGCGCCCGATGCGCAATGCGCGTGCCTCATAACGAGATTCGGCGCCGCCACGGAACTGGCGCAGGTAGTTGACCCGCAGCGATGCCGTCCGCATCCCGTCGCCCGAACCGTCGCCCGAACCGTCACTGAGCGCGGCCGAGGCGACCAGTTCGAGCGCGGCGGCCGACACCCCTCCGTGCACGATTCCGATGCTGTTGTTGATCACCGGGTCCGGCAGCTGACGCAAGACCGCCGACCGGCCGCCGGCCTCTGCGACCTGAACCGACATGCGGTCTTCCAGGGTCGCCGGGGGTGTTCCACCGGTCGAGTCGACGGGCCACGCGACGAGGTGGCCCGGGGCATGGATGTGGAAGGACCGCACCGTCGCTGTCCCCACCAGCCGGCCCCCGTGCGCCAGCTCGCACAGGCCCAACGAGCCGGTGCCCTTGGGGCCGAACGGCCGTGCAGTCGCTACCACCGGCACCTCCGGTGTGGCCGTGATCAGGTCCAACGCGTGCGGGGTGAGCTCGATCGCCAGCTCGCTGGACACGGTCCACTCGTCGTCGGCGCGGCGGTAATGGTTGACCAGACCGCCGATGTGATCGACCAGCATCGCCAGCGGCGCCACGGTCGGCGCGCTGGTCAGCGGGTTGCGAAGGCCGGCCACCGGGATGGAGGCCACGCAGCGGTCCGGGCTTTCCTCGAGAGTTTGGACTCCCATGCGGCCCAACGGGGTATTCAGCGGATAGTGCATCGCCGTCAACAGTTACGCCCGACACAGTGGCGCTATACCCCCCAGGGGTATATGGTGGCGTCATGACCACGACCGAACACTCGATGCACGGGCACCAACACGAGCACGAACACGCGGGTCACGGGGGACATGCCGGGCACGGCGATCATGTCGCCCAGTTCCGGCGGCTGTTCTGGGTCATGGCGGTACTGGCCGTGCCGACTGTCGCGCTCTCGCCGATGTTCGCGATGCTGCTCGGCTACCCGCTCCCGGACTTCCCCGGCGCCCGCTGGATCTCACCTGTGCTGGGCACTGTCATGTACGTGTGGGGCGGCCGCCCGTTCCTGACCGGAGCCGTCAGCGAAATACGTTCCCGCGCACCGGGAATGATGCTGTTGATCGGACTGGCGATCACCGTCGCGTTCATCGCGTCGTGGGGCGCGAGCCTCGGCGTGCTGCATCACCAACTCGATTTCTGGTGGGAGCTCGCGCTGCTGATCGTGATCATGCTGCTGGGTCACTGGATCGAGATGCGCTCGCTGGCCCAGACCACCTCCGCACTCGATTCGCTGGCCGCACTGCTGCCGGACGAGGCCGAGCGCGTCGAGGACCACGGCGACGGTGAACACGTGATGACCGTGGCCCCGTCCGAGCTTCAGGTCGATGACCTGGTGATCGTCCGCCCCGGCGGCAGCGTGCCCGTCGACGGCCGCATCGTCGACGGTGCCGCCGACATGGACGAGTCCATGGTCACCGGCGAGTCGCGACCGGTGCGCCGAGGCGTCGGTGACGATGTCGTCGCCGGCACCGTCGCCACCGACTCGGGCCTGCGGATACGCGTCACGGCTGTCGGTGACGACACCGCCCTGGCCGGCATTCAGCGGCTGGTCGGCGAGGCGATGAACTCGTCGTCACGCGCGCAGCGGCTGGCCGACCGGGCTGCCGGCTGGCTGTTCTGGTTCGCTCTCGGGGCGGCCGTGCTGACCGCCCTGGCGTGGACGCTGCTGGGCAACCCCGACGAGGCGGTGGTCCGGACGATCACCGTGCTGGTCATCGCGTGCCCCCACGCCCTGGGGCTGGCGATCCCGCTGGTGGTGTCCATCGCGACCGAACGGGCCGCCAGGGGCGGCGTGCTGATCAAGGACCGGTTGGCGCTCGAGACCATGCGCACCGTCGGTGCGGTGCTGTTCGACAAGACCGGCACTCTGACCAAGGGTGAGCCGACGGTCACCGCGGTGGCGGCCACCGACCGTCCGGAAGACGATCTGCTGGCTCTCGCGGCCGCGGCCGAGGCGGATTCCGAGCACCCGCTGGCGCGCGCGATCGTCGGGGCGGCGCAACGCCGAGCCCTCGACATCCCGGCAGCCACGGACTTCAGTTCCTCTCCGGCCGTCGGGGTCAGCGCCCTGGTGGACGGTCAACGGATCCAGGTCGGCGGGCCGCGGCTGCTGGAGCAGGCCGGCAAGAGCGACCTGCCGGAAACCGCGCAGTGGGAGGGCGCCATCGTCCTGCATGTGCTGATCGACGGGGAGCTCGCCGGTGCGCTGGCACTGGCCGACGAGATCCGCCCGGAATCCCGGCAGGCGGTCGACGCGCTGCATGCCCTGGGCATCGAGGTGGTGATGATCACCGGAGACGCGGCCCCAGTGGCCTCCGCGGTTGCCGCGGAACTGGGTATCGACCGCGTGTTCGCCGGTGTGCGCCCCGAAGACAAGGCCGCCAAGGTGGCCGAACTGCAGGACGAGGGCCTGACCGTGGCGATGGTCGGCGACGGCGTCAACGACGCGCCCGCGCTGGCTCAGTCCGACGTCGGCATCGCGATCGGTGCGGGAACCGATGTCGCCATCGCGTCGGCCGGCGTCATCCTCGCCAGTTCAGATCCGCGCTCGGTGCTGTCGGTGATCGAGCTGTCCCGGCAGTCCTACCGGAAGATGAAGCAGAACCTTTGGTGGGCAGCGGGTTACAACCTGATCTCGGTGCCGCTGGCGGCCGGTGTGGCCGCTCCGCTGGGATTTGTAATGCCGATGTCGGTGGGCGCGATATTGATGTCAGCGTCGACCGTTGTGGTGGCGCTCAACGCGCAGTCGCTGCGTCGCCTCGACCTGAGCCCTGAGGCCGGCGTTCGGAGCGTGATGCGGGAATCGGGACGGTGAGCATGGGAATTCTAAGAATCTGACTAAGCTTTGCGCAAACTCAGAAAGTTATATAACAGCACTATAACGGCTAAATATGACTTTTGTAGCAAACTGAATTGCGTCGCGGTCGAATGGCGGGCCGAGATGGCGGGTGCGGCCGGCCGGGCTGCGGAGGTGCGAATTCCGCAGGGCGGCAATCGAATTCGCCACTTTTTCGGGCGGGGCGATGCGCAGCGCCCGAACCCGCCAATCGAGTATAGTTAGGCTTCGCTAAGTTGGCATCTGCCATGGTAGTTGCCTTATCGTTTTCTCCACTTATGGCGTGTGGGACATTGCCGTCGTCCAGTGCTGCACGGAGGCGCCCACGCCGGGCCGGCTTCTTCTCAGAAGCGTGTTGAAGGGCAAGGTGGGAATGGCGCCCAGCAAGGTCGGGCTGTACAACCCCGCATATGAACACGATGCGTGTGGTGTGGCAATGGTGGCAGACATCCATGGTCGCCGCAGCCGGGACATCGTGGACAAGGCGATCACAGCACTGGTGAATCTGGAGCACCGCGGTGCCCAGGGCGCCGAGCCGAACACCGGCGACGGCGCCGGAATCCTGCTCCAGGTTCCGGACTCCTTCCTGCGCGAGGTCATCGACGTCACGCTTCCGGAGGAAGGTAGCTACGCCACCGGTATCGCGTTCCTTCCGCAGTCCTCGCGCGACGCGTCCGCGGCAGCCGAGGCCGTCGAGAAGATCGTCGAGGCCGAAGGCCTGAAGGTGCTGGGCTGGCGCGAGGTCCCGACCGACGACTCGTCACTCGGAGCGCTGGCCCGTGACGCCATGCCCACCTTCCGGCAGCTGTTCATCGGCGGCGCCTCGGGCATGGACCTCGAGCGCAAGGCATATGTGGTGCGCAAGCGGGCCGAACACGAACTGGGTACCAAGGGCCCGGGCCAGGACGGCCCCGGCCGCGAGACCGTGTACTTCCCGAGCCTGTCCGGTCAGACCTTCGTCTACAAGGGCATGCTGACCACGCCGCAGCTCAAGGCGTTCTACCTGGACCTGCAGGACGAGCGGATGACCAGTGCGCTGGGCATCGTGCACTCCCGCTTCTCCACCAACACTTTCCCGTCGTGGCCGCTGGCCCACCCGTTCCGGCGCATCGCCCACAACGGCGAGATCAACACCGTCACCGGCAACGAGAACTGGATGCGGGCCCGCGAGGCGCTGATCCGCACCGACCTGTTCGGCGCTGACGGGCTCGACAAGATCGTCCCCGTCTGTACCCCCGGGGCGTCCGACACCGCCCGCTTCGACGAGGTGCTCGAGCTGCTGCACCTCGGCGGCCGTAGCCTGCCCCACGCCGTGCTGATGATGATCCCCGAGGCGTGGGAACGGCACGAGACCATGGATCCCGCGCGCCGCGCCTTCTATGAGTTCCACGACTCCCTGATGGAGCCCTGGGACGGCCCCGCCTCGGTGTGCTTCACCGACGGCACCGTGATCGGCGCCGTGCTGGACCGCAACGGCCTGCGTCCCTCCCGCATCTGGGTCACCGAAGACGGCCTGGTCGTGATGGCGTCGGAGGCCGGCGTGCTGCCGCTCGACCCGTCCACCGTCGTCCAGAAGCTGCGCCTGCAGCCCGGCCGCATGTTCCTGGTGGACACCGCGCAGGGCCGGATCGTCTCCGACGAGGAGATCAAGGCCCAGCTCGCCAGCGAGCAGCCCTACCAGGAGTGGATCGAGGCGGGCCTGTTCCCCCTCGACGAGCTGCCGCCGGGTGACTACGTCCGGATGCCGCACCACCGCGTGGTGTTGCGCCAGCAGATCTTCGGCTACACCTACGAGGAGCTGAACCTGCTGGTGGCGCCGATGGCGCGCACCGGTGCCGAGGCCCTCGGTTCGATGGGCACCGACACCCCGGTCGCGATCCTCTCGGCCCGGCCGCGGATGCTGTTCGACTACTTCCAGCAGCTGTTCGCCCAGGTCACCAACCCGCCGCTGGACGCCATCCGCGAAGAGGTGGTCACCAGCCTGCAGGGCGTGATCGGACCCGAGGGCGACCTGCTCAACCCCGGTCCGGAATCGTGCCGCCAGATCGTGCTCCCGCAGCCGATCCTGCGCAACGCCGACCTGTCCAAGCTGATCTGCGTCGACCCCGACCACGAGGTCCGGGGACACAAGCACGGCATGCGCGCCGCGGTGATCCGCTGCCTGTACCCGGTCAACCGGGGCGGCCAGGGCCTCAAAGAAGCGCTGGACAACGTCCGCGCCAAGGTGTCGGAGGCGATCCGCGAGGGCGCCCGCATCATCGTGCTGTCCGACCGCGAATCCAACGAGACCATGGCGCCGATCCCGTCGCTGTTGTCCGTGGCCGCGGTGCACCACCACCTGGTCCGTGAGCGCACCCGCACCAAGGTCGGCCTGGTGGTCGAGGCCGGTGACGCCCGCGAGGTCCACCACATGGCCATGCTGTGCGGCTTCGGGGCCGCCGCGATCAACCCCTACATGGCCTTCGAGTCGATCGAGGACATGGTCGACCGGGGCGTGATCAGCGGCATCAGCAGCGACAAGGCCAAGGCCAACTACGTCAAGGCCGCAGGCAAGGGTGTGCTGAAAGTGATGTCCAAGATGGGCATCTCGACCCTGGCGTCCTACACCGGAGCGCAGCTGTTCCAGGCCATCGGCATCTCCCAGGGGGTGCTCGACCAGTACTTCACCGGGCTGAGCTGCCCGGTGGGCGGTATCGACCTCGACGACATCGCTGCCGACGTCGCCGCCCGCCACTCCCTGGCCTTCCTGGATCGCCCCGACGAGCGCGCCCACCGCGAGCTCGAGGTCGGCGGCGAGTACCAGTGGCGCCGCGAGGGCGAGTACCACCTGTTCAACCCGGACACGGTGTTCAAGCTGCAGCACTCCACCCGCACCGGTCAGTACTCGATCTTCAAGGAGTACACCGCCCTGGTCGACGATCAGAGTGAGCGGATGGCCTCGCTGCGCGGCCTGCTGAAGTTCAGGGACGGGGTTCGCCAGCCGATCTCGATCGACGAGGTCGAGCCTGCCTCCGAGATCGTCAAGCGCTTCTCCACCGGTGCCATGAGCTACGGCTCCATCTCGGCCGAGGCGCACGAGACCCTGGCCATCGCGATGAACCGCCTTGGCGGACGGTCGAACTCGGGTGAGGGCGGCGAGAGCGTGCACCGCTTCGAACCCGACGAGAACGGCGACTTGCGACGCAGTGCCATCAAGCAGGTCGCATCCGGCCGGTTCGGTGTCACCAGCCACTACCTGACCAACTGCTCCGACATCCAGATCAAGATGGCCCAGGGTGCGAAACCTGGTGAGGGCGGCCAGCTTCCGGGGCACAAGGTGTATCCGTGGGTGGCCGAGGTGCGGCACTCGACCCCGGGTGTCGGCCTGATCTCGCCGCCGCCGCACCACGACATCTACTCGATCGAGGATCTGGCACAGCTGATCCACGACCTGAAGAACGCCAACCCGGCCGCACGTGTGCACGTGAAGCTGGTGTCGGAGAACGGTGTCGGAACCGTCGCCGCCGGTGTGTCCAAGGCACACGCCGACGTAGTGCTGATCTCCGGCCACGACGGCGGTACCGGTGCCACGCCGCTCACCTCGATGAAGCACGCCGGTGCCCCGTGGGAGCTGGGCCTGGCCGAGACGCAGCAGACCCTGCTGCTCAACGGCCTGCGTGACCGCATCGTGGTCCAGGTCGACGGTCAGCTCAAGACCGGCCGCGACGTGGTGGTCGCCGCGCTGCTGGGCGCCGAGGAATTCGGTTTCGCCACAGCGCCGCTGGTGGTCTCGGGCTGCATCATGATGCGTGTCTGCCACCTCGACACCTGCCCGGTGGGTGTGGCCACCCAGAACCCCGTGCTGCGTGAGCGGTTCAACGGCAAGCCCGAGTTCGTCGAGAACTTCTTCATGTTCATCGCCGAAGAAGTCCGGGAACTCATGGCGCAGTTGGGTTTCCGCACCGTCAACGAGATGGTCGGCCAGGTCGGCGCGCTGGACACCACCCAGGCCGCCAAGCACTGGAAGGCCCACAAGCTGGACCTGACGCCGGTGCTCTACGAGCCCGAGTCGGCGTTCATGAACCAGGACCTGTACTGCAGCTCGCGTCAGGACCACGGCTTGGACAAGGCGCTCGACCAGCAGCTGATCACCCAGAGCCGAGATGCCCTGGACAAGGGCACCCCGGTGCGATTCGCCTCCAAGATCACCAACGTGAACCGCACGGTCGGCACCATGCTCGGCCACGAGGTCACCAAGGTCTATGGCGGGCAAGGGCTTCCGGACGGGACGATCGACATCACGTTCGACGGCTCCGCAGGCAACAGCTTCGGTGCGTTCGTGCCCAAGGGCATCACGCTGCGGGTCTACGGCGACGCCAACGACTACGTCGGCAAGGGCCTGTCGGGCGGCCGGATCGTGGTCCGCCCCGCCGACGAGGCACCGGCCGACTTCGCCGCCGAGGACAACATCATCGCCGGCAACGTGGCGCTGTTCGGCGCCACCAGCGGCGAGGCGTTCCTGCGCGGCCAGGTCGGCGAGCGGTTCGCGGTGCGTAACTCCGGCGCCCACGCGGTCGTCGAGGGTGTCGGCGACCACGGCTGCGAGTACATGACCGGCGGCAAGGTCGTCATCCTCGGACCCACCGGCCGCAACTTCGCGGCGGGCATGTCCGGCGGTGTCGCCTACGTCTACGACCCGGCCGGCGTGCTGGGCGAGAACCTGAACACCGAGATGGTGGAGCTGGAAGCTTTGGAGCCTGCCGACGCCGAATGGTTGCAGGGCTTCATTGCCGCCCATGTCGATGCAACCGATTCGGCTGTGGGACAACGGGTCCTATCTGATTGGGATAACGAGTTGAAGCACTTTGTGAAGGTCATGCCGCGCGATTACAAGCGCGTGCTGGCCGCGATCGCCCAGGCCGAAGCGGCCGGCGAGAACGTGAACGAGGCGATCATGGCGGCCGCCAATGGCTGATCCACGCGGTTTCCTCAAGCACACCTCCAAGGAGCTTCCGACCCGCAGGCCGGTTCCGCTGCGCCTGAAGGATTGGAAAGAGGTCTACGAAGACTTCTCCCACGACAAGCTGCAGGACCAGGCGTCGCGATGCATGGACTGCGGTATCCCGTTCTGCCACAACGGCTGCCCGCTGGGGAACCTGATCCCCGAGTGGAACGACCTGGTGTACAAGGACCGGTGGCGCGACGCGATCGAGCGGCTGCACGCCACCAACAACTTCCCGGAGTTCACCGGCCGGCTGTGCCCCGCCCCGTGTGAGGCGTCGTGCGTCCTTGGCATCAACCAGGACCCGGTGACCATCAAGCAGGTCGAGGTCGAGATCATCGACAACGCCTTCGACCAGGGCTGGGTCGTCCCGAAGATGCCCGACGTGCAGACCGGCAAGAAGGTCGCCGTCGTCGGGTCCGGACCGGCCGGACTGGCCGCCGCCCAGCAGCTCACCCGGGCCGGCCACACCGTCACGGTGTTCGAGCGCGCCGACCGCATCGGCGGCCTGCTGCGCTACGGCATCCCCGAGTTCAAGATGGAAAAGCGCCACATCGACCGGCGCCTGGAGCAGATGGCGGCCGAAGGCACGCAGTTCCGTCCCGGCGTGAACGTCGGCGTCGACATCACCGTGGCGCAGCTGCGGCTGAATTACGACGCGGTCGTCCTGGCCGGCGGAGCCACCGCCTGGCGTGACCTGCCGATCCCGGGCCGCGAGCTCGACGGCATCCACCAGGCCATGGAATTCCTGCCCTGGGCCAACCGGGTTCAGCTCGGCGACGACGTCCTCGACGAGAACGGGCAGCCGCCCATCACCGCCAAGGACAAGCACGTCATCATCATCGGCGGCGGCGACACCGGCGCGGACTGCCTGGGCACCTCGCACCGTCAGGGCGCGGCCAGCATCCACCAGTTCGAGATCATGCCGCGCCCGCCCGAGACCCGCGCGGATTCGACCCCGTGGCCGACCTACCCGCTGATGTTCCGGGTCTCCTCGGCCCACGAGGAGGGCGGCGACCGCGTGTTCTCGGTCAACACCGAGGAATTCATCGGTGCCGATGGTCGTGTGACCGCGCTGCGCGCGCACGAGGTCAAGATGAACGCCGGCAAGTTCGAGAAGGTCGAAGGGACCGACTTCGAACTCAAGGCCGACCTGGTGTTGCTCGCCATGGGCTTTGTCGGTCCGGAGAAGGAAGGTCTGCTGACCAAGCTCGGCGTCGAGCTGACCGACCGCGGAAACGTCTCGCGCGACAACAACTTCCAGACCTCCGTCCCGGGTGTGTTCGTCGCCGGTGACATGGGCCGTGGTCAGTCGCTGATCGTGTGGGCGATCGCCGAGGGCCGGGCCGCTGCCGCGGGTGTGGACCGCTACCTGATGGGCAAGACCGCCCTGCCTGCGGTCATCAAGCCCACTGCCGCGCCGCAGCGCTAACGGCGTACGAGCCGGGCGACCAGTTCGGTTCGCGAGTACACGTTGGATTTTCGGTAGACGTGCTGCAGGTGAGTTTTCACCGTGGGAACGCTGATGAACAGGGCGCGGGCGATGTCGCCGTTGCTCGCGCCCTGAGCCAGTAGGTCGACGATGTCACGTTCCCGAGCCGACAGTTTCCAATGTTCAGGGACCGCAGAAGGATCCGGCGTGCTCGGCAATTGACTCAGCATGCAGTACGAGTGCTCAACGAATCCGTGGGATTTCTGCAGGAACCCGATCTCTTCCTTGGTGAAGTCGCCGTCCTTCGCGCTTTTCAGCAGCGAAACCCCGGCGACTATCCGCCCGGCATGACGTAGGTAGAGCTCGGCTTCGTACCGGTAACCCATCGGGCGGAAGAACTCCGCGTAGTAGTCGGTTCGGTCCAAGCGTTGCCCCAGATCGTTCGATGTCGCGAGTTCGGCACCGGAACTGGCGAACCGGCGGGGATGAAACGGGTCAAGCTCGTGGAAGTAGCCGGTGTAGCGACCGTTCTCCTCCGAACGGACTCGATCGAACACGTGCTCGCCGGCATTCATTGCGCGGTCCACCGAGTAGAAGACCATGCCCGAGACCCGGACGAACCGGGACAGGAACTCCATGGCGTTGCGCTTGAACGCGATGTTGAAATCCGTCGTGGTCACCGGCATCTCAACATCCTCCATACCAACCCGAACCCCGCTGCCCACGGACTTCATCCCTTCGGATGATTCTCTCCCCGGCCGGCCGTTCATAGAGTGCCCGTGTGAGCAGAACACTCATCCGATCGTCGAAAATTCTGACCTTCGATGGCTCCCGGCCGGTGGTGGAGTCCGTCCTCATCGAGGACGGGGTGATCCTCGAAGTCGGTAGCTTCGCGGATCTGGCCGAGTCCGCAGGCCCGGACGCCCGGGTCATGGATGCCGGCAGCGCGGTGGTGATGCCCGGCCTGATCGACACCCATCCCCACGTCATGCACTTCGGCGCGTTGCGTGGCGGCCTGGTCGATCTGAGCGACGCGACGGACCACGCCGACATCGTCGATCGGATCCGCGCCCGCGCCGCGGAGACCCCTCCCGGCGAGTGGATCATCTGCACGCCGGTCGGTGAACCCCACTACTTCATCCGAAGATCGTGGCGAGACCTCGCCGAACGCCGATTGCCTGATCGCCACACCCTCGATCTGGCGACCACCGAACACCCGGTGCTCATCCAGGCCTGGGCCCCGCGGACGCCCAACGTCGTGGCGTTCAACAGCGCGGGCCTGCGCGCCGTCGGACTGTCGGACTTCATCCCCGACCAGGTGTGCGACGTGGAGATCGACAAAGACGAGGCCGGGCGGCTGACCGGCATCCTCCGGGGTCCGGTCAACAATTACTACACCTACGACCCGTTCTGGGGTCAGATCCTGCTCAAGCTGCCACCGCTGAATCCCGAGCACGCCGTTCCCGGCGTACTCGACGAGATGGCGCGCTTTTCGGCTCGTGGTGTCACCACGCTGTACGAGGGTCACGCCATGGAGCCGATCCACCTCCAGATGTATCAGCATCTGCGTGCCGCCGGGCTGCTCACGATGCGCGTTCAGGCGACCTTCGACGTCGAGTCGGTGATCTTCTATCCCTTCGAACCGTTGTCCCTGACCGATTTCGACGAGCGGTTGAAATCGCTTGCGCCCCAAGCCTCTGACACCGCCGACGACATGTTCCGCATTGCCGGCATGACGATCAGCCCCGGCGGACCCTGCTTCGCCGGCCATTTCGCGATGCACGAAACCTATGCGGACCCGTTCGGGCGGCCCACCAAGGGAAACCGCTTCGTCTCACTCGAGAAGGAAGAATCGTTCGTCCGCTTCTGCGCGGAGAACGGAATCCGAGCCAACATCTGTATCGGCTCCTACCGCGAGCACGACGACTTCCTCGAGATCGCCGAACGCGTTGTGACCGAGCACGACTTCCGTGACAAAGCCTGGATTATGCAGCACGCCATCACGATCAGCCCCGATCATGTGCGCCGGTACAAAGCCCTCGGGTTCCAGATCACCACGTCCGTCGGATTCGCCTGGGGCAAGGGCGCGATGTACGACGAGCGAATCGGGCGACATGTCTGGCGCGACATGGTGCCGCTCCGACGACTGCTCGACGCGGGGCTCGATGTCTCTGGCGGATCCGACTGGGGGCCCAAGAACCCCTGGGAGCAGATCGCGCTGGCCCAGACACACGAGATCGCCGGCACCGACCTGCGCAACGACGGGCCCGACCAGGTGATCACCCGCATGGAATCGCTTGCCATGTGGACCACGAGCGCCGCGAAGATCCTGGGCTGGAACCAACTCGGGTCCATTCGCCCGGGCAACCACGCCGACCTGATCTTCGTCGATCGCGATCCCTCGACGTGCGGTGTCGAGGAGCTGAAACAGACGCGCGTGCACCGGACCGTGTTGGCGGGCAAGGTTGTCCACGACGACGCCACCCTCCCCGCTTTCGGCGAGGAGTCTCGATGAAGCCGAGCGAATACAGCGGGTACGACGCCACAGGCCTCGCCGAGCTGATCCGAGACAAGCAGGTCTCGGTTGCCGAGGTACACGACGCGGCCCGCGCCGCCATCGAGGCGGTCAACCCGACGCTCAACGCCGTGGTCGCCGGGCCATGGGAGAAACCGCTCGACTGCGACCGAGACGGAGTCTTCGCCGGGATACCGTTCGCCCTAAAGGATTTCGCGATACATGCGGCCGGAGTGCCGACCCGCTTCGGCAGCCGTTTGGCCGGCGAGGGCGTCGCGTTTCCGCATGACACCGAACTGATGAAACGTTTCCGGGTGGCGGGGCTGGCGACCCTCGCGCTCACCACCACCCCGGAGTTCGCGTTCAACGGGAACACCGAACCGGTCACGCAGGGATCGACGCGCAACCCGTGGGACCGGGCGCGGAGTGCCGGCGGTTCCAGTGGAGGCTCGGCAGCGCTGGTCGCGGCTCGCGCGCTCCCGATGGCCCACGCCACCGACGGTGGCGGGTCGATCCGAATTCCCGCCTCGGCCAACGGATTGGTCGGGCTCAAGCCGAGCCGAGGCCGGGTATCTGTGGCGCCGGACGCGAGCGAGCCGCTGTCCGGGTTGGGGATCGAGTTCGGACTGACCCGGTCCGTGCGCGACTGCGCGGCACTGCTCGATGCGGTCAGCGGGCCTGCTCCCGGTGACAAATACGTGATTCGCGATCCCGCCCGGCCCTACATCGACGAGATCGGCCGGGATCCAGCAGGTTTGCGCGTCGCGATCCACACCGGGTCCTGGTCGGGAGACCTGGTCGATCAGGAGGTGGCGGCCGCCGTCGCCGCCGTCGGGTCCGTGCTCGAAGGCTTGGGACATCACGTCCGCCCCGATTCACCGGTCTTCGACTGGGATCAGTTCGTCGATGCCAACCTGCCGGTATGGAGTGTGTCTCTCGCCGAAGGCATCGACGCGCTCGCCGCGGCGCTGGGGACCACACCGGGTCCGCACAACCTCGAAGCGACCACCTTGGCATGCGCGGAGCACGGACGACGCGTCACGGCCACCGAACTGGGCGGCGCACTCGCCGTCTTCAACCAGGTATCCCGTGCCGTCGGAACGTTCTTCACCGAATACGATCTGCTGCTGACTCCCACGCTCGGTCAGCCACCCCAACTGTTGGGTGAGCTCGATTCCGACGATGCGTCGCTGTCGCCCGGGCAATGGATGCGGAAACTGCTCGGCGTTTGTTCCTTCACCCCACTGTTCAATGCGACCGGCACTCCGGCGATCAGCCTGCCGCTCGGACGTACCCGGTCCGGGTTGCCGATCGGCGTTCAGCTGGCCGCACCCATGTGTGACGAAGGCACGCTGATCGCTGTCGCCGCTCAACTGGAGAAGGCCATGCCGTGGGCCCATCGGATGCCGGGGGTGAACGCCTGTGGACAGTAGTGACGGCAGGGCGCCGATCGCCCCCTATCTGGCGGTGGGTCTGTCGACCGTGGTCCGCAATGTCGAACGGCGATCGCAGATCCAGGCGAACCTGGATGTCATCGAGGACACGGTGCACGCCGCGGTGTCGACGGTTTCGATCAACATGCCCGTCAAGCTGGTCGCCCTCGCCGAAGGCGCGCTGACCGGCTTCGGCGACGAGGCGTTCGACGTACCCCACGTGAAAGCCGCCCGTGAGATGTTCATCGACATCCCCGGGCCGGAGACCGACCGCCTCGGTGCCTTGGCTCGGCAGCACCGGATCTACCTCATCGCTCAGTGCAAGGCCAGATGGCCCGAGGTGATGCCGGACCGCTTCTTCAACTCGATGATCGTGATCTCCCCGGCGGGGGAGGTGGTCCATCGGGCGACGAAGAATCATGTCTGGTGCCGCGAACGGTCCTGCACTCCGCACGACGTGTACGACCGGTGGGTTGAACTGTTCGGCGACGGTCTCGACGCGTTCTATCCGGTGCTGCGCACTCCGGACATCGGGGTGATCGGCACGATCTGTTGCAGTGACGGCGAGTATCCGGAGGCTGTGCGAGCCTTGGCGTTTCAGGGCGCCGAGGTGGTGTACCGGCCGAGCGAGGCCGTGCCCATGACGCAAGCCGGGCCCGACCCGGGCGGGACCTGGTTGCTGCAGAACCGGGCCCACGCGCATTTCAACAGCCTCTACATGATCTGTCCCAACACCGGTCCGGTCTACGCGACCCAAGACGCCGTGCACGCCTTCGACATTGCCGGCGGGAACTCCCACATCGTCGACTACAACGGTGCGGTACTGGGTCACACCGTCTCCGGGCACAACTCGGTCGTCGCCGGTGTGATCGACATCGAGGCGCTGCGCCAGTTCCGGGTGATGAACCTGAACTCCAACTGGCTCAAAGATCTGCGGACCGAGGTATTCCGGCACATGTACGACGAACCGATCCATCCGAAGAACCTGTGGCTCGAACGCGAACCCGTACGCCACGCCGAGGCCGACGAGATCTACCGGGCCAACATCGCGCGGCTGATCGCACGCGGGGCATACACCCCGCCGGCGCACCGTTTTCCTGGTGCCGGGATCGGGACGCCTTGAGACGCACTTTGCTGAGTGTCGTGGGCTGTTAGGGGCTGACGAGCGAAAACAGTTCGGTGCCGTCGTCAGACAGGCGGACCAGGGTGTCTCCCAGTCGTGCCACCCGGCCGAAAGGTCCGTTTCGCGGGATCGACCACACTCGCTCACACGTCGAGAGATCCCAGGCATCGGCCAGCAAGTCCGACTTGGGATTGATCGGCGCACGCACGGACACCGTGCCGTCGGATCCGAGATAGCCAGTGCCCAAATCGAATTCGCATGGTTCGCCCTTGTCGCCGGTCCGCATGTCGTAGGGCCGGTAGACCGTGGACTGGGTGATGTCAGACTCGCTGACCCAGAGTGTGGTGCCGATCAGATGGATGCTGCCACCGGCTAGATGGAGCAGTTTCACGCCTTGCAGGGTGTAGACCCCGTAGCTGTCGGAGTCTGCAATTCCGACCAGGTTGCCTGTTGTGCCGCCGAGTTGGCCGTCGAAGCGCTTGTTGATTGTGAGTTTCCCTGTGTTGTCGAAAAACTGGACGAAATCGCGGCCGGGCTTCTCGGTGAATTGCTCGGCGAAGCCGCCTTCGAAGAAGGTCGCTCCGCGCGAATCGGCATTGTCCGGAAACTCGGGTGCCAGCAATTCGCCATCCGCGAGGGAAAACATGGTGGCTCGACCTTCACGACCGGCGCCCTGGAAGGCGACGTCGTCGTTGTGGCTTCCGACTAGTCCAACGCCAGGCACGAACCAAGTCGTCTGAGCCTGGGGGCCGACGCCGTAGACGCCGTGTTTCTCGGTTGCCGCGACGAGATAACTGCCGGTTTGCCTGGCCTTGAGTTTCCCAGTGATCAAACGCACGTCGGTCGGCCCAGTGAAGGTCAGCTCGCCGGTCTGACTGTCGATGACCCATGCCGTGGCTCGGGATTGGTCGTCCGAGATGCACACCACCGAAGCCCCGTTGATGAAGCAACTCGGTGCCCTAGTGGTCGTGCTCAGTTCGACCGGCGGAAACAACCTGTGTCCGTCTGCGGCATCAACTCCAGTCAGCCACCATTGTGGGGCCGGCCCGGGGCTGCTGGCGAGGAGATAGGCGCGCGACGTTCCCGTTTCGATGATGGGGCCGGGCAGGCTCGGGTCGTCACCGATGGTGATCTTCGACCCCGCCGGCAATCCGAGTGTGGCGATGTCGGTCTCCCACCCCGCCACTGGTAATGCGTGCATCGGCGAGAGAAACGTCTGCGCCGGAGGATTCCACCGCGATCTGGCCCAGGCCTCCGAACCGGCTGAGGACCACCACGCGATGACGCCGACGATAACCACGACCACCGTCACAAGGGCAGCAATGACGAACGGCCAGCGCTTGCGCGGATTGGCCAGTGCCGGTTGGGACATCAATCATCTCCGTCATCTCGGTACCGGGTGGCGAAGATCTGAGCCTTCTCCGCGAGCACCGCTTCGACCGACGGGAGTCCTGCATCGTGTTCCAGATGATTACGGATCGACGTTCGATCGACGCCCAATCCCTCCAGGATATTGGACAGAATCAAGCGTTGCCCGTAGCCGTCATCGGAACCGCCGGCCGTGATTTTTGAGAGATCTCTTAATTAGCTTATGTGTCCTGCATCACGCTGCCCGATGGCCCTGGTGAGCGATCAAATGTGATCCACATCTCGAATAGAGCGTGATTTGCCGCCTCATTCGTAACAACAGTCCCATCAGAAACAGGCGACGATTTTGCGGCGTGGCTCACCCAGTTTGCCGGATGACGGGTATCTAATGACGTGGTGAGAGTGCTGCGGTAACGTGGAACTACGGATACAGCTACCAGTACGTCGCAGGAGTGATCACCGTGTACATCAATCCGATCAGTCGGTCACGGATGACTCGTATTGCCTGGTCATTGTTCCGTCATCCGATGAAGAGCCGTGAATTCCCGGCGAAGAACGAACGCCTGGTCACGGCCGACGAGCTACTTCGCTTCGGCGTCTGACGGGTATCCGTCCCGATAGCTGAACGCCCTCGAACCGACGCGATTGCGCCGATCCGAGGGCGTAGCCGTATCCGTCAGCTGGTCAGCTGACCCGACTCCCGGATCGCCTCGGCCAAGGGCTCCAACACCGCCGGGTCGTACGGCGGCGGCAGGTAGATGATCGCCAGGTCCAGACCCTCGGCGCCGAGCGCGGCGGCCTCGTCGACGACCTTGGTGAGGTCGCGGTCTTCGCCCAGACGTACATGCGCCGACAGGGTGATCTCCTTGGGATCGCGGCCGATGTCGGCGCAGTGCGCGGCCAGCACATCGCGTTTGCGGGCGAACTCCTCGGGCGGACCGCCGACGAAGTTCCAGTGATCGGCGTACTTCGCGGTGATGCGCAGGGTGCGCTTCTCGCCGCTGCCGCCGATGCAGAACGGCGGATGCGGCTGCTGCGGACCCTTGGGCTCGTTGCGGGCGTCCTTGAGTTGATAGAACTTGCCGTCGAACGTCGTCGTCTCCTGGCTCAGGAGGCCCTTGAGCACCTCGCAGGCCTCCTCGAAACGGTCGAACCTCTCCTTGATCGAGCCCAGCTCGATGCCGTAGGCACCGGATTCCTCTTCGTTCCAGCCGGCGCCGATGCCGAGCTCGAGGCGGCCGTTGGAGACGATGTCGAGCGCGGAGGCCATGTTGGCCAACACGGCGGGGTGACGGTAGTGGATGCCGGTGACGAGCACACCGACGCGCAACCGCTCAGTGGCCTGCGCCAGTGCGGTCAGCGTCGTCCAGCCCTCCAGGCAGGGGCCTGAGGAGTCGGAGAAGATGGGATAGAAGTGGTCGAACGTCCAGCCGGATTCGAAGACGTCGATCGTGTCGGCAGCTTTCCAGATGGCAAGCATGTCGGCCCAGGTCGTGTTCTGCGGGGAAGTCTTGAAGGCGAATCGCACAACACTCCAAACTAGCCACGTAAGCCGATTAATTCCTGCGCGGCGATAGGTCTTCACTTTCATGGTCGATTTGACGAAAGCCTGTGATCGCACGGCGAAACTGCTGGAAAACGTCCGGGATGAGGATTTCGGCGCGCGCACGCCGTGCGAGAAATTGTCGGTCGCCGAATTGATGGCGCACATCGGTGGGCTGGCGGCGGCCTTCGCCGCGGCGGCCCGCAAGGAATTCGGCCCGCTGACCGATACCGTGCCCGATGACAGCGCCTACCGGCTCGATGATGACTGGCGCACGCGCTACCCCGATGAGCTGGCCCGCCTCGCCGCGGCCTGGCGGGCGCCGGAGGCGTGGGAAGGGATGACCCGGATCGCCGGCTTCGACCTGCCGGGAGAAGTCGCCGGGATGATCGCGCTGACCGAGGTGGTGATTCACGGCTGGGACCTCGCGCAGGCTACCGGTCAGCCCTATGACGTCGACGATGCCGACGTGCGCGTCGTGCTGTCCCACGTAACCGAGGTCGCCGCCGAAGGCCCGGCTGAGGGATTGTTCGGTCCCGCGGTTCAGGTGCCCGACGACGCATCCCCGTTCGACCGCGCGTTGGCGCTCAGCGGCCGCGATCCACGCGGCTCCTGAACCCCACGGTGCTGATTACGTACCTTCGGGGCCATTTGGCCGCTGCTTTCGGTAGTCTCGGGCAGGGAAATATGCGGAATCCCGCGATCAGACCATCTGGGAGTGAACATGAGCGAGTACGCAGTCACCGATCCGGCGACCGCAGAGGTGGTCGCCACCTACCCGACCTCGACCGACGCCGAGATCCAGGCCGCGATCGAGGCTGCCGCCAAGACCGGCCGTAGTTGGGCGCGCACCACCACGGTGGCCGAGCGGGCCGCGCTCATCGGTAAGGTCGCGGCCCTGCACGAGCAGCGCCGCGAACAGCTGGCCGACGTGATCGTCCGCGAGATGGGCAAGCCACGCGATCAGGCCCTCGGTGAGGTCGACTTCAGTGCCGCCATCTATCAGTACTACGCCGACAACGCGGAGAAGTTCCTCGCCGACGAGGAGATCGCCCTGCTCGAGGGCGAAGGCAGCGCGGTGGTCAAACGAGGCCCGGTCGGTGTGCTGCTCGGCATCATGCCGTGGAACTATCCCTACTACCAGGTCGCCCGGTTCGCGGGTCCAAACCTGGTCGTGGGCAACACAATTCTGCTCAAGCATGCCCCTCAATGCCCCGAATCCGCCGAGCTGCTGCAGCTGATCTTCCTGGAGGCCGGATTCCCGCAGGGCGCCTACGTCGACATCCGGGCCACCAACGACCAGGTCGCCGAGATCATCGCCGACCCACGAGTGGCTGCGGTATCGCTGACCGGTTCCGAGCGGGCCGGGGCCGCGGTGGCCGAGATCGCCGGCCGCAACCTCAAGAAATGCGTCCTGGAACTCGGCGGTTCCGATCCGTTCATCGTGCTGTCCACCGATGACCTCGACGCGACCGTCCAGGCGGCCGTCGAAGGACGGATGGAGAACACCGGGCAGGCCTGCAACGCCGCCAAGCGGTTCATCGTGGCCGAGAACCTCTACGACGACTTCCTGGCCAAGTTCACCGAGAAGCTGCTGGCCGCCGCCGACGGGATCGCCCCGCTGTCTTCGGAATTGGCAGCCGAACGGCTCGAGCAGCAGGTCAAGAACGCCGTCGATCAGGGCGCCCAACTGACCTCGGCAGGGGAGCGTCGCGGAGCCTTCTACCCGCCGGCCGTGCTGACCGGCGTCACCGAGGACAACGACGCGTACCGGCAGGAACTGTTCGGTCCGGTGGCCGTGGTGTACAAGGCCGGTTCGGAGGACGAGGCCGTCGAAATCGCCAACGACACCCCGTTCGGGTTGGGCTCCTACGTCTTCACCACCGACGCCGAGCAGGCTGCCCGGGTGGCCGACCGGATCGATGCCGGCATGGTGTTCGTCAACGCCGTCGGGGCCGAAGGGGCCGAGCTGCCGTTCGGCGGCGTCAAGCGATCCGGGTTCGGACGCGAGCTCGGCAAGTACGGCATGGACGAGTTCGTGAACAAGAAGTTGATCCGTACGGTCAGCTGACGCTGACGTGCGTTCGCGCATGTGCGATCGCATCGTCCAGCGAATCGAGCAAGTGGTTTTCGTGTCGCAGTGACTCGAACACGCCGACGTTGGCCAACAACTCGGCGTGTTCGGGCCGAACGCCCTTGATGATCACCGTGATACCGCGCGCCTCCAGTTCGGTGGCGATCTCAGCGAGGGTGTGAGCACCGGTGGCGTCGAGCAGACCGAGTTGCGACATCCGGATGATGACGACCGAGGTCTGCGGATGCTCGGCGTCGACGATCGCAGTCGAAATGCGTTCGGCCGCACCGAAGAACATCGCGCCGTCGAGACGCAGCAGGGCGATCTGATCATCCCCGGGAAGATGCGGGCCGGGCAGCTCTTCACGGACCACGCTGCTGCGGCGGGCAACCGAGCGCAACGCGAAGAACGCCGCGACGACGATGCCGATCTCGACGGCCTCGATCAGGTCGAAACACACCGTCACCACTGCGGTGAGCACGAAGGTCAAGGCGTCGGATCGGGTGGAGCGCATGATCTTCCGGATCGTGCGTGCCGAGATCATCCGGAACGACGTGACCATCAGCACCCCGGACAGGGCAGCGAGCGGAATGGTCGACACCGGCCCGGTCGCCAGGTACACGACGCCGAGCAGGACCACCGAGTGCACGATCGCCGCGACCCGGGTTCTCGCGCCGGACCGCACGTTGACCGCGGTGCGCGCGATCGCACCGGTGGCGGGCATTCCGCCGAACAAGCCCGATGCGACCGAGGCCAGACCCTGCCCAACCAACTCGCGGTCGGGGTCGTATGGGCCGGTCGGTGACATGGTCGCGGCGACCCGCGCCGACAGCAGCGATTCGATGGCGGCCAGCGCGGCGATGGCCAGTGCGGCACCGAGCAGGGTCCGTAACGCGCCCAGGTCGGCGTGGGGCAGCACCGGGGCGGGCAGATGCGACGGCAACCCACCGATCGAGGCCACCGGCAGGTGCAGCACGCCGACCAGGACCGTGACCACGATGACCGCCGTCAGCGACTCGGGAATGGCACGGTGCAGACGGGGGAGCGCGACCATCAGCAGCGCGACAACAGCCACCACCGCAAGGGTTTTCGCTGCGGCGGCCCAATCTGCGTGAGCGACGACGGCGATCGCGGCGGGCAGGGTGCGCTCACCGGCCGGGGCTTGCTGCGCGAATGCCGCCGGCACCTGCTGCAGGAAGATGATGGTGGCGATTCCGAGGGTGAATCCCTCGATCACCGGCCAAGGGATGAATGTCACCGCCCGGCCCAGTCCGGTGACGCCGGCCGCCAGCACCACCAGGCCCGCGACCACCGTCACCAACGCGATGCTCCCGAGTCCGTGTTGCGCGACGATCGGGGCCAGCACCACCGCCATCGCGCCCGTCGGCCCGGACACCTGCACGTGCGAGCCGCCGAACACCGCCGCCACGAGCCCGGCCACCACGGCCGTGATCAGCCCTGCGGCGGCTCCCACACCCGAGCTGATGCCAAATGCCAACGCCAGCGGCAGCGCGACCACCCCGACCGTCACACCGGCGAGAACGTCGCGGCGCCAGGAGCGGGGGAGCTCCGCGTAGTCGTCACGGTGCGGCAACAGCCGAGTGCCGAAACCGGTGGGCATCACAACTGTGGCCCGATGGGCGGCAGCGTCTGCAGTGCCTCCAGTTGATCGCGTCGCGCGCCGAGAGTGTCGGCCAAAAACATCCTGGCGATCACCAGCAACTCGGAGATCTTGGGGTGCGCGAGCTCATAGAACACCGCGTTGCCGACGCGCCTGCCCCTGACCACCTGGTGACGCTTCAGGACCGACAGGTGCTGGGAGAGCAGTGTCGGCTCGATCCCGGTCTCCGTGAGGATCTCGCTGACCGGAGTGGGTTCGTCGCTGGCCGAAAGGATTTCGAGAATCCTGATTCGCGCCGGATGAGCGAGAGCCTTGAAGAGATTGGCCTTGATCTCATACAGCGGTTGTTCGGGGCTGCCGAAGAACTGGAGGGGCACGGTACCAACTGAAGATTTGATGGATTGAAGAAAGTTTCAAGCCACTGTAGCTGGGTGCTCCCGCGTGCCGCAACCGGCACACTGGAGCCCATGGATCCGGTGACCGCATTGCGCCAGATCGCGTACTACAAGGACCGCGCGCGGGAAGACCCGCGGCGGGTGATGGCGTACCGCAATGCCGCCGACGTCGTCGAAGGGCTGACGGAGGCACAGCGCGAACGCCTCGGCGCGTCGAACGGATGGCAGTCGTTACCGGGCGTGGGCCCCAAGACCGCGAAGGTGATCGCCGAGGCCTGGGCCGGGCGGGAGCCGGACACCCTGGTCGAATTGCGATCGGCTGCCAAGGATCTCGGTGGTGGCGACGTGCGTGCCGCGCTACGGGGTGACCTGCACGTGCACTCCAACTGGTCGGACGGCTCCGCCCCGATCGAGGAGATGATGCTGGCCGCCCGCGATCTCGGCCATGAATACTGCGCGCTGACCGACCATTCGCCACGGCTCAGGGTCGCCAACGGGTTGTCCCCGGAGCGGTTGCGCGAACAACTCGACGTCATCGAGGAGCTTCGCGAACGCGTCGCACCGATGCGCATCCTCACCGGCATCGAGGTCGACATCCTCGAAGACGGCTCCCTGGACCAGGAACCGGAACTGCTGGAACGCCTCGACGTGGTGGTGGCCAGCGTGCACTCCAAGCTCGCCATGGACTCAGCGGCCATGACCCGGCGCATGATCAACGCCGTCTCGAACCCGCACACCGACGTCCTCGGCCACTGCACGGGACGGCTCGTCACCGGCGGACGCGGCATGCGGCCAGAGTCGAAGTTCGACGCCGAGAAGGTGTTCACGGCCTGCCGCGACCACGGCACTGCCGTCGAGATCAATTCTCGCCCCGAACGACGCGACCCGCCGACCCGCCTGCTCGAACTCGCACTGGACATCGGCTGCGTGTTCAGCATCGACACCGACTCCCACGCCCCCGGGCAGCTGGAGTTCCTCGGCTATGGGGCCCAGCGGGCGTTGGATGCCGAGGTACCGGTCGAGCGGATCGTCAACACCTGGCCCGCCGAGCAACTCCTGGAGTGGACCTCAGGCCGCTGAGGTGAACGGATTGTGCTCGGCGATCAGCTTTTCCATCCTTGCCTCGTCGAGCCGGACCCGGATGGTGGCGGCTTCCTGCTGATCGCGGATCACCTTGGCCAGGGTGAACGAGCTCGTCACGAGGAACATGACTGTCATCGCCAGGAACAGTCGCTGCCACAGGTCCAGCGGAAGGAAAAGCACCCCGCCGAGCAGTCCGACGAAGCTCACGCCGAACGCGATGGCGGCCTGCAGCGAGAATGCGGCCGTGACTCTGGACGTGTCGTTGAATGCGTTCATGTCCTGAAGCCTGGCGCAGACGCCGGATCGCCGGATGCGTGAGACTACTCAGATCTCGGCGGTCTAAGCTCACGCGATGCACGCGGATCTCGGCATCGACACCGTCATCACCCTGCTGGCCGCCGGCCTGATCTTCCTGCTGGCACTGGTGCTCGGGGTGTGGAAATACCGGCAGATGGCCACCAGCGAGAACCACCTGGCCCATCCGTACGTCGACATCGCCCACCGGGCCGCCCTGCTGTACTCCTTCGCGACGCTGCTGATCGCGGCATTCGTCGAACTCAGTGCCTGGCCCACCTGGGTGAACCTCACCGCCGCCATGGTGCTGGTGCTGTTCTTCGTCATCGCGATCGGCAGCTACATCGAGCACGGCGCCAAGCGTGACACCACCAACCAGTTCGAGCGGCCCAGCGGCAGCCTGCACGCGGGCATGGTCGCCCTCATCGTCGGTGAGATCGGCGGGTTCGCCGTCCTGCTGGCGGGATTTGTTGCCGCACAATTCTTTTAGAGCGACCGGTTCAGTACGGCAGGGTGGGCATCTCCAGCCCGGGGTCGCGGCCGACCAGCACGCCGCGCGTCAGGATCGCGTTGCCGAAGCGCTGGCGCACCTCATCGATCGCGCCGTCGATCGCCACCGGATCCGGCTCTAACTCGAACGGCAGTTCCAGCTGCTGACTGCCCGCATGATCGATGTTGGACACCGCGAACCCGATCAGCGTCAGCCCGCGTTCGGCGATCACCGGGGCGGCGGCCGTCACCAACGCGCGGGCGGCCCCCAGGATCGCCTCGGTAGAGGCGGTGGCCCGGGGCAGGGTGTGCGACCGGGTCGCCCGGCCGAAATCATCGAAACGCAAACGCAATACAACTGTGCGACCGGTGCGCCCCGCCCCGCGCATGCGGCGGGTGATGCGGTCGACGAGGTTGATCACCACGGCGTCCACCTCGCCGGCCGACATGGTGTTGCCGCGGCGCCCGAGTGCACGTTGCGCGCCGACCGAACTGCGGCGTACCCCGGTGGTCACGCGACGCCGATCGATGTTGCGCGACAACGCATACAGCTGGCGGGCCATCGCACTGCCGACCATGGTGCCCAACGCCGATTCGGACAGCTCGGCCACGTCGGCGACGGTCTCGACGCCGTGGGAGTGCAGCTTCTCGGCGGTCTTGGCGCCGACGCCCCACAGCCGGCGAACCGGCAGCGGATGCAGGAACGCCAACTCGCGGTCGGGCGGCACCAACAGCAGGCCGTCCGGTTTGGCGACCTGACTGGCCACCTTGGCCAGGAACTTCGTGCGGGCGATGCCCACCGTGATCGGCAGGCCCACCTGCTCGCTGACCTGTTCACGCAGCCGGCGGGCGATCTCGACCGGGGTGCCGGACACCCGGCCGAGCCCGGACACGTCGAGAAATGCCTCGTCCACCGACAACGGCTCCACCACCGGCGTCGTGTCGTGAAACACCTCGAACACGTGCCTGCTGGCCTCCGAATAGGCCGACATCCGCGGCGGCACCACCACGGCCTGGGGGCACAGCGCCCGCGCCTGGCGCCCGCCCATCGCGGTGCGCACCCCGAACGCCTTGGCCTCGTAGCTGGCCGCGAGCACCACGCCACCGCCGACGATCACCGGGCGGCCACGCAATGCCGGATCGTCACGCTGCTCGACCGATGCGTAGAACGAATCGAGATCAGCGTGCAGGATGGCCACAGGTTCGGACACGAACATATGTTCGCATAGCCGGCCGACTGGTTACGCGGTGTCGCCGTAGATGCTGGTCAGCCAGATGTGCGCGAGGGTGTCGACCACTTTGTCGTAGTCGACGGCGGGCTGTTCGGTGCCCAGCGCGGCCATCATGGTCCGCTCGTTCATCAGGTTGAGGGACGTCGCGAGGTCCATGGCCGGGATGGTTTCGGGAGCCGCGCCACGTTGCCGCTCCGCGGTGATCAGTGCAGCCGTCAGCCCGATCCATTTCTGCATCAGTCCGGACCAGAATGTGCGGAACTCGGGGCTGCTGTTCAGCGCCTCGGTGCCGGCCCGGGCCGTCGCCGGATGTAGCGCGAACGAACTGAAGAAGATCTCGATCCCGTGCCGGATGGCCCGCTTGGGATCCGACGGCATGTCCTCCAGTGCGCTGTCGAAGCCGGTGTCCGCGCGCTTGATCAGCGGATCGAGCAGTGACAGCAGGACGGTTTCCTTGGAGGGGAAGTAGAAGTAGAACGTGGGCCGGGAGATCCCGGCGCCTTTGGCCAGGTCATCGACGGAGATGTCGGCGAAATTCTTGGTCTCCAGCAGCTGCCGGGCGGTCGCGAGGATGGCGGCCTCACGGTCGTCGCCCGATGGCCGGGCGGCCCGGCGACCGCGGGGCGCGCGGGTCGTGCTGGAGGTGGTCACAGTCAAGGAGCCTAACACTGTGTTGAATTTATCGACAGCCTGTTGACCAACTCAACACGGTGTTGATACCGTCGGTCCCATGAACGAACACTTCGATGTTGTGATCGTCGGTGCCGGCATCTCCGGTATCAGTACGGCCTGGCACCTGCAGGACCGCTGCCCGACCAAGAGCTACGTCATCCTGGAGCGCCGCGAGAACATCGGCGGCACCTGGGACCTGTTCAAGTACCCCGGCATCCGCTCCGACTCGGACATGTTCACCCTCGGATTCCGGTTCAAGCCGTGGGAGTCGGCCCGCTCCATCGCCGACGGCCAGTCGATCTGGGACTACATCAACGAGGCCGCCGACGAGAACGGCATCCGCAACCACATCCGCACGGGCCACCGCGTCCTCTCGGTGGACTGGTCGGACGCCGACAACCGCTGGACCGTGGACGTCGAGCACGACGGTGAGACCAAGCAGATCACCGCGTCGTTCCTGTCGGTGTGCAGCGGCTACTACAACTACGACGAGGGCTACTCGCCCGAGTTCCCGGGTGCCGCCGACTTCAAGGGTCAGATCATCCACCCGCAGCACTGGCCCGAGGATCTCGACTACGCAGGCAAGAACGTCGTCGTGATCGGCTCCGGCGCCACCGCCGTCACCCTGATCCCGTCGCTGGTGAACGGCGGTGTCGGCCACGTGACGATGCTGCAGCGCTCACCCACCTACATCGGCTCGCTGCCGCTGGAGGATCCGGTGGCCCTGCGCACCAACAAGTACCTGCCGAAGCACCTGGCACACTTCGTCAACCGCTGGAAGCAGATCGGTTACAGCACCGGGCAATACCAGGTCGCCCGCAACTTCCCGGCAGTGTTCAAGAAGGTGCTGCGCCGGATGGCCGAGCGTCGGCTGCCCGAGGGCTTCGACTACGACAAGCACTTCAGCCCGCGCTACAACCCGTGGGACGAGCGAGTCTGCCTGGCCCCCAACGGCGACCTGTTCAAGGCCATCCGCTCGGGCAAGGCCGGCGTCGTCACCGACACCATCGACACCTTCACCGAAACCGGCATCAAGCTGGCCTCCGGTGAGGAACTGCCGGCCGACATCATCGTCACCGCAACCGGTCTGAACATGCAGTTGTTCGGGGGCGCCGTCGCCAACCGCAACGGTGAGCCGATCGACCTGACCAAGGCGATGACCTACAAGGGCCTGATGCTCTCGGGTGTGCCGAACATGGCCATCACCTTCGGCTACACCAATGCGTCGTGGACCCTCAAGGCCGATCTGGTGTCCGAGTTCATCTGCCGCGTGCTGAATTACATGGACGCCAACGGCTTCGACCGTGTCGAGCCGCAGCATCCCGGCGACAGCGTCGACGAGCTGCCCTTCATGGATTTCACCCCGGGCTACTTCCGGCGGGCCATGGACAGCCTGCCGAAGTCGGGTTCGGAAGCTCCGTGGAAGCTCAAGCAGAACTACTTCTTCGACATGCGGACGATCCGCTACGGCAAGGTTGACGAGGAGTCGCTGCACTTCACCAAACACCGTGCGGCCGTGACGGTTTAGTCTGTTTAGGTCACACAAACGCTCGGCTGGGGTATTCCAGTCGAGCGTTTGCGTGTCGTGGTGACGGAACGAGCGGCTCAGTAGACGACCTGCTGTACTGGACTGTCCGTGCCGTGCTCGCAGGTCACGGTGACGTTCCAGGTGGTGCCGGTCTTCACGCCGGGGAACCACAGGTCAGCGGCGTTGAAGGGCAGCAGGTAGAACGGCACGTTGTAGGCCGGTGCCGGCGGGATGACTCCGTTCGGCACAGCTACGGGAATGGCGGTGTAGCTGCACAGGCCCCAACTGGGGTCGGGCTGCGCCGAGGTGATGTGGACGTTGACGCCGAACGGCTGGGCGGTGGGGTTCGCAACCGTCGCGGCTTGGGCAGCTCCGGTGCCGGCGAACAGCACCGCGGGCGCCGCTGCGCCGGCGGCGACCGCGCCGAGTCCCGCGATGATGGCATTCTTGCGACTGTGCTTCATGGACCTGCTCCTTTTCCGTTGGCACGGCCCCGGTTAGGGCCGTCTCATGGGTAAGAGCAGCGATCGGTCCTGGGTCTTACACTTTTTCCGAGAACAATCTTTCGTCGGTTGCACCGCTACTGGGCGGTGCGGGAACCGTCACTCGTCCGCCGGCTGTCCCGCTGGTTGTCGGAGTCCGGGGGAGCGCCCGGAGTCGCCGTCACATCGGGGCTGAACGACATCGGGGGCCTCGTGGAGGGCGGACGCGGCGGTGGGGGCGCCGGCGCCGACGGCCGTTCAACCTCGGGACTGGCCGGTCCAGGAAGCCTCGAAGGCGAAACCTCAGGGGGTTGCCATGACCGCGTGGTGGGCGGCGGCGACGGTGGGGCCTGCGGGGGCGGTTTCGTCTCGGTTGCGGTCGGTTCGGGTGCTTGCCCGGTGGACACCGGTACGGTTTCGGTCACCTTTGTGGGGACGGTGGAACCGGGCACCCGGGGCCATGTCGACAACAGGGCGGCCGCCGCACCAAGCTCGGCATCAACGCGGCCAACAGCATCCGGCTGTGGCGGCGTCGGGCACGGTCGGGCACGGATCCGGCCGTGTCGCCTGCCACGCCAGTCATGGCACTGCCATGGCTGGTGAGCTGGATGTCGGTGAGGGTTCTGTCCCGCAGCGATTCCGGCGCCGGAATGAGCGGTACCGCACCCAGCAACGCCGCGGGGCTGACCAGCCGGCGTCGTTGCTCGTCGCAGGTCGGGCATGACTCGATGTGCCGTGAAACGCGTTTGCGCACGAGGACGGTGAACCGCCCGTCCCAGCCCGCGAGGATGTCGCGCAGCTGGGTGCATCCACCCGGGGTCTTCCGGGTGGACCGGGACACCAGCAATGCCCCCAAAGAGCGCTCGATGGTCCGCCGCAGCCTCGCCACCACCGTGTTGGCGTTGGTGTGCGTCATGCCGAGCGCATCGGCCAGGTCCGGACCGTTCAGTCCGTGCCGAAATGCCAAGTCGAGCACCGCCCGGTCGCGGTCGGACAATCCGCCGGCGACTTCGGCGATCAGTTCGGCGAGTTCACTGCGAGCCGACAGGGTGTCGGGTCCGGCATCCTGCGACGGGGTGTCGGGCAGGTCCTCGGCCGGTGTTTCGCGGTGCCATTCCCCGAGTCGGCGCAGCGCTTCGTTACGGGCGATCGCGTACAGCCAGGGGCGCAGTCGGTCCGGGTCACGTAACTGCCGCAGCCGGGTGGCGGCGAGATAGAACGTCTCCTGGACGCAATCGGCCGCGCCGTCGAGATCGCGCAGCATCCCCGCACAGAAGTCGTACAGTCGGTCGGCGTAGCGATCGTAAATTTGGGCAAACGCCGCACGGTCACCTTCGATGGAGGCGCCCACCAACTCCGCGTCCGTAATGCGCGGGTCGACAGGGCTTTCCTCTGGTAGCGCGGTCATGACGCCCTCACCTGTGGCTACTTATTCCTCACGATCGTGCCACTGCGCAAACGAGGGCGGAGCGATTGCGAAGAACTGGTGGCCCATCGCGGTTGTGGGCTCATTGCGGAACCACGGAGTCAGGCGCTGCGGTAGAGAGATCGGACGGTCCGGTAACCGGGCGGCCCGGATCGGCGCCGGGCCATGGCTGCCACGACGGTAGCGGTGGCAACGGCGGCAGCGACGGTAGCGGTGGCAGCGTCGGAGGCGGCGCGGGTGCCGCGGGCGGTGGTGGCTCGGGAACTGGCGACGGGGCAAGAGATTCCGGTGTCGTGGGTGTGGGTGGCACGGGCGTCGTGCGCGGTGGGGACGGTGCCTGAGTCGGCGGGGGCACGATGCTAGGCAGGGCTGCGGGCGACGGGGCGGTGGAGCCCACCACGATGGGGGCCGGAATCGTCGTCGCCGTCGGCAGTTTCACCCAGTACGCACCCGCACTCAGCGCGGCGATCAGGGCGACGAGGAACGCGGTGATCGGCAGCACCGAGCTGCGATCCGCACCGCTGCCGGCGGTATGACCGCGCCCGTCGGCCATCGAACCGGTCGACGAGGTGAGTTGAATTCTGCTCAGCGTCTGGTCGCGCAGCCACGCCGGCGCCGGGATGAAGATCGGAGCCGCGCCCAGCAACGAGGCCGGACTGACCATCCGACGGCGCTCGTCGTCGCATTTGGGGCAGGACTCGATGTGTCTTGAAATGCGTTTGCGCATAAGCACATTGAATTGCCCATCCCAGCCGGAGAGGATTGTCGACAGCTCGGCGCAGCCGCCGTTGGTGCGGACCCGCCGCGACACCAGCAGCGCGCCGAGGGCACGCTCGATCGTGTCGCGCAGACGGTGCACGATGGTGTTCGCGTTGGTCAGCGTGACCCCGAGGACGTCGGCTAGGTCCGGTCCGCTCAAGCCGTGACGGAACGCCAGTTCGAGTACCGCGCGGTCTCGATCGGACAGGCCGCCGGCCGCGTCGGCGATCAGGTCGGCCAGCTCCAGCCGCGCGGCCAGCGTGTCGGGGCCCGGGTTGCCGCACATCGTGTCGGGCAGCTCGTCGGACGGTGTCTCGCGGCGGCGGTCCCGTACTCGCCGCAACGCCTCATTGCGCGCGATCGAATACAGCCACGGTCGCAGCTTGCCCGGGTCACGCAGCTGCGGCAGCTGCGTGACCGCGATGCAGAACACATCCTGCACACAGTCCGCGGCGCCGTCGCGGTCGGCGAGCAGGCCGACACAGAAGGCGTGCAGCCGATCGGCGTAGCGATCGTAAATCGCGGCAAAGGCTTTCATGTCGCCGCGTATCGACGCGCGGGCCAGGTCCGCGTCGCTGTCGGACGGGTCGAGACTGTTCCAATTCAATACCGCGGTCATGACGTGACTCCCACGGGTGGGCGGCGCTGCCGCTACGACCCGAGCCCGATGGCGATATCCGAAACCGGCGGGCCTTTCGGCGCCGGCTTCGGCTCCAGGGTCGGCTGGGGCAACCCCGCGAGCGGCAGGTCGGGAAGGACGACCGGTGGTTTCGGCGTCGGCGCTTCGATTTTCGGATCGTCGGGCACGGGATGCGGGTACGGAACCGGGCTCGGCTCGGGGATCTGCGGTGTCTCCGCTGCCGGGGCTTCGGGCGCCGGGATGTCGCCGGGGACCGGCACGACAACCGTCTCAGGGGCCGGGCTGGGCGGTGCGCCGACATCGGGTGCAGTGGCCACGACGGGCTGCGGTGACGCGCCGCCGGGGGCGACGACCGTCGGCATCTCGGGCGTGAAACTGCCGAACATCAGGCCCAATGCGGCGCCCGCACCGATGATGCCGGCCACGGTCAGCGAGACCATCGCGTGCTTGGCCACGGGCCGCCGATTCTGCGCCGGCTCGGCGAGGGGTTCGCCCGGGTCGGCGAAACCGAGACCGGTTTCGTGGTCCGGCCGGCCGAGCGGGCTCGACGCCCACGCGGCCGCGATGGTGCGGGTGTTCGGGTCGATCTCGAAGCTCGTGGTCATGGTGTGCTTCCTGGGTGTCGGGCGACCCTGAATGGCGCCGGTCACAGGTTGGAGCGCCGACGACGCCTCTTTCGCACACTTTTTTAGAAATTGATTCCCGACCCGCCACGATCAGCGGCGGCTCGACATAGGAGCTGTTGCTCCCCTCAGGCGGCGACCACCACGATGCCGTCCTCGTCGGCATAGGCGATCTCGCCCGGGACGAACGTCACGCCGCCGAAGCTGACCTCGACGTCGCGCTCACCCTCGCCGGTCTTGGTGCCCTTGCGCGGGTTGGTGCCCAGGGCCTTGATGCCGACGCCGATGGTGCGCAACGCGGCCGCATCCCGCACCGCACCGTGCACGATCACCCCGGACCAGCCGTTGTCGGCGGCCAGCCCGGCGATGATGTCGCCCACCAGCGCGGTGTGCAGCGACCCGTCGCCGTCGACCACCAGCACCCCGCCGTTGCCGGGGGTGGACAGGATCGACTTCAGCAGCGCGTTGTCCTGGAAGCAGCGCACCGTGGTGATCGGCCCCGCGAACATGGTGTTGCCGCCGTAGTTCTGCAACTGCAGATCACAGCTACGGACGTCGGGGTAGATCTCGTCGACCAGATCAGCGGTGGCGCGCGGTTCGATACTCACCCGGCGATTATCGCAGGGCGTTATCGCCTGATGCTTTGCACGATGATGTCGTGCACGAACCGGGCCAGGCCGGGCTCGGCATCGTCGTAGTAGCGGGTGAACCGCTCGTCCTCGACGTACATGGTCGCCAGGCAGACGTGCATGTCGTCGCTGCAGTCGTAGAACCGGGAGATGTTGGAGCGATGCCGGGCCGCCAGCTCGTCGGCCTGCGCCGACCCGGGGCGGACCCCGGCGCGCTTACCCTCGACCAGCGCGTCGAGCAGCGCGTCGTTCTCGGCCTTGAACTCGATCCAGTCGGCCTTGGTCATCTGTGCCGTGCGCTGCCGGGACTGCCGCCACTCCTCGGTATCGCCCCAGCGCTCGCGGGCCTCGTCGTCGTGCTCGTCGAAAACCGCGCTGCCGAAGATCTCCACCTGCTCCTCGGCGGTCAACTGAATACCTCTGTCGTGGGCGCTCATCAATTCCTCCACTGCCTTGATGGTCTGCTGCATCTGCTCGGCCTGATCGCACAGCAGGCTGTGCTGGCGTCGCAGGTGGGCGAGCACGTCGGCATCGGGATCGTCGAGCACCGACCGGATCTCGTCCAGTGCCAGCCCGACCGACCGGTACACCAACACCAGGTGCAACCGCTCGACATCGGCATCGATGTAGCCGCGATAGCCCGCCGCGGTACGCACGCTGGGCACCACCAGGCCGATGTGGTCGTAGTGATGCAGGGTCCGCACGGAGACACCCGTCAACGCGGCGACCGCGCCGACGGACCTCACCTGTGGATTGGCGTGCATGAGGCCACTATCGACCCTGACGTCGCGTCAGGGTCAAGCCCGAATCAGCTGTCCTCGGAATGCCGCCGGCTCAGCAGCACCAAGATCACGGCCAACACGCCGACGGCCACCGCAGCGGCCAGCGGCACCTTGGACGACGGGCTCTCACTCAGCGGGGCCGGAACCGGGCCCGACACCGGGTTGGTGGCCGATGTGACCGTCGACTTGGCCTGTGCCGCCGCCTCTTTGGCCGCTGACCTGACATCGGCCAGCGGGGTGACCGGGGCCGGCGTCGGCTCAGCCGGCGGCGGGGCGGGCGGAGCTTTCTTGGCCGGGGCCTTCTTGGCCGGAGCTTTCTTGGCGGCCTTGGCGGGAGCCTTCTTCGCCGCAGCCTTCTTGGCGGGAGCTTTCTTCGCCGCGGCTTTCTTGGCCGGCGGCGGACCGGGCTTCGGAGCCGGGGAGGGCGCGGGCGGGGCAGGATCCGCGCCGGCCGCTGACGCGTCGGCCGGCGCCGGCTCGGCGGCGGACTCGGGCTTCTCGGCGGGGTGATCCTGCTGCTCTGCCATCTGGCTGCTCCTTCGCAGTTTCTGGTGTTCCGCGCCAGCGCGGTGAGTGGGGGCCGGCAGTGTTTCCATCATGCCAGGCGCCGGAGAGGTCAACCCGTGACGGCCAGAGCGGCCGCCAGCGTGACCGCGACGGCCATGATGGCGAGCTCGACCAGAGACCGCGTCTGCGACAGCGCCGCACTGCTGCGATGGGCCCGCGCCGCCGGCAGCCACTCCGACCGGTTTCGCCAGGCCAGGGCCAGCAGCACGGCGGTGACGACCACCTTGGCCGCCAGCACCCGGCCATAGCCGGTTCCCCACAACTCGGTCGGCGAATCCAACCGGATCGCCGCGCCGGCCACCCCGGCCGCCAGCAGCGCACCCACACACGTCAGCGACAGTTGCGAGAACCGCGGCAACACCCGGGCCCACTGACCGCGGTGCGTCACCGTCAGCACCAGCGCCGCCAGCACGCCGCACCACACGGCAGCGGCAAGGGCATGCACCGCGACGGCCATGCCGCCGACCGGGCTTTCCGACAGATGCCCGGCCAGGGTCCGGGCGGCCATTCCGACGGCCGCGACGCCGACGGTCGCCGCCGTGGTGGCGGAGCCACGCGGGGCGAAGGCCGCCACCACCGCGACGATCAGGGCCGCGACGATGCCGACCAGCCCCGACCGGCCCGCGGTGGTGTGCAATCCGAAGTCGGCCACGGTCTGCACGCCGACCTGCCAGAACCCGACCCCCGCGGTCTGTGCGGCCTCCACGGTCAGCCGGACCACCTCGGCCAGCAGCCAGACCGTGGCCGCGAGCGCGAGCGGGCCGGCCGCCCGGCGGGTCAACTCGGCCCGATAGCGATCCGATTCGAGCCGGGGCACCGCGGCCAGCCCGACGGTGATGACGGCGGCGCAGTCGGCCAGCGCCCGGACCACGGCGCCCGCGACCGGGCTGTGCGGGTACGCGAGCGCCCAGGCCAACACCGAGGCCGCGGCCACGACGGCACCGCCGGCCAGCACGGCTCGGGCCACCGCGCGACCCGTCACTGCCGGCGTCGGACCGCCCACCAGGCACCACCGCCGATGAGGACCACGGCCACGAGCACGAACGGCCACACCACGATGCCGCCGTCGGACTGTTCCGGTGCCGAGGCGGCCGGCCCCGGAGTGCCGGTCCCGGCGACGGTCAGGTCGAACGACCACGAACCGGACACCACATGCCCGTCCGCAGAGGTCACCCGGTAATTCACCGTGTACGTCCCGGCCGGCCCGAGAGGGCGGACCCCGACGCTGATCACCGCGCCCGCGACCGACGGATCGCCCTCGGACCACATGTTGTTGTCCGGGCCGATGACCGTCATGTTCGCGAATGCCGGCTGCAGCGCCTCGTTGAACGTGGCACTCACCCGCTGCGGAGCGGAGCTCAGCGACGAATGCTCGGCAGGTTCGGCGGCCACCCGAGCCGCATGCGCCGATGCGGCAGGGGCCCCGATCAACGCGGAGGCGGCCAGGATCAGCCCGGCCACGGCCGCGGCCAGCAGCCGGCTCATGACCGCCGCCGATTCATCAGGGCGGCGACCACGGCGGCGGCCGCGACGATCAAGGCTCCGCCGGCGAGCCAGCGGGCCGAATTGTCGACGGTGCCCGCCGACTGCGCGGCAGCGGGCGCGGTCGCGGGCGCCGGGGGTGCCTCGGTGCCGTGTTCGGCGCGTCCGGGCTCCGGTGGTGTGCCGGTGAGCGTCAGCTGGGGCGCGGGATGCTCGGGCTCCCCGCCGTCGGGCAGAGGGGCCTGATCCCAGCGGACGACTGAGCCGTCGGAATAGGTCTGGGTGGTCGGAAAGCTCACGGTCTCGGCGTCCGGCAGCTTCACCGACACCCGGAACAAGGCGAACTGCTCGGCCGAGATCCCCACCCCGGGGTTCGCCGTCCAGGTCACCGCGCGGACCGTGCCGGCGGAGGTGTCGCGGTCCAGCTTGGCCGTCCAGCCCGGCGTCACCTCGGTGCGGGCCGAGGCCACGTCGGGCAGGTCGACCGTCAATTGTGTTGTCAGCGCGCCGGTATCGGACTCTCCGGGAACCCGGAAGGTGAGTACCGAGGTGGTTCCCGGCGTCGGATTGTCGGCGTCGACATGGACGTGGGCCCATGCCGGTGCGGCGGTCAGCAGCCCGGCGACGGCTACCGCGGCGGTGGTGATCAGGGCGCGCGAGGACGCCCCGGTGAGGGGTTGCATCTCTGGGTGTCTTTCTGGAGTTGCTCGGTCGGTGGTCAGGCGGCGGCGCCGACCGGCGGCCCCCGATGCGACACCGACGCGGCCAGGAGTAGCGCCGAGTGCAGCGGCTGATCGGCACCCGACGTCGCGACGGCGAGCGTCGTGACCGGGGTGCCTCGCACTGCCCGCACGGCAGCGCGCACCACGCGTGACAGCGCCGCCCACAAGCGGGCGCCGGAGGCGATGAGGCTCGCGCCGACGGTGACCGCCACCAGGTGCGCCACGAGCATGACCAGCGGCGGCCGCGCGTCGTGCGCATGACCGGCGGTGGCCAACAACATGTGGGCGAGCAGCTGGCCCGTGCCCAACAGCGCCCACAACGCCGTGGCGCGGTTCGCTCGGGCCACCGTGGCGGCCACGGCCCCGAGCGTCAGGGCGAGCACGACCAGCTGAGCTGCCACCGCCCCGCTCGGCATCACGCCGCCGGCGACACCATGGGCGGCGACGGCCAGCGTGGCCGTGAGTGAGCCGACGGCCGTACCGCGCAGCGCGGCTGCGTGATCGGTACGGACGGCGGTCATGGAACTTGGCTCAGACCAGTCCGAGCCGGGCCATCAGGTCGGCATCGATGCCATCGAGCTGGGCCGCGATCGCCGCATGCGCGCCGCGGCGACGGGCCGTCGGCATGTTCTCGGCGGCCGTCACGGCCGCGGCCAGATCGGTGAGCCGGTCGTTGATCGCCGCCACGAACTGTTTGGTCTCGGCGTCCTTCGGCTTCTTCTCCGCGACCTGACGCAGCGTCTGCTCGGCCCCCGAGATCCGGGCGGACAGCTCGGCGCCGTGCCCCGAGAACTGGCCGAGCTGGGCCAGCGGGACGCCGAGCTTGTCAGCGCGGCGCTCGTCCAGGGCCCCCCGCGCGGCCGTGGCGGCACGGTAGATCAGCGGCACGAGCACCGGCGCCAGCAAACGTGTGACGGTCAGCAGGCGGCGAATCCGGGCGGGGGAGAGCAGACGTCCCTCGCGGGCCGCCTTCAGCTCGGCCTCGGCCACCTTGAGGGCGTTGCGATCAGTGTCCCGCTGTGCTCTGACCTGAGCTTTGAGCGCCCGCTGCGCAGATTTTTGATCGGACTTGATACGTCGAGCCTCGTTCTTTGCGGTGAGTCGAGCCTCGAGCTTGGCCTTGGCCTTGATGGCGCGGGCTTCGGCGCGGCGGGTGGCGCGGCTTTTTCGTCGCGTGAACAGGCCCATTCCGGTTGCCTCCGGGTCAAGTCGTCGTGTGTGGATGGTCACCGCAGAACTGCTGCAGACCCACAGTATCGTCCGGTGGATTTGCTCCGCCGCGGCTCCCCGGGAACGGGCCAGATAATCGCCTCGGCTAGCAAATTTGAGCAGTGTGTTTGTGCAAGAATCAGATTCGTTATCGAAGTTTTTTGGCGGTGCGCGAAAGGGTGGTGACAACGTGCGTTCGCGGCTACGCGTCGCCGCCTCGACCGGTCTGGTGTTCTCAGGCCTGGTCATCGCCGGTGTCGGAGGAGCGCTGGCATTTGCCGACCCTGATCGGGGGCACGGCGACAACGGGAAGGGATCGTCGAACAGCTCCGGCAAGGGGCACGACCATCACGACGGCAAGGATCGTGGGCACGGCCACGACAAGGATGGCGACGGCCAGGGCGAGGGCGAGGATCCAGGCGCCTCGTCGGGCACGCCTCCGACCCACAGCGGCACGCGCACCACCGCCAAACCGACCAAGACCACGGGCCGGCCGACGAAGACGACCGGCAAACCGACCGTCACCGGGGGACCGTCAGAATCGCCGCATCCCTCCGGGACTCAGACGCCACCGCAAACCGGGACCGCGACGACGGGCCCGGGCGAGACCGAGACGACGGGGCCGTCGGGAACCACGGGGCCGTCACACACGACCGAGCCGTCAGGGACGACCGAGCCATCCACCACGAAGCCGTCCACGACCGAGCCATCCACCACGAAGCCGTCCACGACGGAGCCGTCCACGACGGAGCCGTCCACGACCGAGCCGTCCACCACGGAGCCCACCTCGCCGACCACCGACACGACATCGCCGACCACCGGGACCACCACGTCCGTCGTCATCGGACTGCCGGGTGGCGGTGGTGGAGGCGGGGGCGCCGCCGGCCCGGGCCCGTTCAACTCCCCGCGCCCGCCGGACATGCAGTTGCCGTCACCGCAGGCGCCTGCACCTGCGGTGGATGCGGCCGCCGCACCGCCGCCCGGCCTGGCCGCGGCGGCCGGAGTGGTGCCGATTCCCGTCCCGATGATCGTGCTGCCGGTCATCGTGCCGCCGATCGTCGCACCCGTGGGCGCGCCGGATTCCGACCGAGGCCCGGAGTCCGGGCCGGGAACGGCCGTCGATGCGGAGCCCGCCACCAAGCTGCGTACCGAGATGGATCCCGCCGAAGTTGTCGGGCTCGATGCTGCGGTCCCGGCCACCTTCCGGATCGGCTACGCGGACTACCTGCGCACCGCCAGCACTGCCGAGATCGCGGCGATGGCGTTGCCTGGCGTCACCGGCATGGTGACGCTCACCGGCCTGGGCGGCCTCGTCGGTTATCGGCAGGCGAAAGCCGGTCGCACCGTTCGAATCGATGCCACCCGTTTCATGAGCTAGGAAGTACTTGGGAGAATCCAGGTAAGCGGAAGTAACCAGGGATGCTACGAAAGGGTGGAAAGGGGGAACATGTCCGCCAGTCGAAGCGTCACGCGCGCTGTCAACGAGGTCCTCGACCTGGCCCCGCGGCGGGGTGAGGTCACGTTGACCCGCCTGGTCGACGCGGTGAGCAAGGACCGCGGCCGGCCGATCGAGCTGACCATGGCCGAACTTCCACCCGGCGTCTGCGGGCAGTGGCGGCAGTACGCCGATCGCGACGTGTTCCTCATCCAGCAGGGGCTACCGGCCTGGGATCGCACCCTCGCGCACGAGCTCGGTCACCTGGTCCTCGGGCACGAGGGCATCTCGATCGTGGATGCGGCGGCGGCGACGGCCGAGGTCGCCACCTCGGATCTGATCAGCTACATGCTGAACCAGCGCACGGGCTGTATGGGCCCCAACGGAGAGGACATCGAGCAGGAGGCCGAGGATTTCGCCGCGCTCCTGCTGTACCGCCTGGGCCGGCTCCCGTCCGACCGGTCATCCATCGTGCAGGTTCGCCTCGGAGAGGCATTTGGTTGATCGTCTGGGTGATCGCCGGCCTGCTCGGCCTGGCTACCGGTCTGCGCATCGGCTGGGCACTGGTCAACAAGCAATCCCTGGTGAGCTCGGCGATGATCGTGTCGCTGGGCAGCCTCGGCGTCGTGGCCGCCCTGAACTGGCAGCCGCTGGCGCTGCTGATCGACACCGTGCTGCACTGGCCCAACATCGCGGTCGGGCTCAGCCAGATCGCCCTGATCGCTTGTGCGGCAGGCAGTTGCGTGATGATCACCACCGCATCGTCGGACCACTCGGCGACGATCACCCGGCGCATCGCGCTGATCCAGTACGGCGTCGCCGGTGTCGTCGCCGTCATCAGTCTGGTGATCTTCTTCCGGGCCGGCAGGCAACCGGAGATGTCGCCGGCGGAGTACCTGAAACAGGATCTCGGTTCCGGCATCTCGTGGCTGCTGCCACTGCTCTACGTGTTCCTGGCCCTCACCCTGGTGGCCTGGGCGGGGCTGCGCTACTCGAACCGGAGCCGCCGTGGCCGGGCGCTGTTTCTCTTCACTCTCGGGATGGTGCTGATCGTCGCGGTCAGCGGCTTCTTCCTGCTACGGGCCGTGGGGCGGACCGAGCCCGTCGGTGTCGGTGCCGCGGCGACCATGCTGGGTTGTGCGATGGTCATCGTCGCGGCCGGGTCGCTGCTGCCGAGTGTCGAAGACTGGTTCGGCGCACGCCACGAGCTGCGGACCATCAAGCCGTTGTTGACCGAGCTGGCCCGCCGCCAGCCCGACGTCGGCATCGGCGTGCGCCCGCGGGGGCCGCTGGTGTTCCGGGTGGCCGAACGGATGTCGCTGATCTCGGACGCGCTCTACCTGGAGGCGACGGCGGCCGACACACGTCAGCATGAGACCGCCGGGTCACGTGCATCAAGTGGCACAACGCATTCCGACCCGGAGCGCCCACAAGTCGCACCGGCGGATCAGGCGCGGGCCGTTGCCCAGTGGATATACGACACCCGCGACGGCGACGACGGTTCAGCGTTCCCGGGGTTGGCCTGGCTCAGCCAGCCCGAATTGTATTCCGACCGGGAATGGATCCTGGCAATTGCCGAGCAGTACCGGGATCTGGACCGGGCTACGGCCCGCAGCTGAAAATCCACGTAACGGGGAATCGTCGAAATGATCCCCGCTGACGTGGATTTCAGCGTTTGCAGGTGTCAGGCGAACCCGACCGATCAGTCGTCGAGGTGTTCCCGGCGACGCAACTCGTCGACCTTCTGAACCAGATCCTGCTGGGCCTCCGTGGACAGGCCCACGGTGCGGGCGGCGATCCGGCGGACCCCTTCATCACGCATGCTGGCCAGCCAGGTCAGCTCCTTGTCGAGCTTCTCGTAGTACTCGTCGTCGGTGAAGTAGGCCGGCTTGATCCGGAAGAAGTTGGCAAGGGCGGCCATGGTTGCCGCCGACGGGTTGGTGCGGTTGCCCGAACGAAGCTGCGACAGGTATGGAGCTGACATGGTGACGCCCTCGGACTTGAGTGCGGCGATCACCTCGGCAGACGTATGGGGTCCGCGCCCAGGCGGATAAACCGTGTCGAACAGGCGGTTTAGACGGGCGGCGAACGTCTTGCTCATCGATTTGACCTCCACATGCTTCATGAGCGGTACGAATAGGCGGCGTATTTGCTGACTATGGTAGCGAGTGTTGTGACCACAACCAAGTGCAAACCGCACAAAACTTAAACTGGCTTTGCGTTTTGACCGCCTCCGAGGCGGATCGCGGGGTCTTCGCCGTGGGGGTACGGCGGGATTGCGCCGTCTGACAATGTAAAAGGTGACGGACGCGTTGTATTGAGCGCGGTGAGCTGCGCGCACAGGTTCGGCCGATCATGATCAAGCTTCTGGCCGGCAACTGGGGCAGGGCTGTGACTAGCGGAAACGGTTATTTGCTAGAGCGTGGTCGCCGGGTCGCGTCGGATTGCTCGCAACGCTGTTGTCGGACGACGTGGAACACGTTACAGGTCGGCCGGTTGAATGTGTGTCAGCCCCCTCGTGTGCGATAGCCAGACGGGACGGGACGGAATCTGGAGCCGATTCCAGGTGAGGTTGCGGGCGGGAAACGGGCGCTGGTTTGCGCCGGAGCAAGACAATCGACGGCACAAATGCGGAGCCGGGCACGGTTGCGGTGGTGGGCCACGGCTACCTGAGGCACGCACGGCCCCGGGCTGGACGACCGACCGGTGGAGTCGATGCCTCCGACTGCGGACATGGCGACCTTTCGACATATCGCCGATTCGTGCCGCTCGCGCGGCGCACTCAGGTACGGCCGAAGGGATGGCCCACCGCGTCGGGCGCGTTCGGCCGGGCTTGGGCCGTCGTCGTCACGACGCGAGGTTGGGGCGACTCCCCTTCTGACCTAGTGGACCCTAGCGGCTGTTCGCCGACACCGCTAGGTTTCTTATCCAATTCGGGTAGCCCCGTTCTCCTGTTCGGAGAGCGTGACGGGCCCGGCTCGTCACGCCGCGAGCAGCATCGCCAGGATGGCGGTGTCGGGGTGGCTGATCGGATCGACGCCGACCCGGCTGACCATCGATGTCACCGTGCCGTCCGATTCCGCCTCGACCCAGGCCGCTCGGTGTTCCAGCCCGAGATGTGGCAGTCCTGGTAACAGTACGCATCCCGACGCCGCGCCGCTGCACTCCGGAAGTGAGGGCGTGGTCTCGGAGGGAGGATGCAGCATCAACAGCGCCGGGGGCTGGTGCTCGGCGAAATACCCGGGCGGGACCGCGGATTCGCCGACCACCGGTCCCTCGGCGATGACGAGCCCGACGGTGCCGGGCTGCGGCTCGTCGGGCAGTTCTTCACGGACGCCGAAAATCGTTGTGGTGGAGAGCAATCCAGGAAGCGATGCCACCCGGACGGTGACGATCAGAAGCTGGGCCCACTCTTTTGTGGAGTCCGGCCAGCGGCCGGAGACCACGAAACCCTTGAGCGCACCACCGGAATGAAAGGGGGCGATCTCTATCGCCCGGCCGGACCCCGTCGTATCCATATCGCCTCCGGGACATCGGTGTTGGCTCGCCGGCTTGGGCCGTCGTACCGACACTTCGGTGAGTCGATCAGATCAGGATGCGTCACCCGCGGAGGCGGCGCAAGACGACACGGGCGGTCATTCGGTAACGAGTCGGCCGAGAATGGGTGGACCCCGGAAACGAGGGCGGGGCGCCACGCTGCGCGCGACGCCCCTTCTGGAGAGATCAGGAACCGATCTGGCCCTCGTATCCGACCGGGATCGGACTATCCGAAGATCAGGCCGTTGGTCTTGGAGGTGGCGGCCGCGTAGCGGTTCTGCACGTCCTCCCAGTTGACGACGTTCCAGAACGCCTTGACGTAATCGGCCTTGACGTTCTTGTACTGCAGGTAGAACGCGTGCTCCCACATGTCGACCTGCAGCAGCGGGATGATGCCGAGCGGCACGTTGGCCTGCTGGTCGTACAGCTGGAAGGTCAGCAGCCGGTCGCCGAGGCTGTCGTAGCCGAGCACAGCCCAGCCCGAACCCTGCAGGCCGTTGGCGGCGGCGGTGAACTGCGCCTGGAACTTGTCGAACGACCCGAACTGGTCGTCGATGGCTGCGGCGAGATCACCCGTGGGCTTGTCACCACCGTTGGGGGACAGGTTCTTCCACCAGATGGAGTGGTTCACGTGGCCGCCGAGGTGGAAGGCCAGGTTCTTCTCGTTGAGGAAAATCGCGGCATGGTCGCCGTTGGCCCGCGCCTCGTCGAGCTTGGCAACGGCGTCGTTGACTCCCTTGACGTACGCCGCGTGGTGCTTGCTGTGGTGGAGTTCGTTGATCTGCCCGGAGATGTGCGGTTCCAGCGCTCCGTAGTCGTAATCCAGGTCCGGCAAGGTGTATTCAGCCACGAGATTCCTTCCTCAGTTTCGATCGATGGAGCCAGGGATCCTCAAACGGATCCTCAAGATCATCGTCAACATTGCTCCATCGCAGGGCGCACCGCAAGGACGCGGGTGCCGACCACACCTATACCCGATGCGGCGGCGGTCAGAACCAGACGATGACGGCGAGCACGCCCAGCAGAAGAAGGGCGATCACAGTGGCCCGAAGGAAGGCCATCAACTGGTTACGGGTGTGCAGATGCCCGGACGAATGCCATTCGGGCTGTGGAAATGCCGATCCCGATCCCATTGGGTGTGACGCCATCAGACACTCCTGACCTGCACGATCAATGTTTGCCCTCCAGTGAGTTCTGTCACAACAGCTGGTGTGACGCCGATCATAGACCCTGGTGCGGCCAGGGGAAAATCGGCCTTGGGCCGCGCGATCGAGACAGACCGCTCGGCTCGAATCAGCCTGATCCCAAACCGGATCCGCCGGGCCCGGCCGGGGTTTAGCCGAACGCTTAATTTCGCTCTGCCGGACCGGAGGTTGTTGATCGGCGCCGTGAAGCCCCCAGGTTTATCCACAGTGAGGGACAGCGACCGCACAGTAAGTCCCTTTTCGGGGGCATTTCCCGAGGGTCGGGGCCTGTGGATGAACCTGTGGAAACTGTGGATAGCTTCCCGTTGCTAACGCTGCGGCGGGCCGGTGGGGCGGGCTGCGCAGGCGGGGGTCGGCATGCGAGCATGGCCGGTATGGACGATGTGGAAATCGGGCAGGCAGACATCGCTGCGGTACCCACGACGTTCGAGGGCTCCGTGGTGCTGCTCGACGTCCGTGAGGACGACGAATGGGAACGCGGGCATGTCGCAGGCGCGCAGCACATTCCGATGGGTGATGTCCCGACGCGGATCGCCGAGATCGACCCGGATGCGGAGTTGTACGTGATCTGCCATGCCGGCGGGCGCTCCCTGCGGGTGGCGAACTACCTGGCCCGCAACGGCTACACCCCGATCAATGTCGAGGGCGGGATGTTGGCCTGGTCCGGGGCCGGCCGCCCGGTCGTCACCGACGCCGGCTCACCGGGCAACATCTGACCGCGCAGACCTGTCGGGAGAACGTGGCTAGGCTGGTCGGATGATCCAGGTGTGTTCGCAGTGCGGAACGCGCTGGAACGTGCGTGACCGGCAGCGGTCGTGGTGCCCGCGGTGCGGGGGCTCGTTGTTGGCGCCCTCGGCACCCCAACCTCAGTGGGGGCCGGCCCCGCGGCCCGCTGCGTCGCCCACGGGCCAGCACACTCCACCGCAGCTCGCCCCCGGCTATCGCTGGATCGCGGTGCGGCCTGGTGCCCCGCCGCACCAGGGGCGTCGGCGTCGCGTGCTGGGCCCCACACCGCGCTACCGGGTCATCCCGAGCTGGGGTCTGCATCAGTACTTCGATCCGGATGCTCAGGAACAGAAGCCGCCCCAGGGTGAAACCGAGGCCGGGACAGCCCGGCTCATGCTCGTCGCCGCGATGGTCGTGCTCGGTGTCGCCGCCTTCGCCCACGTGATCCGGTATGTGCTGCTGCTGATCAACCGCAGCGTGCTGCTGCACCCGGTGATCGCCGTCGGCGGGCTGCTGATCGGACTGTTGGCCAGCCTGCTGGCGATCGTCTTCGTGATCCTCACGGTGGTGGCGCTGGTCCGGTGGCTGATCGTGCGGCGAGCCGCCCGGTACGCCGAGCACGGCGAGGTGGATCCGCGCAGCACCCGGACAATCTGGTGGTGCAGCCTGCTGCCCGGGGTGAACGTGGTGATGGTGCCCGTGTTCGTGTGGGAACTGGCCGCGCTCGAGGGACGGCTGTCATACCTGCGCCGCCCGATCGTGGTGTGGTGGGTGGCCTGGGCGTTGAGCGCGGTGGTTGCCGTGTGGTCGATGGTCAGCACCGTGTATGTGACCTTCTTCGTGGACACCCCGCAGAACATCGCCGACAACACCGTGACCGTGATCGTCGGGTATCTGCTGGCGCTCGCGACCTTCCTGCTGACCGCCAAGGTGTTCACCGGGTTCGTGGGCAGCGGCACGGCCGCTCAGCAGAGCGTCCGGCGTTGGGTTGTGGTCGGCCCCGAGTCCGCCGAACCCGCCGCTGAGCGGGTAGAAGCCGAGACGGCGGATGTATCGCAGAATCGTGAGGATTCGGCTGAATCCGCGGTTCCGGTTGAGTCCCAAGGGCAGAACCCGGCAGCATAGCCGTATGGAAACGGGCGACGGCGGAGCCGCTGGGCAGGCGACCCCGGGGCCCGGGCACCCGTTCGTGGTGGCCCATCGTGGCGCGTCCGCCGACCGCCCCGAGCACACGCTGGCCGCATACGACCTGGCCTTGCGTGAGGGTGCCGACGGCGTGGAATGCGATGTGCGGCTGACCCGTGACGGTCACCTGGTGTGCGTGCACGATCGCCGGGTGGACCGCACCTCCTCCGGGACGGGTCTGGTCAGTGAGATGACGCTGGCCGAGCTGCGCCGCCTGGACTACGGGTCGTGGCATGCCGGCGGCCGTTCCGACGGTGACAGCCCGGTCGGGGACACCGGCCTGCTGACCCTCGACGACCTTGTCTCGCTGGTGCTGGACTGGAACCGGCCGGTCAAGCTCTTCATCGAGACCAAACACCCGGTGCGCTACGGCGCGCTGGTGGAGAACAAGGTGCTGGCCCTGCTGCACCGTTACGGCATCGCCGCGCCGCCGTCGGCGGACCTGTCGCGCGCGGTGGTGATGTCGTTCTCGGCGGCGGCGGTATGGCGGATTCGACGTGCCGCCCCCATGTTGCCGACCGTGCTGCTCGGAGAGACCTCGCGGTATCTGGGCGGCAGCGCTGCCACCACGGTCGGGGCGACGGCGGTCGGTCCGTCGATCGCGACCCTGCGGGAACATCCCGAACTGGTGGACCGGGCCGCCGCGCAGGGCCGGGCGCTGTACTGCTGGACCGTCGACCACTACGAGGACGTCCGGTTCTGCCGCGACATCGGGGTGGCGTGGGTGGCCACGAACCATCCCGGCCGCACCAAGGACTGGCTGCAGAACGGCCTGACCGGTGCGGGCCGGGACTGAGCGTTAGAGGTTGCCGCCGGCGGCCTTGGGGGCGGCCGCGTCGGCACCGGTGCCGCCCGCGAGTTCGCGCGCGACGAAGTCCTCGATGTGGAACAGATTGGCCCCGGCCCGGTCGGCGATGCGCACCAGCGTCGCCATCGACGAGACCTCTTCGATCTGCTCCTTGAGGAACCACTGCATGAACTGCTCGCCGAGGTAGTCACCCTCTTCTCGGGCGACGCTGGCGAGGCGGCTGATCTGCTCGGTGACGGTGCGCTCCTGGCTCAGCGCCAAGGCGAGCGCGTCCCGGGGCGTGTCGAAGCGGTTGCACACCGCGTCGACGCCGGGGATCTCGGCGTCGATATCCCGATCGAGCAGGTACTGAACCAGCATCATGGCGTGGTTGCGCTCCTCGACGGCCTGGGCATAGAAATGCTTGGCGAGCTGCGGGAGGTCGGCGCCGTCGAAATAGACCGCAATTGCGATGTATTGCTGCGACGCAGTGAACTCGCTGCGAATCTGATCCTGGATAAGTGCATGGAATTTCGTGTCGAGTTCATTGGTCGCGGTCATGACGGTGAGGATATAGCAGGTCAACGGGCATTGTCATCGAAGGTGAACCTCATTGAGGTCAGCTTTACCTTAGTTGCGTGGCGGGCGTTACATTTGCTATCGCCAATTTGCTGCGGACGAATTTAGCTTTGCCTTGCTTAAGGTTGTGGCACCTCGATGACGTCGGCCGGGACGGCCGTGTCGTCGGCCAGGGCGGTGAACAGGCGCCCCGCCGCGTCGCTGTCCCACACCACCACCGAGCCCGAGTCACTGCCGGTGAACTCGCCGATCGGCACCGTCGTGGTGACCAGGTCGCCGTGCATCGCCCAGGCCAGCCGGGCCAGGTCCCAGACGTGTGCGTCCTGATCGACCGCCACGGAGTCGGTGGCTGCGCTGATCATCGGATACCACCGCAACGGGTTGGAGAACACCGCGGGACTGGTGGCCCGATGCAGCAGTGCCGACATGAACTCCCGCTGGTGGATCATCCGGTCCAGATCGGCGCGCGGCGTGGCGCGGGTGCGGACATAGCCGAGTGCGCTGCGGCCGTCGAGCTCCTGACAACCGGCCGGCAGGTCGATCCCGGCCAGCGGGTCGTTGATCGGCTCGGCCGGGCACATCGTCACCCCGCCCACGGCGTCGACCAGTGCCGCGAACCCGTCGAACCCGATCTCGGCGTAATGGTCGAGACGCAGTCCGGTGGCCTGTTCAACGGTCTGCGCGAGCAGCGGCGCCCCGCCGAGTGAGAACGCGGCGTTGATCTTGTCCTCGCCGTAGCCGGGAATGGGCAGGTAGGAGTCCCGGGGGATCGACACCATGGTGGCCGGGGTGCCGGAACCGAGGCCCGGAACATGCACCAGCAGGATGGTGTCGGTACGGCCGTTGCCGATATCCCCGCCGGTGGCCAGATCGGTCTGCTGCTCGGGGCTGAGGTGCTGGCGACTGTCCGAACCGACCAGCAGCCAGGTGGTGCCGCGGGCCGGGGCGGGACGTTCGGGGTAATCGGCCAGCGCCGGGATGCGGTGCAGCGACGAGTCGATCCACATGCCGCCGCCGATCAGGGCGAGCACACCGATCATCAGCACCGCCAGCACCAGACGGCCCCAACGCCGCCGCCGGCGGGGCTTGCGGACGGGCGCGGGGGTAGGCGGACGGGCGGGCGCGGGTCGGGGCGGGCGCGACGCCCGGGGTGGACGTGGCGGCGGTGGAGGTGGCGCCTGCCTCGACGGCGGCGGTGGTTGACGAGGCGGGGTGCGCGGCGGGGTCGGCGGATTCGGCGGCCACGCCGGACGGTGGTTCGGGTCGCGACGGATCACCTGGGACGGTTCGGCGCCACGGCGGTGCGGTCCCGGCCGCCGCGAGCGCGGGTCGGGATTCCGACCGGTTGGGGTGAAACCGTCCACAGCAGAAATGTACGTGTCGAACGCGTCAGCGCAGCCAGCTGAGATGTTCTGCCACCAGCGCGTAGCCCACGAAGGCGACCGCGTCGATCAGGGCGTGGGCGATGATCAGCGGCCACAGCCGCCCGGTGCGCTGCCACACGTAGCCGAACACCAGTCCCATCACGATGTTGCCCAGACCCGCGCTGTAGCCCTGGTACAGGTGATACGCGCCGCGCAGCAGGCTGGAGATCACCAGCGTCTTTCCGGGGCTGACGTCGAGTTGGCGCAGCCGGGTCATCAGGAACCCCACCACGACGATCTCCTCGGCCCAGCCGTTGGCGAACGCCATGCCGAGCAGCATCGGGATCCGCCACCAGGTGTCGTACAGCTCGGCCGGCTCCACATCGGCGCTCAGGCCCAGTATTCGGGCCAGCACGTAGAACCCGAGTCCCGGCAGCCCGATCAGGGCGGCCAGCCCCAGGCCGCCCAGCCCGTCGGCACGCCATTGGGGGCGGGACAGCCCGATCGCCGACGGTCCGAAACCACTGCGCCACAACAGGTACAGGGCCAGGGCGCCCCAGGCCAGCAGCTGCAGCATCCCGGCCAGGTGCAGGCCGAGATCGATCAGGTCGAAGGGGGAGCGCTTCGGGTTGAGCGCGACCGTCTGCCCGGAGAGCCCGAGCAGGACCGCCTCGATGAGTCGCAGGGTCGCGGTGTAGGCGCTGAGCCCGAAGGTGACCGCCAGGACGACGGCGATCTCGATCTTGAGCGTCCGGCGCTGCGGCTCGAGTTGCTCCTGGGGCCCGGTCACCGAAGCAACGGTAGCGGCGCCCGCGCGCCGGGTCGGATGGCGCCGGTCAGATCCGGCGCGCGCGCAGGCCGTTGAGGAACGGGCAGCCCATCAGCACCCGGATGGCCTGGCTCAGCCCGGTGACGTCGTCCACGGGCTTGGGGAACGGCAACCGGACGTCGTGGTCGCCGTGTTCGTTCTCGACCCGCAACTGCACGCCGTACCGGTCGAGCCCGAGTGGGCGCACCCGGCCCTGGCGCAGCGTCATCGGCAACCGGGTGGCCAGGCGCTCCACCACGTCGCGGTGGGCGGACTCCATGTGCTGCAGCCAGCCGGACTCCATCGCGCAGAACGGATCGGGGCGGGCCTGCAACAGGGCCCCGAGGCTGACCGATTCGGCGCCGGTGGAATCGGCCACCACCACCGACTCGATTTCCAGGCGCACCAGGGTGTAGCTGTCCTCATCAAGTTCGGCGTTCGACTGCGGCCGGGAATTCACCTGCAGCAGAGCCGGGTTCGGATTCTCGGTGGCGATGAGGTCGAGCAATGCGGATACCGCTGAGGACGGCACGTGCTGGAGCCGGCCGCGGATCCAGACCAGTGACCGCACCGGTTCGCGCAGCGGCAGCGGAGCGTAGTCGGTCATCTCCAGCACGGCCTGCACGCCGGACGATCCCGTCGACGTCACCATGCCGGCCAGCGGTCCGGTCTCGGGGACGGTGATCGCGAAGGACCCGTCGTCGAGCAGGTGATGAACGGGAGAGGCGACCGGTTCGATGCCCTCGACAGCCAACATGGCGCCGCCGCCTCGCGCACATGCGCTGCGGATCCGCTCGGCTGTCGTCGGTGTCGCAATGGCCATTCTGGTCGCCTTCCGTTCAGGTGAGGTAAGCCTAACTTAACTGGGTGGGGCGACGCGGGCAAGGCTTTCCCGATCGACCGGCCGGGTCCCGCGGAGGTCAGCCGATAGGGTTGGGATGTGCCGCGCATCGCCTACCTCGGGCCGGAGGGAACCTTTACCGAACTGGCGTTATTGCGGATGGTGGCCCACGGGATGGTGCCCGGGTTGCGTCCCGCACCCGGCGACGGCAAGGCCGGCTTCACCCCGGTGCTGACCGACAGCACCCCCGGCGCCCTCGCCGCCGTGCGTGACGGGCACGCCGACTACGCCTGCGTCCCGATCGAGAACTCGATCGAGGGGTCGATCCTGCCGACCCTGGACAGCCTGGCCGTCGGCACGCCGCTGCAGATCTATGCCGAACTGACCCTCGACGTGGCGTTCACCATCGTGACCCGGCCCGGACACACCGCGCCGGTGCGGACAGTCGCCGCGTTCCCCGTCGCGACGGCACAGGTGCGGCAATGGCTGGCCGCCAACCTGCCCGATGCCGAGATCGTGCCGGCGCTCTCCAACGCGGCGGCCGCCCAGGAGGTCGCCGAGGGCCGGGCCGACGCCGGCGTGAGCACGCAGCTGGCCGCGCAGCGCTGGGGGCTGGACGTCCTGGCCGCCGATGTCGTGGACGAGGCCAATGCCCGAACCCGCTTCGTGCTGGCCGGTACGCCCGGGGCGCCGCCACCGGCCACCGGCGCCGACCGCACCTCGGTGGTGCTCCGACTGGACAACACCCCCGGCGCGCTGGTCACGGCCATGACCGAGTTCTCGATCCGCGACATCGACCTCACCCGGATCGAATCCCGGCCCACCCGAACCGAGCTCGGCACCTACATGTTCTTTCTGGACTGCGTGGGACATATCGATGACGATTCGGTGGCTGAGGCACTCAAAGCGCTGTACCGACGTTGTACAGATGTGCGATATCTGGGTTCATGGCCGACCGGGTCGAGTGCGGGCGCGCCCCCGCCCCGCCTGGACGAGGCCTCACGATGGTTGACCGGCTTGCGTGACGGGACCGACGGCTCATGAGTGGACGGCTCATCCTCGTCCGCCACGGACAGTCCCACGGCAACGTCGCCCGGCGTCTCGACACCAGACCGCCCGGTGCCGAACTGACCGACCTCGGCCACGACCAGGCCCGGCGGTTCGCCGGGACGCTGCACCAGCGGCCGTCGATCCTGGCGCACTCGGTGGCGCGGCGCGCAGCGCAGACCGCCGCCGGTATCGGCGGCGAAACCGGCCTGGTTCCATTCGAATTCGAAGGCGTTCACGAGGTACAGGTCGGTGAACTCGAGGATCGCAGCGACGACGACGCCGTCGCCGAGTTCAACCGGATCTACCAGCGCTGGCACCAGGGCGAACTGGACGTGCCGATGCCGGGTGGCGGCGAGACCGCCGAGGCGGTCCTGGCCCGGTACGTGCCGGTGCTGACCGAGCTCCGGATGCGTTATCTCGACGACCACGATTTCCACAGCGACATCGTGCTGGTGAGCCATGGCGCGGCGATCCGATTGGTGGCCGCCGTGCTGGCCGGCGTCGAAGGTGGCTTCGCCCTCGACCACCATCTGGCCAACACCGAATCGGTTGTGCTGGCGCCGATCACCGACGGGCGCTGGAGTTGTGTGCAATGGGCGAAGCTGACCCCGCCGTTCTATCCGGAGCCCGACCCGACACCGGTCGCCGACGCGGTGCGCTCCGAAACCGACCCGATGGGCTAGCCGTACCGCCGGTCTGCGAGCGCACTCTCACGCCCGCACGGGCAACCCACCGCCTCACAGTCGACGGTGAAGGCATGCGCTGCTTCGGGAGTGGTGCAGTTCTCGTCGGTGCACTCCACGCGGTACCGGACGTGATGGATCACGGTGCCGTGGCAGTGCTCCAGACCGGCCACGCACTCCCGGCACTGGATGGTCATAGCCCGTTGATAGCACTGCGGGGCGACAAAACGGAGTTGCCGCGCGGGCTGTGAGCGGACTTCGCGGCTCATCCCCGGCTATCGGTCTTCGCGCAAGCGGCTCATCCCCAGCCGAGCTCGTGGAGCCGCTCGTCATCGATCCCGAAATGGTGCGCGATCTCGTGGATCACCGTGATCGCCACCTCGTCGACCACGTCGGCCTCGCTGTCACAGAAATCCAGCAGGGCCTCGCGGTAGATCGTGATCGTGTCCGGCAGGGAGCCGGCGTACCAGGAGTCGCGCTCGGTCAGCGCCACACCGCGATACAGCCCGAGGATCTCGGGCTCGTCGGGATCGCGGTCCTCCACCAGGATCACGACGTTGTCGATGGCGGCGGCCAGCTGCGGCGGGATCAGGTCGAGCGCGTCGGATACCAGCTCGTCGAATCGCTGCGAGCTCATCCGCACCGGCACGGGCTACGGTCCCGGCGGCGGGGGAACCGGCTCGCCCGGCGGCGGAGGCGGCGGAGCCGCGCCCTGCTCGGGGGCCGGGGCCGGGGCCGGCTCAGGTGCGGGAGCCGGGGCCTGTTCCGGGGCAGGCGGATTGAACGTATTGGACTGCGGGGGAGGCGCTGCCGTGGTGGTCGCTGCCTGTGGCATGTGCTGGCCACTCGACGACGAGCCGGACGAACCCGACGAACCCGATGACCCCGACGAGTCGGAGGATCCGGACGACGAGCCCGACCCCGACCCCGACGAACCGGACCCCGACGAACCGGACGAGGAGGACGACGACTCATCCTCGTCGGGCATCGGGACGGGCGGCAGGCTCAACCGCTCCTCGGGAATGTCGGGCGGTGCCACCGGGGGTTGCCCGTTGATCATCAGTGGTCCCTTGGCGCTGTTGACCAGCGTGGACCAGCCGCCGTTACCGAGCGTCGCGCCGATGCTGCAGGACACCTGGTGGCTGCCGGCCGACCAGCTGGGCAGCGAGATCGTGCTGTAGCTGAGCGCCAACGTGGTGCTGCGCAGCTGGACCGGGGCCAGATAGGCGTCGGTCATCGCCGTGCAGGCGTCTTTGATGAAGTTGTCCTGATCGCCCTCGGCCGGCAGCCCGCCGGGGAACTTCTCGGCCAGGTTCACCGCGCCGGTGACCTCCATCGCGTGCGGTGCCGCGCAGTCCACCGGAACATCGGTCGGCTGATTGGTGGCAGCGTCGATGCCCAGGCAGGTGCCGGGGGCCCACACCTTGGATTGGTCGACGTCGGCGGCCTTGCCGGTGGATTCCAGCTGGCTGTCGCCGGGGCCGAGCAGTTGCAGGCCACACAGCATCCGCCGCTCACCGGACTGTTTCCAGGCCTTCTCGCCCGACCACAACAGGCCGATCGTGAACTTGCCGTTGGGGTCGTACCGGGATCCCAGGTAGTTCCGCACCGACGGGGTGCACTGCTCCTGGCTGATCTGCTTGATCCGCTCCACCGACGGTGGCGGGGCACCCGGGCCGTACTCGCTACCGGGGAACGTGCGCATGTCGACGGACTGGGCGACCTCGAAGCGGTGGTTGTCCTTGCAGTCCACGATCTGGGCGGCGTCGGGATTGCGGCCGGGCCAGTTCAGGCAGTCGCCGCGCTCGACATGATTGAAGGTGTCGTTGCCGCGGGGACCCAGTGCGATCGCGCCCGGCACGGAGTTCGCTCCCTCGCTCCGGGGCAGCGCGGTGATCAGGCCGGCGATCAGCAGGGCGCCGAGCGCGGTCAGCAGCAACGCCCGTCGCGTGGACGCGGCCGCCAGGCTCTGCCACCATCGGTCCGTCGCGGGCTGCTCGGCCGGCCGAGATTCGGTGAGCAGGCCCCCGTTCTCGGGGGGCTCGGGGTGCTCGGGTGCTTCCAACATTGCCCTCCATTGTGACAGGCGTGTCACCCGCTGTGACAACTGATGCAGTTGTAATGTTGCGAGGTTGTGCTCGATGGTCGGCGCCGTCGGCGTCTGCCGTCTGAACGACCACCTCAGATGTACGCCTCCGCACTTCAAAAAGTAGTGTTGCGCCCGTGATCGACCTCAAGCTGCTGCGCGAGAATCCCGACCTCGTCCGTGCGTCACAACGGGCTCGCGGAGAGGACCCGGCACGCGTCGACGCGCTGCTGGCGGCCGACACCGCACGCCGGGCCGCGGTCTCGACGGCCGACAACCTCCGCGCCGAACAGAAGGCCGCCAGCAAGCTGGTGGGCAAGGCGAGCCCCGAGGAACGTCCGGCGCTGCTGCAGCAGGCCAAGGACCTGGCCGAGCAGGTCAAGGCGGCCGAGGCCGCCCAGGTCGAGGCCGACCGGGAGTTCACCGCCGCGCACATGGCGATCGGCAACGTGATCATCGACGGCGTGCCCGCCGGCGGTGAGGACGACTTCGCGCTGCTCGACACGGTCGGCGAACCCAGGGCCATCGAAAACCCGAGGGACCATCTCGAGCTGGGTGAGACGCTCGGGCTGATCGACATGGAACGCGGCGCGAAGGTCTCGGGTTCGCGCTTCTACTTCCTCACCGGTGCGGGCGCGCTGCTGCAGCTCGGCCTGCTGCAGCTGGCCACCCAGGTGGCGGTGCAGAACGGGTTCACCCTGATGATCCCGCCGGTGCTGGTGCGCCCGGAGGTCATGGCGGGCACCGGATTCCTCGGTGCGCACGCCGACGAGGTGTATCGGCTGGAAGCCGACGACATGTACCTGGTCGGCACTTCGGAAGTGCCGCTGGCCGGTTACCACGCCGACGAGATCCTCGACCTGTCCGCGGGCCCGCGGCGGTACGCCGGCTGGTCGTCGTGCTTCCGGCGGGAGGCGGGCAGCTACGGCAAGGACACCCGCGGCATCATCCGGGTGCACCAGTTCGACAAGGTCGAGGGCTTCATCTACTGCAAGCCCTCCGACGCCGAGGCCGAGCACCAGAAACTCCTGGGCTGGCAGCGCCAGATGCTGGCCGCCATCGAGGTGCCCTACCGGGTGATCGACGTCGCCGCAGGGGATCTGGGCTCCTCGGCGGCCCGCAAGTACGACTGTGAGGCGTGGGTGCCGACGCAGCAGACCTACCGGGAGTTGACCTCGACGTCCAACTGCACGACGTTCCAGGCCCGGCGCTTGTCCACCCGCTACCGCGACGAGAACGGCAAGCCGCAGACCGCCGCCACCCTGAACGGGACGCTGGCCACCACGCGCTGGCTGGTGGCGATCCTGGAGAACCACCAGCAGCCCGATGGCAGCGTCCGGGTGCCCGCGGCGTTGGTGCCGTTCGTCGGCACCGAAGTCCTGGAGCCCCAGAAGTAACCGCAGCCCCTACTGACCATGGTGGCGGTAGACCCGGTACGGGTGACGGTGCTCGGCCCGGTGCGGGCCTGGGTCGGTGACGAGCCGGCCGATCTGGGGGCACGGCTGCAGCGTTCACTCTTCGCGCGGTTGGTGCTGGCGCACGGTCACACGGTGTCGGTGGACCGGCTCATCGATGACCTCTGGGACGGTGAGCCACCACCCAAAGCGCTTGCGGCACTGCAGGTGTACATCTCGCACCTGCGCCGGGCACTCGAACCGGGACGGCAGCGCCGCGCGCCGGCCCGCATCGTGGTCAGCGCCGCGCCGGGATACTGCCTGCGGCTGCCCGTCGAGGCCGTCGACGCCTGGTCGTTCGAAGCCAAAGTCACCGAGGCGCAGGGCGAATCGGATCCGCAGCACCGGGCGAACCTGCTCGACGACGCGCTCGCCGGCTGGTCGGGTGACCCGTTCGCCGGGGTCGGTGACGCGTTGTGGGCGGCCCCGGAGGTCGCCCGGTTGACCGAGTTGCGGCTGGCCGCGATCGAGGGCCGGGCCGCGGCCCAGGTCGAACTCGGCCGGCACGACACCGTCGTCGCGGCACTGGAACGTCACGTCGGTGAACATCCCGGGCGCGAGGGTGCGGCCGCAGTGTTGGCCACCGCGCTGTACCGGACCGGACGCCAGGCTGATGCGCTCGAAGTGTTGCGCCGCACCCGCGAACACCTGCTCGACGAGCTCGGGCTGGAACCGGGCCGGGTGCTGCGGGATCTCGAGCGCGACATCCTGCGCCAAGCCGAGTACCTGGAGCCGGCCCGGCCGCTGCCGGCCCCGCTGCCCGTGGTGCCCGAACCCGCATCCGAGCGGCCCGAGCTGCCGGCGTACGGCCGGGCCGCCGAACTCGCTGCGATCGACGATGCCGCGCGCGCCGTGCTGACCGGCGGCAGTGCGGTGTTGTGGATCGGCGGCGAGGCCGGCTCCGGCAAGACGACGCTGGCCCGCGCCGCGGCGGACCGGCTGCGGGCGGCGGGGTGGCGTACGGTGCACGGACGCTGCCCGGAGGTCGGTGGTGCTCCCGCGGGCTGGGCGTGGACCGAGGTCCTGCGTCAACTCGTCGACCCGGCAACGTCTTTGGATGACAAGCAGGTGTTGGCGCCGCTGCTGCACGACGGCGCGGGCGGCGAGCCGCGGACATTCTGGCTGGGCCACGCGGTCGCCGACGTGCTGGGCGCGATCGCCGGGGAACAGCCGCTGGCCGTCGTGCTCGACGATCTGCATCGCACCGACGGGCTCACCCTGGAACTGCTGCGGTTGGTGGCCGACGGGATGAAGGACCGGCGGGTGCTGCTCGTCGGTACCTACCGTCCGTCGGAAGACCGCGGTGAACTCGAGGCGGCGCGCGCGGCGTTGACCGTCCACACCGCGGCGCATCTGATCCTGCCGGGGCTGGATGCCGCCGCCACCGCGACCCTGGCCGCCGACTGCGGACTGACCGGGCTGAGCGGGGAGGCACTGCGGCTGCTGCGCGAGCGAACCGGCGGAAACCCGCTGTTCGTCCGGGAACTGGCCCGGCTGATGGCCGCGGAGGGTACGGATGCGGTGTGGGCCTCGGTGCCGGTCGGGGTGCGCGATGTGCTGCGCCGCCGGCTGGCCAGGCTGCCCGGCCCGACCGTCACGGCGCTGCGGCAGGCGGCGGTGCTGGGGCGCGACGTCGACATCGATCTGCTGGCCGAACTTGGCCGGCGTGACCCCGATGACCTGCTCGACGCGCTGGAACCGGCCGTGCTGCTCGGTCTGCTCGACGAACCCGCGCCCGGTCAGCTGCGGTTCGCCCACGCACTGGTCCGCGACACGCTCTACGAGGACACCTCGAAGCTGCGCCGGTCCCGGCTGCACGCCGCGGCACTGGAATTGCTGGCCGAGCCGGGCCGCTCGGCGGATCCGTCGGCCCTGGCGCATCACGCCGTGGCCGCCGCGACCGCCGAAACATCCGTGGCCGCAGCGGCTTTCGCTGCCGCCGCGGCCCGCGAGGCCGACTCGGTGGGTGCGCACGCCGAGTCGGCGCGCCAGTGGCGGGCAGCGGTGCAGATGCTGGAACTGGCCGCGAGCCGCCGGCTCCCACCCACCTCCGACTGTCTGGAGGACGAGATCGGAGCCCGGTGCGGTCTGATCGCCGCACTGGCCCAGTCGGGTGACGCGATCGCCGCGCGCACCGAACTGAAGCGGGCACTGCAGCTGCTGTCCGGCACCACCCGTGACGATCTACGGGTCCGGGTGTGCACCGCATGGGACACCCCGTTGGTGTGGCGCGACCGCGAGTACGACGAGTCCGACGCCAACCTGGTCGAGCAACTCCGCGGGCTGCTCGACGACGGAGACGGCAACGCCCACAAGGCGATTCCGGCCGACCGCATCAGGCTGCTCAAGGCCCTCTACGTGGAACTCGAGGGCGCGGATCCGGACGGCGCGCTGGCGGTCAGCACGGAACTGCTCGAGCTGGCGCGACGCGCCTACGCCGAGGATCCGGCGGCGTCGGGCCGGCTGCTGTGCACCGCGCTCAACGTCCGGGCCTACTGCTCACTGGGGCCCGACCTGGATGCCGAACGCGACGCGATCGCCGCCGAACTGTTGCGGACCGCCGAGGCCACCGAGCAGGCCGACTATCAGGCGGTGGGTCACTGGCTGCTGTCGTTGGCGGCCGGGAACCGCTCCGATCTGGTGTCGGCCAAACGCCACGTCGACCTGGCGGTGGCCCGGGCCGGCACCGGTCAGCTGCTGCACCTGCTCGGCGTACTGGGATTGTTCCGGGCCCGGATGTACCTGCTGGCCGGGCGGTTGGACGAGGCGGTGAGCTCCTACACCGATCTGGCCGAACGGATGGTGGAGAACGGTGCCGCCAACGGGGCGAAGCTGGCGATGGTGGGTCGCGTGACGGGCGAGTTCTGTCTGGGAGACCTCGGCCTGCTGGCCGACGAGTTGTTGTTCTTCTACCGCGAGGTGTCGGTCGCCGCCCTGGACGCCGCGGTGCTGGCGCTGATCGCGCGGGGCCGCGACGAGGAAGCCCGCCGGCTCTGGCAGGACCGGCAGCCGATCGAGCGGGCCTACTTCTGGCTGCCGTTCACGGTGCTGCGCGTCAACGCCGCGGTGGCACTGGGCGATACCGAGGAGGTGCGGGCCCGCTCGGCCGAATTGGAGCCGTACGCCGGCCGGATCGCCGGCCTGGGCGTGGACGGGCTGATGGTCGGTCCCGTCGACGACGCACTCGCCGCCGCCGCCGACGCGCTGAACCGGCCGGACGCGGCTCGCCGGCACCGCGAAGCCGCCGTCGCCCTGCGGGACGAACTCGCGCACGTGGCGCTGAGCCTCATCGACTGACGTCGGGCGTTTCGTCGGACTCGTCGGACAACACCTCGAACTCACGCGGGATCTGCGTGCCGAAGACCGCCCGGTCCAGCCGCCGGTAGCGGATCCCGACGAGGGCGAGCACGATCCGCAGGGCGATCCCGCCCGATCCGGTCAGATGTGCGCGCTCGTCCTCGGTCATCACCGCCAGGGCGCGCGGACCTTCGAACCACAGCCGGCCGCCTTCCCGCGCCGCCGCCTCCACGGCCGTCCAGTCCGCCACCGACACGTGCTCGGTGATCAGCGGGAACACGTCGCATTCCTCTTCCTCGATGTGTTCGGTGAGCAGCGCAGACAGTTCGGCCAGTTCGATGACCATCAGGCCGGCGATGTGCCGGTCGCCCATCGACAGCCGAAACGATGCGGCGCGGGCCCGCAACTGGTCCAGCCGCGGGTCGAGTGCGGCGTGGTCCTCGGTGAGTTCGCTCAGGTCCAGATGGTTGCCGACGCTGGCCTGGATCACCGGCCACAGCACCGTGTCCTCGGTGCTGTGGTGGTGATGGATGGAGTCGCACAGCAGCTCGATGTACCGCGAGATGGCCCGCGCCCGGCCCGGGGTGCAGATCAGGTCACGGTCGCGCACCGCGACCGCCAGGTCGATCAGCCGGCGCAGGTCGGCCAGCATGGCGCGGTGCGCCACGGTGATGCCGAGCAGGTCCGGCTCGGGATCACCGGCCTGACGAGGTGCGACGGTGGGGGGATGGGGCGCGGCGGTCGGCATGGCATAGAGCCTGGCCCCGCCGACTTAAGGGCGACTTGTCGCCGGCTTGTGGTGACCGAAGTAGGGTTAGCGATCATGATCGACATCGACCTCGGCGAAGTGCGGAACTGGTTCGGCTTCGGGGTGGCCGGCAATTTTGCGGGGCACCTCGAACAGGCGGGTGAGGCAGGCGATTTCGTCAAGGTCGTGACGGAGGGCTACGCCCCCAAGGGCATCTTCCCGTGGTACGCGCCCGGCCGGGACGACTTTCTCGGTGAGTTCCCGTTGTCCGCCGACGCCATCCTGCTGCCGGAGCCCGGCGAAGTCGACGGCCCGCTGAACCTGCAGATCGAACCCGAGGTCGGCGTGGCCTGCCACGTCGTGTGGAACGGCGACACCGTGGTGCGGCTGGAGCCCTTCGCCCTCGGCGCCTTCAACGACTGCTCGATCCGCAGGCCCGGCGCACCCAAGATCAGCTACAAGAAGAACTGGGGGCCGGCGTCGAAAGGCGTTGCACCGCAGTTCTTTGAGATCAGCGACCTGACCCCGGACGGGCCGACCGCCGACATGCGGCTGGTCTGCTATCTGCGGGAGGACAGCGGCCAGCAGCACGCGTACGGCGTGGATTCACCGCTGGTGGGCTACTCGTACTACGGCGAGGTGTTGCTGGACTGGATCGTGGAGCGGCTGGCCAACCAGAAAGGTTCGGCGGATACGCCGTTGGAGGACGTCGGTGCCCTGATGGTGGCCAGCGGGCATCCCGAGAACGTGCTGATCGGCATCGGGGCCACCCGCTACACGCCGCTGGGTGAGTCCACCTACCTCAAGGCCGGGGACGAGGCCATCGTCCGGGTCTACGACAGTGCTTCGAGTGAGGCTTCCGAGCTGCGGCAGGTCGTTTCGGCCCGTTAGCGGCCGAGCAGCTCGTCCAGCACCGCGATGAACTCGGCGGGCCGCTGCGGTGTGAAGGCCGGATCGGGATGAGTTCCGTTGACCTTCAGGACGATCAGCGTCGACTTGATGGGACGCCAGATGTCCAGCGGTAGCCAGCGGCGCAGATCGCTGCTGCCCCAGATGCGAAACCGGTTGACGAGCAGGCCGAGTGACTCGGCCTTGTAGCCGCGGATGTCGCGCAACGGGATCACCTTCGAGGTGCCCGACGGAAAGTGGTAGCGGCGCAGCGTGATCGCCTCACGATCCAGCTGGATCATGCCGTCGTCGTAGTTCTGCCGCGGCCCGGCGGTCATGACTTGCTGCACCGCAACTCGTGGCCCTTGGTGGTCAGGCACTTGCCGTTCGCCAGGTTCCATTGCCAGCCGTGCAGGTTGCAGGTGAGGGTGTTTCCCTCCACCACACCGAATTTCGACAGATCGGCCTTCAGGTGCGGGCAGCGCCGCTGGATCTCCCAGCCGTCCAGGGTGATCGAGGACGAATCGTCGTGCGCCTCGGCGAACCAGCCGTCGGCGTAGGCGATGCGTTCGTCGGTCAGGCACTTGAAGAACGTGTACAGGTACTCGTTGTAGCCGCCCACCCGCCAGGCCTTGAACCGGGTGGACAGGAAGATGGTGTTGACCCAGTCCGGCTCGTCGTCGCGCAGCACGGTGCGCACCAGCTCGGGTGCGATCTCGAAGCCGTAGCGGAACTTCTCGTCCGGGATGGCCTCGCGCACCAGGCGTTTCGGAAAGTCCAGCACCACCGTCTCCGGGCCCATGCGCAGCTCGACCGGGTAACCTATGCCGTCGCAGATCTGGTCGGTCTGGCTCATGATCGGCTCGAACAACGCCCGCAGCCCGGGCAGCAGCGGCTCGCCGGCGGCCGCCGCCCAGCTCGCCTTCTCCGCGGCAAGCACGGGCGCCATCCGTTGCGCGTAGTCCTCGATGTAGGCCGCCTTGCCGGTGGTGAAGATCGTTTCGGGATCCTCCACCGGGTGGGTCAGCGAATTGAGTTGCGCGCCGGCGAAATCCGCGATGCTGCCGGGCACCATCAGCAGCCCGCCGTCGTGACCGTGGCGGCGCATCTGGTCCAGGAACACCACCTGGTCGGGGAAGATGTTCGCCGGATCGCCGTGGTCGTCGTTCAGATCGCGCAGCTCGGGATCCAGGAAGCACGGCGGGCCCGCCGACGGGACCACCCAGGTCGCACCGACCTGCGCGATGTACTGACGGCAGCGGTCCATCTGGCGCTGGCGTTTCTGGATGCCGAAGGCCTCCTTGGCCCGCGCGGGCATGTCGTAGACCATCGGGTACCAGATGGCCCCGGAGTACTGCAGCATGTGCACGTCGATCTGGCCGAAGTCCGCGTGCAACATGTCCAAATCGACCGGCCGCGCGTCGTTCATGTTGAAGGCGACGGTCTCACCGTCGTCGACCACCAGCCCCGAATCGCCGATCGGTCCGTCGGCCGGGGCGCGCAGCGCGACGATCATCACGTCGAGGTCGCCCTTGGGGCCGCTCACGGTGTGCTTGACCGAATCTGTGGTCTCGAAGAACCGGTGGAAGCCCAGCTTCTCCAATTCGCGCTGCAGGTCCGGCACCGGGTAGTCGGGGAGCAGCACCACCGCGTCCTTGTTGACGTGGCGGCGCAGGTGCTCCGGATCGAAGTGGTCCTTGTGCAGGTGCGAGACGTAGAGGTAGTCGACGTCGCCGAGGGCGTCCCAATCCAGGCCGCTGTTGTCCGGGAACGGGAACCACGAGGCGAAGTAGGCCGGGTTCACCCACGGGTCGCACAGGATGCTGCCCGCTTTGGTGTCGATCCGGAAACCGGCATGTCCGATGCTGGTGACCTGCACAAACGGCCTTTCGTTGAACTACGCGAGGGCGAGGTCAGCCTAGCCGGAATCGGGCGGTGCGCCGAAGCCGAGCAGGTCAGCGGGGCGGCGGCGGTCCGCGCGGGCGCCGGTACCCACCGCTCTGCCGCCTGGGCAACCTCGGGGCACTACGCTTGCGGATGTGGAACCGGTGTACGGGACTGTCATCCAACTCGCTCGGCTGACCTGGCGTCTGCAGGGGCTGAAGTTCACCGTGACCGGGGTGGAGAACCTTCCGGTCACCGGCGGTGCGGTGGTCGCTATCAACCACACCAGCTACTTCGACTTCACCTTCGCCGGCCTGCCTGCCTACCTGCAGAAGCGGGGCCGCAAGGTGCGCTTCATGGCCAAGAAGGAAGTCTTCGACAACAAGGTCACCGGGCCGATCATGCGCAGTCTGCGGCATATCGAGGTGGACCGTGCCAGCGGGGCGGCCTCGTTCGACGCGGCGTGCGACTACCTGAAGGCCGGTGAACTGGTCGGGGTGTACCCGGAGGCGACGATCAGCCGCAGCTTCGAGATCAAGGACTTCAAGTCCGGCGCGGCGCGGATGGCGATCCAGGCCGGGGTGCCGATCGTGCCGCACATCGTCTGGGGCGCGCAGCGCATCTGGACCAAGGGCCACCCGAAGAACCTGTACCGGCCCAAGGTGCCGATCTCGATCGCCGTCGGTGAGCCGATCCAGCCCACCCTGCCCGCGGCCGAGCTCACCGCACTGCTGCATTCGCGCATGCAGCATCTGCTCGCGCAGGTTCAGGACGCGTACGGGCCGCATCCCCCGGGCGAATTCTGGGTGCCGCACCGGCTCGGTGGCGGCGCACCGACGCTGGCCGAGGCCAACCGGATGGACGCCGAGGAAGCCGCGGAGAAGGCGGCCAAGAGAGCTGAGGCCGGACCCGCCGGACCTGCTGGACCCGCCGGGTCCCCGGGGTAAGTCGCCTATGGAACCGGTTTTCCGAAGTTTGGAGATTGCCGCCAGGCTGGCGGTCCGGGCCACCGGAACCCGGATCACCTTCCGTGGGGCGGGCAATCTGCCCGTCAAGGGCGGCGCCGTCGTCGCCATCAACCACACCAGCTACGTCGACTTCCTGCCCGCCGCGCTGGCCGCGACCGAACGCGGCCGCCGGATGCGCTTCATGATCAAGGCCGAGATGGAGCAGGTGAAGGTCGTCAACTTCCTGATCCGGCATACCGGCACCATCCCGGTGGACCGGGGCGCGGGGGCGACGGCCTACGCCGCCGCGGTCGACGCCCTGCGCCGCGGCGAGCTCGTCGGCGTGTACCCGGAGGCGACCATCAGCCGCAGTTTCGAGCTGAAGGACTTCAAGACCGGAGCCGCGCGCATGGCGCTGGAGGCCGGCGTTCCGATCATCCCGATCATCGTCTGGGGCATGCATCGGGTATGGACAAAAGATCATCCGAAAGCATTGGGGCGAAACAAAATTCCTGTGGCAGTCGAAGTGGGTGAGCCGATCGCGCCGACCGGTTCGGTGGCCGAGCTGGACGCGCGGCTGCGGACGGAGATGACCGGCATGCTGGACCGGGCGCAACATGCGTACCCGACCCCCGCGGGTGAGTACTGGGTGCCGTGCCGGCTGGGCGGGTCCGCGCCGACGCCGGCCGAGGCCAAGCGGCTGGACGAGGTCGAGTTGGCTGAGCGGGCACGTAAGCGGGCCGAGCGTGAAGCGACAGGGAAGCAGACCCGGTGAGCGCCGATCGGACGCCGGGGCTGATCGCCACCGACGTGGACGGCACGCTGCTGGACGAGGACGAGAAGGTGACGCCGCGCACCCGGGCGGCGGTGCAAGCCGCGGTCGAGGCCGGGGCGACGTTCATCCTCGCGACCGGGCGGCCGCCGCGGTGGGTGGCGCCGGTGGTCGACGGTCTCGGCCTGGCGCCGATGGCGGTGTGCGCCAACGGCGCGGTGATCTACGACCCGGCCACCGACCGCATCGTCTCGGCCCGCACGCTCTCCTCCGAGGTGCTCGGTGAGCTCGCCGAGATCGCCACGCGGGTGATCCCGGGTGCGGGGCTGGCCGTCGAGCGGGTGGGCCGTTCCGCGCACGACGCGGCGACGCCCCAGTTCGTCAGCTCACCGGGATACGAGCACGCCTGGCTCAACCCGGACAACACCGAGGTGTCGGTCGAGGATCTGCTGAGCGCTCCCGCGGTCAAGCTGCTCATCCGCAAGGCGGGTGCCCGCAGTGCAGACATGGCTGCCGAGTTGCTCAAACATGTTGGCTTACAAGGCGATATCACCTATTCGACCAACAACGGCCTGATCGAGGTGCTCCCGCTGGGGATCAGCAAGGCGACCGGGGTCGAGGAGTTGGCCACCCCGCTCGGGCTCACGGCCGGCGACATCGTGACCTTCGGCGACATGCCCAACGACGTGCCGATGCTGAGCTGGGCCGGCCGTGGCGTGGCGATGGGTAATGCCCATCCCGATGCGGTCGCCGCAGCCGATGAGGTCACCGTGACCAACGCCGAGGACGGGGTGGCCCGGGTGCTCGAACGCTGGTGGTCCTGAGTCCGGCGTGACCGTCGAGGTTCAGGTGATCGGGGTGAAGCGCTCGAGTTGCACCGGTTGCCGATCGGCTGACGGCGGTTCCAGTTCGACCGGCACACCGTCGACAACGCGGGTGACGGTGCCCTTCTCCCGGTCGAAATTGAGCGTGCCGTGCTGGAAGTTCTGCACGATCCACTGGGGCTCGGGGATCTCGGCACTGGTCGGCAGACCCAGCACGCCCCGCTCGAAACCCAGTGTCCCCCAGGCCTCGTAGATCGCCCCGGTCACCGGCTCGGCGCCGCTGTCCGGGGACCAGTACACCGCGCCGCGCTCGAAGGTGGCATAGCGTGCGGTGCCCTCGCCTACGGTCTCCGGCGAGGTGGGGTTGCCCAGCAGGCCGGCCGTCCCGCCGGCCTCCTGCCAGCGGGTGTAGATGGCGCCGCCGCGCATCTGCTCGGCGAGGTCCTCGGGGCCGGGCGGCCGGTTGAACCGGGCCGCGATGTCGCGGATGCGGTCCATCTCGGCGTACGCCGCGTTGCCGGGGCAGTCGGTGATGCCGACGTCGCGGTGGGTGAAGATCGTCGGCAGGGTCGGGGTGGCTCCGCGGGGGAAGTGGGTGAAGGATCCGCCGGCGGAGGCCAGCACGGTGGTGCCGCGCGGGTCGAGGTGGTTGAGGCCCAGTCGCCAGCCCAAAAGCCGGCCGGTGTTGCGGATCTGGATCGGGGTGGGCGGCACGTTGTTGAACTCGCCCATCATCGCCACGCCCCAGGTGTCGATGTTGAATCCGCCGGTGTGGGAACCTTCGACGGCCTTGTCCATGCCGCCCGCACGGCCCTCGAACACCTGGCCGTACTTGTCCACCAGGGCGTTGTAGGCGAGGTCGCACCAGCCGAGGGTGCGGGTGTGGTACTCGTAGATCGACCGGACGATGCCGGCCGAATCCTCGGGTGCGTAGTCGTTGCTGCCCGCCGTGTGGTGCACGATCCCGGCTCGGATGCCCTTGTCGTACACGGTGTTTCCGCATCGCATCGACTCGTCGGCGCCCCACTGCGCGCGGTTGATGATCGTGGGCGGCTGGCCGGGGGCGGTGACGGCGACCGGCAGTGGCCCGACGTCGACGGGTGCCTGGGGCGGGCTGATCAGCACCGCGGTGACGTTCTGGCCGATGGGAGCCTCGACGTTGGCGGGCACGTAGCCCAGCGCCGGCTTGGCCGGCGGCGTCTTTCCGGCCGGTTTCTTCCCCGGAGGCGCGGGCACCGCGGCCGCCCGGGTGACGGCGATCTGCACCGTGGTGGTGCGGCCGACGAACACCGGCTCGGTGCCGCGTGGGCCCGGGGTGTCGGCGCCGACCCCGTCGAGATGCTCGGCCTGGTACCACGGACCCCACGTGCCGTCGTCCTTGCGGGCCCGGACCCGGGCCGAGGTGCCGCGAAGATCCGGTGACGTGAGCGCGACCATCGAGAAGGGGGTGTCCTGATGGACCTCGCGGATGGTCTCACCGACGGCGAGGTTGTCCAATGGTTGCTGGGTGAGCTGCGGGGCAGCGTTCGCGGCATGGTCCGGTTCGCCGGAATCCGACTCGGCGATCGCCCACGGCACGATCACGACCGTCGCCGCGAGTGCGGTGAAGAGAAGCGACGGCGCGGAGCGACGGGACTGCACGGACTGATGTTACGTATGAGTCTGATGTTACGAATGATTCGACACGCACAACGGCACCGCAGAGCCGGATGGCTTCTGCGGTGCCGTTCTTCTAACCGGGTCTGTATTACCTAGGGGACCGGCGGCGCGGGCGGGGCCGGCACCGGCGCGGCGGGCACCGGTGGCTTCATCGCCGAGGTGATCGCCGGCATCACCATGCCCTTGAGCAGATCGATCGCCTGACCGGCGCCGAGCTGGTTGGCCGCGCTCGACAGGTCGCCGAACAGGCCGCCGCCGCCACCGCCGGTGGCCGGCATCGCGGCCAGTGACGGGTCGGCGCCCAGCAGCGGATAGGTACCCGCGGAGGGGTCCGCCAGCCCGATCGGAGCCGAGATCGGCACCTCACCCGGCGCGGGCAGTCCGCCCGACAGAGACGGGTCCAGGCCCACCGGCGAGGTGGTCAGGCCGGTGCCGCCCAGCGAGGTCGGGGTGGTGGTCAGGCCCGGGGCGGCTGCGCCCGGGGTCAGCGCGGGGTTGGTCAGCCCCGGCGCGGCGCCGGCCGGGGACAGCGCCGGGTCGGTCAGGGAGCCCGTCGTCGGCGGGGTGAGCGCCGGGTTGGTCAGCGAGCCGGTCGCCGTCGGGTTGCTCAGGGCCGGGTCGGTGAGTGACCCGGGTGCCGACGGCAGCGCTCCCGCGGGTGCGCCCAGGGTCGGTGACAGGCCGGTTGGGCTGGTCAGCGACGGGTCGGGGGAGGCCAGGCCCGGCGCGGTCAGGCCCGGGGTCAGCCCCGGCGCGGTCAGGCCCGGAGAGGCCAGCCCGGGCGAGGTCAGCGTCGGCGAGCCGAGGGTCGGCGTCGGGCTGGAGCCGGTCAGCAGGCTGGTGGGCATCGGCGGCAGGTTGATCCCGAACTGGGACAGGCCCTGCGACAGCGCCGACATCAGTTCGCCGGGCAGGTCGGTGACCAGCGCTGCCTGGGTGAACTCACGCTCTTGAGGCGCCGGGGAAAGCTGCGAAACGGCTACGAGTGCGACTGGACTTGCGACTGCCACTGCGGCGACTGCGCTCATGGCTGTCGAGAGCTTGCGTCGACGTCGGTTCGGCACGGAAGTCTCCTCAATATGTTTGCAGTTAAGGACTGCATTTCGGATCGCACGGGGTGCTCTCCGCTTGCTGCATCGGCGGTTCCGGACCAGTTGGTGTGAAGCCCATGAATGCCAACGAGATCGATGTTAAGGCTGTGACTCGTGGGTCTAGAGTGACGATATTGAATCGTGAGCGAATTGCGACCTGGGCCCTTTGTCGAATTCGGGGCACGGGGGCGCGGTCGGATACCCTGGCTGCCGATGACGTCCTTATCTCCCCGGGTCGCTACAGACCAGTCCAGCGGTCATTTCGACTTATTCGTCGTCGGTTCCGGATTCTTCGGCCTGACGATCGCCGAGCGCGTGGCGACGCAACTGGACAAGCGTGTCCTTGTTATCGAGCGGCGCCCGCACATCGGCGGTAACGCCTACTCCGAAGCCGAACCGCAAACCGGCATCGAGGTCCACAAGTACGGAGCCCACCTGTTCCACACCTCCAATCAGCGGGTGTGGGACTACGTGCGGCAGTTCACCGACTTCACCGGCTATCAGCATCGGGTCTTCGCGATGCACAACGGCCAGGCCTACCAGTTCCCGATGGGCCTCGGACTGGTCTCCCAGTTCTTCGGCCGTTACTTCACCCCGGATCAGGCCCGCGCCCTGATCGCCGAACAGGCCAGCGAGATCGCCGGGCACGAGGCGGCCAACTTCGAGGAGAAGGCCATCTCGCTGATCGGGCGCCCGCTGTACGAGGCGTTCGTCAAGGCCTACACCGCCAAGCAGTGGCAGACCGACCCGAAGGAACTGCCCGCGGCCAACATCACCCGGCTGCCGGTGCGCTACACCTTCGACAACCGCTACTTCAACGACACCTACGAAGGCCTGCCGGTCGACGGCTACACCGCGTGGCTGGAGAACATGGCGGCCGATGACCGCATCGAGGTGCGGTTGGACACCGACTGGTTCGACGTGCGCGACCAACTCCGCGCGGCCAATCCCGACGCCCCCGTGGTGTACACCGGGCCCCTGGACCGCTACTTCGACTACGCCGAGGGCCGGCTCGGCTGGCGCACCCTCGATTTCGATCTCGAGGTGTTGACGGACTGCGGTGACTTCCAGGGCACACCCGTCATGAACTACAACGACGCGGACGTGGACTACACCCGCATCCACGAGTTCCGCCATTTCCACCCCGAGCGGGACTACCCGGCCGACAAGACGGTGATCATGCGGGAGTACTCGCGGTTCGCCAAGGAAGACGACGAGCCGTACTACCCGATCAACACCGAATCCGACCGTGCCCTGCTGGCCTCCTACCGGGCCCGCGCCAAGGCTGAAACCGCCGCGGCGAAGGTGCTTTTCGGTGGCCGACTCGGCACCTACCAGTACCTCGACATGCACATGGCCATCGCCAGTGCGCTGAGCATGTACGACAACACCCTGGCACCGCACCTGACTGACGGTGCGCCGCTGGTCTCCGAACCCGAAAAGGAAAGCAGCAAAGCATGAGTGACATCCCATCCGGCGCGCTCGACGCCGGGGAATCGCGGGCCGTCAGTCTGCTGGCCCGCGTCATCCTGCCGCGACCGGGCGAGCCGCTGGACGTTCGCAAGCTCTATCTCGTCGAAGACCCGACCAACGCCCGCCGGGCGCATGCCCCGAGCCGCACCACGCTCGAGATCGGCACCGAATCCGGGATCTCGTTCGCGACGTACTTCAACGCGTTCCCGGCCAGCTACTGGCGTCGCTGGTCGACCCTGAAATCGGTGGTCCTGCGCGTCGAGCTGACCGGCACCGCCCGCGTCGACGTCTACCGGTCCAAGGCCACCGGCGCCCGGATCACCGTCGGCGGCGCCCCGGTGTCCAGTGGTGACTCCAACGAGTCAGCCGCGGTCGAATTCGAGATCGACCTGACCCCGTTCGAGGACGGCGGCTGGATCTGGTTCGACATCACCAGCAATACCGCGGTGCGGGTCCACAGCGCCGGTTGGTACGCCCCGACACCTGCGCCGGGCCGCGCCAACATCGCCGTCGGCATCCCGACCTTCAACCGCCCCTCCGACTGCGTCAACGCGCTCGCCGCGCTGACCTCGGATCCGTTGGTCGACGAGGTGGTCAGCGCGGTCATCGTGTCCGATCAGGGCACCAGCAAGGCCAAGGACCATCCCGGTTTCGAGGCCGCCGCGGCAGCGCTCGGCAACCGGCTCACGATCCACAACCAGCCCAACCTCGGCGGGTCCGGCGGCTACAGCCGGGTGATGTACGAAGCGCTGAAGAACACCGACTGTGAGCAGATCCTGTTCATGGACGACGACATTCGCATCGAACCCGATTCGATCCTGCGCGCCCTGGCCATGAACCGGTTCGCCAAGGAACCGATCCTGGTGGGTGGCCAGATGCTCAACCTGCAGGAGCCGTCGCACCTGCACATCATGGGCGAGATGGTCGACCGGACGAACTTCATGTGGTCGGCGGCCCCCAACGCCGAGTACGACCACGACTTCGCCAAGTACGCGCTGGACGACACCGACTCCGACCGCAGCAAGCTGCTGCACCGCCGGATCGACGTCGACTTCAACGGCTGGTGGATGTGCATGATCCCCCGGCAGGTGGCCGAGGAACTCGGGCAACCGCTGCCGTTGTTCATCAAGTGGGACGACGTCGAATACGGCCTGCGGGCCGCCGAGCACGGCTACCGCACCGTCACCCTGCCCGGCGCGGCGATCTGGCACATGGCCTGGAGCGACAAGGACGACGCCATCGACTGGCAGGCCTACTTCCACCTGCGCAACCGGCTGGTGATCGCGGCTCTGCACTGGGACGGCGACGCGCGCGGGCTTTTGGCCAGCCACCTCAAGGCCACGTTCAAACATCTTCTGTGCCTTGAGTATTCGACGGTCGCCATCCAGAACCGGGCCATGGAGGACTTCCTGGCCGGCCCGGAACACATCTTCTCCATCCTGGAATCGGCCCTGCCCGATGTCCGCGCGATGCGCCAGCAGTTCCCCGACGCCGTCGTGCTGGGCGGTGCCACCGAACTGCCCGCGGCCTCGGACCTCAAGCGCAAGAAGGTCCGCATCCCGGTGTCCAAGCCGGCCATCATCGTGAACCTGGCCCGCGGCGTGGTCCACCAACTGCGTCAGCACGACCCGGAAACCCACACCCGGCCGCAGATCAACGTGGCGACCCAGGACGCCCGCTGGTTCTCCCTGTGCCGCGTCGACGGGGTCACCGTCACCACCGCCGACGGGCGTGGTGTGGTGTACCGCCAGCGCGATCGCGCCAAGATGTTCGCGCTGCTGCGGGCCTCGCTGCGCCAGCAGTTGCGCGTGGTCCGTCAGTTCGACCGGATGCGCAAGGTCTATCGTGAGGCGCTGCCGGTGCTGACCAGCACCCAGAAGTGGGAGACGGTATTGCTGACAGAGTCGGCGGAGAAAAACTGACATGACCGATGCCCCGCGCGGCGAGGACGCCGTGTTGGTTGCCGTGCAGTCTGCCCTGGCCACCCGGCCAGGCGTGTTGTCCGGCGCACGTGCGCTGTCGCACTTCGGTGAGCACAGCGCGGGTTGGCTCGCGGTCGCGGCCGCGGGTGCGCTGGCCCAGCCCGCCAAGCGCAAGTCATGGCTGGCGGTCGGGGCCGGGGCCTTCCTGGCCCATGCCGCCGCCGTCCTGATCAAGCGTGTGGTGCGCCGTGAGCGGCCGCACCACCCCGACATCGCCGTGAACGTCGGGACGCCGAGCCGGCTGAGTTTCCCGTCGGCGCATGCCACCTCGACCACCGCGGCCGCCGTGCTGCTGGCCCGGACCACGGGTCTGCCGCTGCGGGCGGTGCTGGTGGTGCCGATGGCACTGTCGCGCCTTGTGTTGGGCGTGCACTATCCCACCGACGTGCTCACCGGCGTGGCCGTCGGGACACTTGTGGGTTCTGTGGTCGGTAAAACTGCCGGGGTCGGGCCGAAGGAGACTGTGGGCCAATGAGTGAGGAAGCGCAGACGGAGCTCGGGCCGCCCAAGAATCTGGCCGCCGGTCTGATCAAGGCGGTCCGCCCGCGCCAGTGGATCAAGAACCTGCTGGTGCTGGCGGCGCCGTTGGCCGCGGTCGGTAGCGGAATCGAATACGACTACGCCGACCTCGCCTTCAAGGTGTCGGTCGCGTTCGTGGTGTTCTGTCTGGCCGCGTCGTCGATCTACCTGATCAACGACGCCCGCGACATCGAGGCCGACCGGGCGCATCCCACGAAACGGTTCCGGCCCATCGCCGCCGGGGTGGTGCCGGAGTCGGTCGCCTACGTGCTGGCCGTCGTGCTGGCGCTGGCCTCGCTGGCCATCTCGTGGTTGCTGACCCCGAATCTGGCCGCGGTGATGGCGGTGTACATCGCCATCCAGCTGGCGTACTGCTTCGGGCTCAAGCACCAGGCGGTACTCGACATCTGCATCGTGTCGTCGGGCTTCCTGATCCGCGCGATCGCCGGTGGCGTGGCCGCCGACATCCCGCTTTCCCAGTGGTTCCTGCTGGTGATGGCCTTCGGGTCACTGTTCATGGCGGCCGGAAAGCGTTATGCCGAGCTGCAATTGGCCGAGCGCACCGGCGCCAAGATCCGCAAGTCGCTGGAGCGCTACACCAGCAGCTACCTACGTTTCGTCTGGACGTTGTCGGCCACCGCAGTGGTGCTCTGCTACGGCCTGTGGGCCTTCGGGCGCGACAGTGTCAACGACGCCATGGGGATCGACGGACAGGACGCGTCGTGGTACGCGATCACGATGGTGCCCTGGACCATCGCCATCCTGCGCTATGCGGTTGACATCGATGGTGGCATCGCCGGTGAGCCCGAGGAGATCGCGCTGAAAGACCGAGTGCTGCAGATTCTGTTCCTGGCGTGGATCGGGACCATCGGTGCGGCCATCTACTTCAGCTGACCGGTTGACGTGGCGCCGCCTGGCGGGCGGCCTGGGCGACCGGTTGGCGCGGTGGCCGGTGTTTCCGTACGACGTCTCGGTGCGGATCAGCCTGTGGGTGAGTGTGATCGTGGTGGCCGGCTTGTTCGGCTGGGGCGCCTGGCAGCGCCGGTGGATCGCCGACGACGGCCTGATCGTGTTGCGTACCGTGCGAAACCTGTTGGCGGGCAACGGCCCCGTCTTCAACGCCGGCGAGCGGATCGAGGCCAACACCTCCACCGCGTGGACCTACCTGGTGACGCTGGGCGCATGGCTCGGCGGCTCGGTCCGGATGGAGTACGTGGTGCTGGCGCTGGCGCTGGCGCTCAGCGTGCTAGGCGTGGTCCTGGCCATGCTCGGCACCGGTCGGTTGTACGCCCCGAGCCTGCAGGGGCGCCGCGCGCTGCTGCTGCCCGCCGGTGCGCTGGTCTACATCGCCGTCCCGCCGGCCCGCGACTTCGCCACCTCGGGTCTCGAAAATGGTTTGGTGCTGGCCTATTTGGGCTTGCTGTGGTGGATGATGGTGTGCTGGTCGCAGGCCCTGCGCGCGGCTCCTCCCACCACGCGGCGCGCCGCGCCGACGGATGCGGCGTCCCCGGTTTCGGGCCGCTTCTTCGAAGGGGCACTGGCCGCCGTGGCCGGGTTCAGTGTGCTGATCCGCCCCGAGTTGGCGCTGATCGGCGGCGGCGCGCTGGTGATGATGCTGATCGCGGCGCGCGGATGGCGGCGCCGCGTGCTGATCCTGGTGGCCGGTGGCCTGGTGCCGGTGGCGTACCAGATATTCCGGATGGGCTACTACGGCCTGCTGGTGCCCGGCACCGCGGTGGCCAAGGATGCCTCGGGTTCCAAGTGGACCCAGGGCCTGACCTATCTGACCAATTTCAACCAGCCCTACCTGCTGTGGGTGCCGGTCGTGCTGCTGGCCGCGTTGGGGCTGGTGCTGCTGACCACCAGGACCAGACCGTGGTGGGTGCGCCACGAGGTGCCGCGTGGCTACGGCTGGCTGGCCCGGACCGTCCAAAGCCCCGCTGCCGTCGTGCTTTTCATGTTCGTCAGCGGGTTGCTGCAGGCGATCTACTGGGTGCGCCAGGGCGGGGACTTCATGCACGGCCGGGTGTTGCTCACGCCGTTGTTCTGCCTGCTGATGCCGGTGTCGGTGATCCCGGTCGTGCTGCCCGACGGCACCAAGTTCACCCGGGAGACCGGTTACCTGCTGGCCGCGGCCACCAGCGTGCTGTGGGCCGCGGTGGTGGGCTGGTCGATCTGGGCGGCCAACTCCTCGGGCCTGGGCGCCGACGCCACTCGGGTCACCTACACCGGCATCGTCGACGAGCGCAGGTTCTACTCGCAGGCCACCGGACATGCGCACCCGCTGACCGCGGCCGACTACCTCGACTACCCGCGCATGCGGGCAGTGCTGACCGCGATCGAGAACACCCCCGACGGGGCGCTGTTGTTGCCGTCGGGCAATTACGACCAGTGGGACGTCGTGCCGGCGTATCCGCCGCCACCCGATCTCAGCCCGCAGGCCAGGCGGGCGCTCAACCCCCCGCACACAGTGTTTTTCACCAACATGGGAATGCTGGGCATGAACGTCGGCCTCGACGTTCGGGTCGTCGACCAGATCGGCCTGACGAATCCGCTGGCGATGCACACCGAGCGGTTGACCGACGGCCGCATCGGCCACGACAAGAACCTGTTCCCGGACTGGGCGGTGGCCGAGGGCCCCTGGCTCAAGACCCGCCTCTACATCCCGGCCTACCTGGATGAGGAATGGATCGCGCAAGCCGAGGCCGCCCTGGCCTGCCCGGCCACCGATTCGATGCTCAACTCGGTGCGCGGCGAGATGACGCCGCGGCGATTCCTGTCCAACCTGGTCCACGCCTACGAGTTCACGAAGTACCGGATCGACCGGGTGCCGCTCTACGAGTTGAAGCGGTGCGGACTGCCGGTGCCCGAGCCCAAGAACCCGCCGTACACCGGGATGCCGGCCACCGGACCGTAACCGCGCGGCCATGACGGCCGGTTCGAATGTGTGTGTTCGGTAACGCCTGAGCGGGCCGCGCCGATACCCAGACGAGCCCGCGAGATCGATCTTGAACGGACGGTACGAAAAACCGATGCTGACCTCTGGTGTCTTCGCTGCGCGCCGCTGGGGCCGGCCCTTGGTGACGGCGGCCGCCGCGATCGCGGTGCTGGGCTCGGTCGTGGCCGCGCCACCTGCTGCCGCGTTCTCCCGCGAGGGTCTGCCGGTGGAGTACCTCGACGTGTATTCACCGTCGATGGGTCGCAGCATCCGGGTGCAGTTCCAGGGTCCGTCCGCGGCGCCGGCAGCAACACCCGAGGAATCCGCGGGGCAACCGGCCGCGGCGCCCGCCGGGCCCAGCAAGGCCGTCTACCTGCTCGACGGCATGCGCGCGCAGGACGACTTGAGCGGCTGGGACATCAACACCCCCGCGTTCGAGTGGTTCTACGGTTCGGGCATCTCGACGGTGATGCCGGTCGGCGGGCAGTCGAGCTTCTACAGCGACTGGTACTCGCCGTCGAGCTTGAACAAGCAGACTTACACCTATAAATGGGAGACGTTCCTCACACAGGAGCTCCCGGCCTGGCTGTCGGCCAACAAGCAGGTCTCCACCACGGGCAACGCCGTCGTCGGGCTGTCGATGTCGGGCAGTGCCGCGCTGATCTTGTCGGCTTACCACCCAGGTCAGTTCAGTTATGCCGCATCGCTGTCGGGATTCCTCAACCCGTCGTCGCTGCTGATGCAGCAGGCCATCCGCGTCGCCATGCTCGACGCCGGTCGCTACAACGTCGACAACATGTGGGGGCTGCCGTGGGACGGCGCCTGGAAGCGCAACGACCCGGTCAGGCAGGTGGCAAAGATCGTGGCGAACGGTACCCGGCTGTGGGTGTACTGCGCGCCCGGCGGCGCCACCGGGCTGGACGAGGGTTCGGACCCGAACCTGGCGATGAGCGCCAGCAGCCTGGAGACGCTGGCGATGAAGAGCAACAAGGACTTTCAGGATGCCTACGTGAAGGCGGGCGGCGGCAACGCGAGCTTCCATTTCCCACCGGCCGGCAACCACGCCTGGCCGTATTGGGCGGCTCAGTTGCAGGCACTCAAACCAGACCTGATCGCGACCATCAACGGCTGAGGGGCGACCAGGGACGACAACTGCTGCAGAGAAGCATCACGCGCACATGTGGTTGACTACACGGGCACGTGAGCCGCTTACGTCGGTGTGAATCGATGTGCGGAATACGAAGAAGAGATTCAGATAGGGAGCGGTATGAAGTTCGTTGGGAAGATGCGCGGCCTGTCGCGCCGGTTGACGGTTGCGGTCGCCGCAGCGGCCGTACTGCCTGGCCTGGTTGGCGTCGTAGGCGGCTCGGCGACCGCTGGAGCGTGGTCTCGACCCGGCCTTCCGGTCGAGTATCTCGAAGTCCCGTCGGCGGGGATGGGGCGGAACATCAAGGTCGAGTTCCAGAGTGGTGGCCCGGGTGCACCGGCCCTCTACCTGCTCGACGGTATGCGCGCCCGCGAAGACCAGAACGGCTGGGACATCGAGCTGCCGACGTTCGAGTGGTTCCTGAACTCGGGCATCTCGGTTGTCATGCCGGTCGGCGGCCAGTCCAGCTTCTACACCGACTGGTACAAGCCGGCTTGTGGCTCCAAGGACGGCGGCTGCAAGACCTACAAGTGGGAGACCTTCCTGACGCAGGAGCTGCCGGCCTGGCTGGCGGCCAACCGCGAGGTGAAGTCGACCGGTAGCGCCGTGGTCGGTCTGTCGATGGCCGGTTCGTCGGCGCTGATGCTGTCGGCTCGCCACCCGGACCAGTTCATCTACGCGTCCTCGCTGTCGGGCACGTTGAACCCGTCCGAGGGCTGGTGGCCGATGCTGATCGGTATCTCGATGGGTGATGCCGGCGGCTACAAGGCCGATGACATGTGGGGCAAGACGGAAGACCCGAACAGCGCCTGGAAGGCCAACGACCCGACCGAGAACGTAGCGACCCTGGCCAACAACGGCACTCGCCTCTGGGTGTACTGCGGTAACGGCAAGCCGGGCGAGCTGGGTGGCACCGACATGCCCGCCAAGTTCCTCGAGGGCTTCGTGTGCCGCACGAACTCCACCTTCCAGGAGAAGTACATCGCTGCCGGTGGCAAGAACGCTGTGTTCAACTTCCCGCAGAGTGGTACGCACAACTGGGCCTACTGGGGCCAGCAGTTGCAGGCCATGAAGCCTGACCTGCAGCGCGTCCTCGGCGCTACCCCGACCGCTTGAGCGGACGGCGGGTAGCGGTCTGACGCAACCCTGATAGACACGGAAGACGGCGGCGATCCCCACGGGGTCGCCGCCGTCAGCCGTTTGCGACCCCTCCCGTGGTGGCGATGTGGTTCACTACAACGCGGGTTACGTGTGCGGGGGCACTTCGAATGACCGGCTGGCAGCAGGAGAGGTTGATGATGAGACGTGCGTTGAGTCTGATGCGGGCGATGCTGCTGGCCCTGTTGGCCCCGGTGCTCGGTGCCGGCCTGTGGACCGTCTCGGCGGCCACGGCCGCCCCGGCCCGCGCCGACGGTGTCGAGTACCTGATGGTTCCGTCGGCGGCGATGGGCCGCGACATCCCGGTGGCCTTCCAGGGCGGCGGCCCGCACGCGGTGTTCCTGCTCGACGCGTTCAACGCCGCTCCCGACGTCAGCAACTGGGTCAACGCCGGGCATGCGATGACCACGCTGGCCGGTCGCGGCATCTCGGTGGCCGCCCCAGCCGGTGGCGCCTGGAGCCTCTACACCAACTGGGAGCAGGACGGCAGCAAGCAGTGGGAGACCTTCCTGTCCGCCGAGCTGCCGGACTGGCTCGCCGCCAACAAGGGCCTGGCCCCCGACGGCCACGGTGTCGTGGGTGCCTCCCAGGGCGGTACCGCGGCGCTGACGCTGGCCGCCTTCCATCCGGGCCGCTTCCGCTTCGCCGGTTCACTGTCGGGGTTCCTCACCCCGTCGGCCACCACCATGAACGGTGCGATCACGGCGGGGATGGCGCAGTTCGGCGGTGTGGACAGCTACGGCATGTGGGGAGCCCCACAGCTCGGCCGCTGGAAGTGGCACGACCCTGACGTGCACGTGCAGTTGCTGGCCAACGCCAACACCCGGCTCTGGGTTTACAGCCCGGGCACGCTGACCTGTAGCGACCCGGCCGCGATGATCGGTGTCTGTGATCTCGCCCAGGGCAGCAACCGGGCCTTCTACCAGCACTACCGCTCTGTCGGCGGCAGCAACGGGCACTTCGACATGCCCGCCGGTGGGCAGCACGACTGGGGCAGCTGGGCCCCGCAGCTGGCCCAGATGTCGGGCGAACTGGTCGCCGTCATCAAGTAGCAGTCCGGGCGGCCCGCCGTTGTGACCAGAATCAGCTGCGCCGGGGCACTTTTCACCAGCCGGTACGGTGGAGGCGTGCAGCACACGGTACGGTCGGCCACCCTGGTGGTGGCGGTGTCCGCTGCGTCGTTGCTCACGGGCTGCGATGCGGGCGGTGACATCATGGCGCCCCTGGCCCTGCCCACCTCTCAGGTCAACGGCGCGCAGCCGCAAGCGGTGTCCGCGCAGCCTCAGCTGGGCCGTACCGGTGAGCTGGCCATCACCTCTCAGCAGCACACCTACCTCGATGAGCTGAAGGCCGCGGGGATCACCCCGTCCAGCGAGCTGCTGGCGCTGTCGATCGGGTCGTACGTGTGCCAGGCGCGCGCCGCCCGCCAGGGCGACCAGGCGGTGTGGGATTTCGTCCTGCCGCTGGTGCGCAGCGATGTCCAGGCCGATCACTCCGGCCAGGACAGTCCGACGCCCGGTGAGATCGACGCCGCGGCCACCGAGTACATCCGCATCGCCACCGATCATCTCTGCTAGCCGGCAGACCGGCAGCCCCACGCGAGGAGCCCGAGTAACCCATGGCAAAAAACGCCAGCCGCAGGAAGCGTCACCGCATCCTGGCCCTGATCGCCGCCGCGGCGATGGCACTCGTGGTGGTACTCGTGGTGACGGTCGTGGTGATCGTGATGCGCCGTCCCGATACCCCGTCGGCACCGCCGTCGGCCGAACCCCCGGCCGGGGTGCCCGGCGGTCCGACGAAGCCGCGTAAGCCGCGACCGGAATTCCAGTCGGCGGACTGCCCCGACGTGATGCTGCTGTCGATCCCGGGCACCTGGGAGTCTTCCCCGCAGGACGACCCGTTCAACCCGACCCAGTTCCCCCTGTCGCTGATGACCAACATCAGCCGGCCGATGGCCGAGCAGTTCGGGCGGGACCGGCTCGAGGTGTACACCGTGCCGTACACCGCGCAGTTCCACAACCCGTTCTCCGCCGACAACCAGATGTCCTACAACGACAGCCGCGCCGAGGGGATGCGCACCGCGGTCAAGGCGATGACCGACATGAACGATCGCTGCCCGCTGACGAGTTACGTGATCGCCGGGTTCTCTCAGGGGGCCGTGATCGGCGGTGACCTGGCCAGCGACATCGGCAACGGCCGCGGCCCGGTGGACGAGGACCTGGTGCTGGGCGTGACGCTGATCGCCGACGGCCGGCGCCAGCTGGGTGTCGGTCAGGACGTGGGCCCCAACCCGCCGGGACAGGGCGCCGAGATCACCCTCCACGAGGTTCCGGTGCTCTCCGAGATGGGTCTGACCATGACGGGCCCGCGGCAGGGCGGGTTCGGGGCGCTCGACAACCGCACCAATCAGATCTGCGGCAAGGGCGATCTGATCTGTTCGGCGCCCGAGGAAGCGTTCTCGATCTTCAATCTGCCCAAGACTCTGGAGACCCTGACCGGCAGCGCGGCCGGTCCGGTGCACGCGCTGTACAACACCCCGCAGTTCTGGGTGGAGAACGGCGAGACGGCGACGCAATGGACGCTGAGCTGGGCCAAGGGCCTCGTGGACAACGCGCCTCATCCGAAGCACGGATAACCTGCGTGCCGGATTTGGTCGAGACAGTCACGGTCCCTTAACATTAAGAGAAAAATAAGAGCTTCGCGCGTGCGTGGTTGGTTGACTAGAGCCGTCAGCTGACTCGTGGGCGTGGTCGCCGCGCCCGGTACGATCGTCCGGGTTTGGGTACGTACGGCCGCCGAGTGGCTGCAACGCACCGCCAGTGACGTGCGACAACGCGACGAGTACGGCTCTGACAGGAGATTTATATGCCGTTCATCAATCCGTTCATCAAGGACGGACAGATCAAGTTCCCTGACGGCGCCAGCATCGTCGAGCACGTCGAGCGCTGGGCGAGGGTTCGTAGCGACAAGCTGGCATACCGCTTCCTGGACTTCTCGACCGAGCGTGACGGTGTCGCCCGCGACCTGACCTGGGCCCAGTTCAGCGCCCGCAACAAGGCGGTGGCCGCCCGGCTTCAGCAGGTCACCCAGGAAGGTGACCGCGTCGCCATCCTGTGCCCGCAGAACCTCGATTACCTCGTCGCCTTCTTCGGCGCGCTGTACGCCGGCCGCATCGCCGTTCCGCTGTTCGACCCGTCCGAGCCCGGCCACGTCGGCCGCCTGCACGCGGTGCTGGACAACTGCCACCCGTCGGCGATCCTGACCACCACCGAGGCCGCCGAGGGCGTCCGCAAGTTCTTCCGCAGCCGGCCCGCCAACCAGCGGCCTCGCGTCATCGCCGTCGACGCGGTGCCCGACGACGTCGCCGCCACCTGGGTTCACCCGGAGGGCCCCGACGAGACCACCATCGCCTACCTGCAGTACACCTCCGGCTCGACCCGGATCCCGACCGGTGTGCAGATCACCCATCTGAACATGGCCACCAACATCGTGCAGATCGTGGAGGCGCTCGAAGGCGAGGAGGGCGACCGTGGTCTGTCCTGGCTGCCGTTCTTCCATGACATGGGTCTGGTCACCGCACTGATCGCCCCGATGATCGGCCATTACTTCACCTTCATGACCCCGGCCGCGTTCGTGCGCCGTCCCGAGCGCTGGATCCGTGAGATGGCCCGCAAGGAAGGCGACACCGGCGGCGTCATCTCGGTGGCCCCGAACTTCGCGTTCGACCACGCCGCCGCCCGCGGTGTGCCCAAGGACGGCGCGCCGCTCGACCTGTCCAACGTGAAAGCCGTGCTCAACGGCAGCGAGCCGATCTCGGCAGCCACCGTGCGCCGGTTCAACGAGGCGTTCAACCCGTTCGGCTTCCCGCCCAAGGCGATCAAGCCGTCCTACGGCCTGGCCGAAGCCACGTTGATGGTGTCGACCACGCCGGCCGCCGAAGAACCCAAGATCATCTACGTCGACCGTGACGAACTGAACACCGGCCGGATCGTCGAGGTGGACGGTGACTCGCCGAAGGCGGTCGCCCAGGCCTCGGCAGGCAAGGTCGGCGTGTCCGAGTGGGCCGTCATCGTCGACGCCGAGAGCGCGACCGAACTGCCCGACGGCCAGGTCGGTGAGATCTGGATGAGCGGCCAGAATATGGGTACGGGCTACTGGGGCAAGCCGGAAGAGTCCATCAATGTCTTCCAGAACACCCTGAAGTCGCGCACGAGCCCGTCGCACGCCGAAGGCGCCGATGACGACGCCACCTGGGTCCGCACCGGCGACTACGGCGCCTTCTACGACGGCGACCTCTACATCACCGGCCGCGTCAAGGACCTGGTGATCATCGACGGCCGCAACCACTACCCGCAGGACCTGGAGTACTCGGCGCAGGAGGCCAGCAAGGCGCTGCGCACCGGTTATGTCGCTGCCTTCTCGGTACCGGCCAATCAGCTGCCCGACGAGGTGTTCGCGAACGCCCACGCGGGCCTGCACCGCGATGACGAAGACAGCTCCGAGCAGTTGGTCATCGTCGCGGAACGCGCACCCGGCTCCCACAAGCTCGAGGTCGGCCCGATCACCGACGACATCCGGGCGGCGATCGCCGTACGGCACGGCGTCACCGTGCGGGACGTGCTGTTGACCGCGGCCGGTGCCATTCCCCGTACCTCCAGCGGCAAGATCGGCCGGCGGGCCTGCCGGTCGGCGTACCTGGACGGGACACTGCGGGCGGGCAAGATTCCCAACGCTTTCCCGGACGAGACGGACTGAGCTGAGCTGTACCTACACCGCCGACTGCCGGCCGGTTGAGACAAAGGTGACCTGAACATGGATGAAACACAGAACGATTCGAATCTTCCAGCCCGCACCGAGTCTGCCGGTCAGCCGACGTCGCGCCCCGACCTGACCGTCGCGGAGATGCGCGAGTGGCTGCGTAAGGCGGTGGCGAACGCCACCGGGCAGTCGGCCGACGCGATCGACGAGACCACTCCGTTGATCGAGCTGGGCCTGTCCTCGCGCGATGCGGTGGCCATGGCCAGCGACATCGAGGATCTCACCGGGGTCACGCTGACCGCCACGGTGCTGTTCCGGCACCCGACCATCGAGTCGCTGGCCACGGTGATCATCGAGGGCGAGCCCGAGCCCGAGTCCACCGACGACGAGGACTGGACCCGGGATCGCGACGTGGAGGACATCGCGATCGTCGGTGTCGCCACCCGGTTCCCGGGCGACCTGAACAGCCCCGACGAGATGTGGGAAGCCCTGCTCGCCGGCAAGGACTGCATCACCGATCTGCCCGAGGGCCGGTGGGAGGAGTTCCTCGACGAGCCGCGGATCGCCGAGCGGGTGGGCAAGGCCCGCACTCGCGGCGGCTACCTGTCCGACATCAAAGGCTTCGACTCCGAGTTCTTCGCGCTGTCGAAGATGGAAGCCGACAACATCGACCCGCAGCAGCGGATGGCGCTGGAGCTGACCTGGGAGGCGCTGGAGCACGCCCGGATTCCGGCGTCCAGCCTGCGCGGCACCAGCGTCGGCGTCTACGTCGGCAACTCGGTCAACGACTACAGCTTCCTGGCGATGAGTGATCCGTCGATCACCCACCCGTATGCGATCACCGGAACGGCGAGCTCGATCATCGCCAACCGGGTTTCGTACTTCTATGACTTCCGCGGCCCGTCGGTCGCCGTCGACACCGCATGCTCGAGCTCGCTGGTGGCTGCCCACCAGGGGGTGCAGGCACTCCGTTCGGGTGAGGCCGACGTGGCCATCGTCGGCGGTGTGAACGCACTGATCACCCCGATGGTGACGGTCGGCTTCGACGAGGTCGGTGGCGTGCTGGCCCCGGACGGCCGGATCAAGTCGTTCTCCTCGGATGCCGACGGCTACGCCCGGTCCGAGGGTGGCGGCATGCTGGTGCTCAAGCGGGTGTCCGACGCCCGCCGCGACGGTGACCAGATCCTCGCCGTGATCGCCGGTAGCGCGATCAATCACGACGGCCGGTCCAACGGCCTGCTGGCCCCGAATCCGGATGCGCAGGAAGCGGTTCTGCGCAAGGCCTACAAGAATGCCGGGATCAACCCGCGGTCCGTCGACTACATCGAGGCGCACGGCACCGGCACCATCCTCGGCGACCCGATCGAGGCCGACGCGCTCGGCCGGGTGGTCGGCCGCGGCCGCGACACGGACAAGCCCGCCCTGCTGGGCGCGGTGAAATCGAATGTGGGACACCTGGAATCGGCCGCCGGGGCGGCCAGCCTGGCGAAGATGACGCTGGCGCTGCAGCACGGCAAGCTGCCGCCGTCGATCAACTACGCGGGCCCCAACCCCTACATCGACTTCGACAAGGAACACCTCAAGGTCAACGACACCGTCGCGGACTGGCCGCGCTACAGCGGTCACGCGATCGCGGGCGTGTCCGGGTTCGGCTTCGGTGGAGCCAACGCCCACCTGGTGCTGCGTGAGGTGCTGGCCTCGGATCTCGTCGAGCCCGAGCCGGAACCCGAAGCGGCCGAGGACAAGTCGGCCTCCGACGACGCCGACGCGGTGTACGTCGGCGGGGTCCGGATGGATGAGTACGGCGAGTTCGTTCACGATGAGCCCGAAGCGGACGAGTACCCGGCGTACGACGAGGCATCCCACGAGCTCCCCGGCCTCACGGACGAGGCCAAGCGCCTGATCGAGGCGGCGCGCGCCGAGCTCGAGGCGGCCGAGCAGCCCGCTCAGGTTGTCCCACTGGCCATCTCGGCGTTCCTGACCTCGCGTAAGAAGGCCGCCGCGGCTGAGCTGGCGGACTGGATGGACAGTGAAGAGGGCCGGGCGTCGTCGCTCGAGTCCATCGGCCGCTCGCTGTCCCGCCGGAACCACGGCCGCTCCCGGGCCGTGGTGCTGGCCCACGACCACGACGAGGCGATCAAGGGCCTGCGGGCGATCGCCGAGGGCAAGCAGCATCCGACGGTCATCTCGTCCGACGGCCCGGTCACCAACGGCCCGGTGTGGGTGCTCGCCGGTTTCGGTGCGCAGCACCGCAAGATGGGCAAGGACCTGTATCTGCGCGACGAGGTGTTCGCGGAGTGGATCAACAAGGTCGACGCCCACATCCAGGACGAGCGCGGCTATTCGGTGGTCGAGCTGATCCTCGACGACGCGATCGACTACACCAACGAGACCTGCGAATACCCCATCGAAGTGGTCCAGACGGTGATCTTCGCCATCCAGATCGCGCTCGGTGAGCTGCTCAAGCACCATGGCGCCAAACCCGGTGCGGTGGTGGGCCAGTCGCTCGGTGAGGCGGCCGCCGCCTACTTCTCCGGCGGCCTGAGCCTGGCCGATGCCACCCGCACCATCTGCTCGCGTGCGCACCTGATGGGTGAGGGCGAGGCCATGCTGTTCGGCGAGTACATCCGGCTGATGGCACTGGTCGAGTACTCGGCCGACGAGATCAAGACCGTGTTCGCCGACTACCCGGGTCTCGAGGTGTGTGTCTACGCCGCTCCGACCCAGACCGTGATCGGTGGCCCGCCGGAGCAGATCGACGCGATCATCGCCCGGGCGGAGGCCGAGGGCAAGTTCGCCCGCAAGCTGCAGACCAAGGGCGCGAGCCACACCCAGCAGATGGATCCGCTGCTCGGTGAGCTGTCCGCGGAGATCCAAGGCATCGAACCCCATCCGCTGCAGACGGCGTACTTCTCGACCGTGCACGAGGGCAAGCTGATCCGCGCCGGCGCCGAGCCGATCCACGATGTGGAGTACTGGAAGAAGGGTCTGCGCCACAGCGTCTACTTCACCCACGGCATCCGCAATGCGGTGGACAACGGCCACACCACGTTCCTGGAGCTCGCGCCGAACCCGGTGGCGCTCATGCAGGTTGGCCTGACGACGGCATCCGCCGGGCTGCACGATGCGCAGCTCGTCGCGACCCTGGCCCGCAAGCAGGACGAGGTCACCTCCATGGTGACGGCCATGGCCCACCTGTTCGTGCACGGCCACGACCTGGACATGCGCACGCTGTTCCCGCGCAAGTCCACCGGTCTGGCCGGTGCGCTGGACTTCGCGAACATCCCGCTCACCCGGTTCAAGCGCAAGCAGCACTGGCTGGACGCGCACTTCACCGGCGACAGCTCTGCGGTGATGCCCGGCAACCACGTCGCGACGCCGGACGGCAAGCACGTGTGGGAGTTCGTGTCGAAGGGCAACACCGATCTGGCGGCCCTGGTGAAAGCCGCTGCCGCGCAGGTGCTTCCGGATGCCCGGCTGACCGCGTCCGAGCAGCGTGCGGTGCCTGCCGAGGGTTCGCGCCTGGTCACCACGCTGACCCGGCACCCGGGCGGTGCCTCGGTGCAGGTGCATGCCCGGCTGGATAACGGGGGCGAATCTTCCTTCTGTTTGGTCTACGACGCGATCGTCACCCGCGGTGGTGCGGCGGCCACGCTGCCGACCGCGGTGGGTGCGGGTGTTGTCGCCGAACAGGTTTCGGCCGCGCCGGCTCTGGCCGAGCCTGAGGTCGAGGATGATGCCGAGATCCTTCAGGACAATCTCACTCAGGGCGCCAACCTCGGCGCCGGCTTCGCCAAGTGGTCGCCGGATTCGGGTGAGACCGTCGCGGACCGGCTGGGGACCATTGTCGGTGGCGCCATGGGCTACGAGCCCGAGGACCTGCCGTGGGAGGTACCGCTGATCGAGCTGGGCCTGGATTCCCTGATGGCGGTGCGGATCAAGAACCGGGTCGAGTACGACTTCGACCTGCCGCCGATCCAGCTGACCGCGGTGCGGGACGCCAACCTCTACAACGTCGAGGATTTGATCAAGTACGCGATCGAGCACCGCGACGAGGTCGATCAGATCGCCGAGTCCCAGAAGGGCAAGACGGCCGAGGAGATCGCGGCCGAGCAGTCCGAGCTGTTGGGGGGTGCCTCCACCGTCGCCGAGCTCGAGGCCAAGCTGGCCGAGACCGGACATCCGTTGGCGGACAAGGGCTCCGAGGACGACGCCGAGGCTGCTGCCGCTGACGTCGCTGCGCCCGCAGACATCCCTGCACCGCCGAGCGATCCGTCGGGCCCCTCCATCCCGGCCCCGCCGAGTGACCCCAGTGGTCCGACGATCCCGGCGCCGCCGTCCGATCCGGCCGGACCCACCAAGGCGACCGCCGCCGCGGCGGCGGCCAAGGTGCTCACCCAGGAAGCGGTCACCGAGGCGCTGGGTGCCGACGTGCCCCCGCGTGATGCCGCCGAGCGCGTCACGTTCGCGACGTGGGCGATCGTCACCGGCAAGTCGCCGGGCGGCATCTTCAACGAGCTGCCCTTCGTCGATGTCGAGACGGCGACGAAGCTGTCGGAGCGGCTCTCTGAGCGCGCCGAGGGCACGGTGACGGTCGAGCAGGTGCGTTCGGCCAAGACCATCGAAGAGCTGTCGACGATCGTGCGCGACCAGCTCGAAGAGGGTGTGGTGGACGGATTCGTCCGGACTCTCCGGCCTCCGAAAGACACGGCAGGAGGGTCCTCGAAGGTCCCGCTGTTCGTGTTCCACCCGGCCGGCGGATCCACCGTCGTCTACGAGCCGCTGATCAAGCGTCTGCCCGCCGACACCCCGGTGTACGGCATCGAGCGGGTCGAGGGCTCCATCGAGGAGCGTGCCGCCGAGTACGTGCCCAAGCTGCTGGAGATGCACAAGGGTCCGTTCCTCCTGGCCGGCTGGTCTCTGGGCGGGGCGCTGGCCTACGCGTGTGCGATCGGCCTGAAGCAGGCCGGTGCCGATGTCCGCTTCGTCGGGCTGATCGACTGCGTGCGTCCCGGTGAGCCGATCGACCAGAGCCAGGCCGGGATGCGGGCCCGGTGGGACCGCTACGCGCGGTTCGCCGAGCGCACGTTCAACGTCGAAGTTCCGGCCATCCCGTACGAAGAGCTGGAGAAGCTCGACGACGAGGGCCAGGTGAAGTTCGTGCTGGAGGTCGTCGCGCAGAGCGGTGTGCAGATCCCCGGCGGGATCATCGAGCACCAGCGCACGTCGTACCTGGACAATCGCGCGTTGGACACCATCGAGATCCAGCCGTACGACGGTCACGTCACGCTCTACATGGCCGACCGCTACCACGATGACGCGATCGTTTTCGAGCCTGCGTACGCCACCCGGCAGCCCGACGGCGGCTGGGGCGAAGCGGCCTCGGATCTGGAGGTCGTGCACATCGGGGGCGAGCACATTCAGGCCATCGACGAGCCGTACATTGCCAAAGTGGGTGCTCACATGAGCGAGGCGATCAACCGTATCGAAGCGGAGAGCGAGAGCAAGTGACGAACAAGACCACGGCTGAACTGCTGGCCGAGCTCCGCGAAAAGCTGGCGATCGCTGCCGATCCGGGTGATGAGAAGGCCAAGGCCCGCCGGGACAAGAAGGGTATTCCGTCCGCGCGGGCCAGGATTCACGCGTTGCTCGATCCGGGCAGCTTCCTGGAGATCGGTGCGCTGGCCCGCACTCCGGGAGACCCGAACGCGTTCTTCGGTGACGGCGTGGTGACCGGGCACGGCACCATCAACGGCCGTCCGGTCGGTGTGTTCAGCCATGACCAGACGGTGTTCCAGGGTTCGGTCGGTGAGATGTTCGGCCGAAAGGTGGCCCGGCTGATGGAGTGGGTGGCCATGGTCGGCTGCCCGATCATCGGTATCAACGACTCCGCCGGCGCCCGCATCCAGGACACCGCGACGTCGCTGGCCTGGTACGCCGAGCTGGGCCGCCGGCACGAGATGCTGCGCGGCATGGTCCCCGAGATCTCGCTGATCTTCGGCAAATGCGCCGGCGGCGCAGTGTATTCGCCGATCCAGACCGACCTGCTGGTGGCCGTGCGCGACCAGGGCTACATGTTCATCACCGGTCCGGACGTCATCAAGGACGTCACGGGTGAGGACGTCAGCTTCGACGAGCTCGGCGGAGCCGACGTGCAGGCGCAACGCGGCAACATCCACAAGGTGGTCGAGTCGGAGGCCGCGGCCTACCAATACGTGCGCGACTACCTGAGCTTCCTGCCGTCGAACCACTTCGACAACCCGCCCGTCATCAATCCGGGCCTGGAGCCGGAGATCACCCCGCATGATCTGGAGCTGGATTCCATCGTTCCGGACGCCGACAACATGGCTTACGACATGCAGGAGATCCTGCTCCGGATCTTCGACGACGGCGACGTGTTCGAGATCGCCGAACAGCGGTCTCCTGAGCTGATCACGGCGTTCGCCCGGGTCGACGGCCATCCGGTCGGCGTGATCGCCAACCAGCCGATGTTCATGTCGGGCGCGATCGGCAACGAGGCCTCGGACAAGGCGGCCAGCTTCATCCGATTCTGCGACTCCTACAACCTGCCTTTGGTTTTCGTGGTGGACACCCCGGGTGCCATGCCCGGTGTCGCGGAGGAGACCGGCGGCATCATCAAGCGCGGCGGCCGGTTCTTCAACGCCATCGTCGAGGCCGATGTGCCGAAGGTGACCGTCATCATCCGCAAGGCCTACGGCGGCGGATACGCGGTGATGGGCTCCAAGCAGCTGACAGCCGACCTGAACTACGCCTGGCCGACCGCACGTATCGCGGTCATCGGCGCCGAGGGTGCGGCCCAGCTGCTGGTCAAGCGGTTCCCGGATCCCACCGCGCCCGAGGTGCAGAAGATCCGCGCCGACTTCATCAAGGGCTACAACGACAACATGGCCACGCCGTGGATCGCTGCCGAGCGCGGCTACATCGACGGTGTGATCCAGCCGCACGAGACGCGGTTGCTCCTGCGTAAGTCCCTGAAGCTGTTGCGGGACAAGCAGAACGGCCCCAAGGTACAGCGCAAGCACGGCCTGCTCCCGCTGTAACCGGCGGCGTGGACCGCCACAGTTTGCGGTGGCCGGCAAACGCACAGCCTTACTCACAAGCGTGTAATTCGAAATCACCGCCCGTGAACAGTGGTGATACCGAAGTCGGCGGAAACTATCCACAAGTTGTCCACAGGCCGCGTGAGTTGGCTGGCTGCTCGGCTGGTTAGTCTGAGGGCGAAAGGGGATCGCCTATGAGCACCGCCGTCGTGGTGGGGAGCGGACCAAACGGGCTCGCGGCCGCCATCGTGCTGGCCCGGGCGGGCCACGAGGTCACCGTGCTGGAGGCGACCGACGAAATCGGCGGTGGGGTGCGCTCCGGGACTCTCGATGGCGTCGTCGTCGACCATTGCGCGGCGATTCACCCGATGGCGGTGGGGTCAGCGTTCCTCGCCGGCCTGGACCTCGAGCGCCATGGATTGCGCTGGCGCTGGCCCGAAATCGACTGTGCTCACCCGCTCGACGACGGTGACGCCGGCCTGCTGTATCGCAGTGTCGAGCAGACCGCGGCCGGGCTCGGTGCGGACGGTGCCCGCTGGCAGGCCGTGTTCGGCGGCCCCGCGGCGCGGTTCGACACGCTTTCGCAAGACATCATGGGCCCGCTGTTGCGCATCCCGGCACATCCGTTCGCGCTGGCCCGATTCGGGGCGCCCACGGTATTGCCCGCCTCGGTGTTCGCCCGGATCTTCCGGACGCCGGCCGCCCGGGCATTGTTCGGAGGTGTTGCGGCCCATACCTTCCGGCCGTTGCACTATCCGATGACGTCGGCGATCGGGCTGGGTATCCTCACGGGCGGGCACCGGCACGGGTGGGCTGTCGCCGAAGGCGGTTCGCAGGCCATCACCGACGCTTTGGTCGCGGCGCTGACTCACTTCGGCGGCAAGGTGCACACCGGGGTTCGAGTGACCACCGCCGGCCAATTGCCTGCCGCGGACATCACCATGTTCGATCTGGCCCCGACCGCCGTCGCCGACATTCTGGGTGACCGGCTGCCGCGCCGGGCCGCCCGTGGCTTCCGCCGATTCCGTTACGGCCCAGGCGCATTCAAGGTGGATTTCGCGGTGCGCGGCCCGGTTCCGTGGACCAATCCCGAGGTGGGCCGGGCCGGCACCGTGCACCTCGGCGGCGACTTCGACGAGATCGCCGCCACCGAACGCGAGATCCATGCCGGACGCATGCCGCGTCGTCCGTTCGTCCTGGTGGGCCAGCAGTATCTGGCCGATCCGGGCCGCTCCGCGGGGGAGATCAATCCCGTCTACGCGTACGCCCATGTGCCGCAGGGCTATACCGGTGATGCCACCGATGCCGTCATCGCGCAGTTCGAGCGGTTCGCACCGGGCTTCTCCGACCGGGTCGTCGCGACCGCGGTGCGTTCGACCACCGAGATGTCGGTGTACAACCCGAACTACGTCGGCGGGGATATCTGTACCGGTGCCAAGGACATCCGCCAGTTGGTGTTCGGCCCTCGGCCCACCCTGGCGCCGTATGACGTCGGGATTCCCGGCATGTACATCTGCTCGGCCGCCACGCCGCCGGGGCCGGGTGCGCACGGAATGTGCGGGGCCAACGCCGCGGCCCGGGCGTTGGCCCAGCTGCGCAGCTGAAAAGCTCAGTGCCGCAGGCCGGCGATGAAGATGCCGAGCAGTCGGCCCACCGTGGATTCGAAATCGGTGACCATCGTGTTGTGTCCGGCCGTACCGGGCCGCGTCCAGGCCCAGGCTGTTCCGGTAAATGCATGGATGGCCGCCGTCAGCGATCCGAGTTGTACGTCGGACAGGGGCAGCGATGGCCGCAGGGCCGCGCCGAGCCGTTGTTGCGCGTCGTCGGCCTGGGTCAGCAGCACGCGCAGATCGTCGGGGCTGAGCCGGTTGATGAGGACGGGTGAGGCGGCGATGAGGTCACACAGCACCGGCCGCACGGCCAGGGTGTGAGCCAGAGCGGCAGCGACCGTGGTGGTGTTCAGTTCGCCGGCCAAGGCGTCGATCCAGGCCAGGTGTTCGTCGTACATCACCCGCAGCAGCAGTGCCTCGCGTGAGCCGGCGTACCGGAGGATGCCCGACTTCGCCAGGCCGGCCGCCGTGGCCACATCCCCCAATGTCAGTGTCGCGGCGGGTGTCCGGGCCAGGCATTCCCGTGTGGCGGCGACCAACTGGGTCATTCGATCCTGACGCTGGGCGGCGCTGCGCGCACGCGCGAAAGGGACGGCGGATTCCGGCATTTCCACATAATAGAACACCGTTCTGTTAAAGTCGCGAACCGTGAACCGCTACGAATGCGTCATCCGCCGGCGCTCCACGGCGTCCCCGCAGACTTTGTTCGACATCGTGTCCGACGGATCCCGGTGGTCCGAGTGGGCGTCACCGCTGATCGCCTACTCGGCATGGGAGTCGCGGGGTCCGGCCGACGACGGTGGGGTCGGGGCGATCCGGGCCGTGGGCACCCGCCGGAAGCCGGCCCGCGAGATGACCACCATCCACGAACCGGGCCGCCGTCACGGGTACACCATGCTGGCCGACGGCCCGATCCGCGATTACCAGGCCGAAGTGACATTCACCGACGGCCCCGACGGCACCGACGTGACGTGGCGGGGGCGCTACGAAACCCGTTGGCGCGTGGTCGGGTGGGGCTACTGGCTGGTGCTCCGGGTGGTGCTGGGGACGTTGTCCCGCAAGCTTGTCACCGCCGCGGAGCGGCGCATCGACTGACGCGCGGAGCGGCGCATCGACTGACGCGCGGAGCGGCGGAATCAGCCAACGTCGATTTCGACGTGAGGGCTGTTCTACTTTCGGCGGAACAACCCCCACGTCGAAAACGACGCGGTGCAAGCCGGGTTACGGCTTGATGCGGATCCTCCCCGGCTTGTACAGCCCGGAGTGCGTGGCCGTCCCCAGCTCGATCTCGGCGGGAGCCGCTTCGACGATGGTGTCGAACTTGCGCAGCGAGCCCCAGTCGCGGCCCCAGTCCTTGTTCAGGTACGTGGCCATCACGTGCTGGCGGAGCAGCACGTCGCTGATGCCCAGCAGGCCGCCGTTGATGCCGTCCTCCCAGGTGTCGGTGTCCTTCATCTTGGCGTTGTAGTCCGGGGTGATCCGGAACTTCGGGATCTCGGTGACGCCGTTGGCGTGCAGCATCGGCTGCTGGCACGGGAAGGCAAGGCCCACAGCCCAGTCCATCAGTACCGGTTGTTGCGAGCCGATGTACTCCTGCACGGTCTTGACCTCGGGAACCCGGGGCGGGGTGACCGCGATCCAGTCGCCGGGGGTCAGTGACTTGTCCTCGGCGATGACGCGGATGTACGTGGCGTCGGCCGGGATCTCGCTGCGGTCGAACCGCAGGTTGCGCCAGGACGGGATCGGTCCCAGGTCATACGGCACCACACGGCCGGCGGGCACCGGGGCGCCGTCGGGTCCGGTGCGTCCGTACTCCAGCTCGACGGTCTGTCCCTCGGTGCGGCCGTTGAAAATGCTGTTGCCGGTGATGGTTCCGGCCGCCGTGACGACGACCAGCGGGTGGGCGTCGTCCGGAGCGGGCAACTGGTACCAGGCCGAGGCCAGCTTGCTCTCCTGCTGCGCGGGGCCCGGTGCGTAGCTGCCGGCCAGCGGCACCCGGGCCGGGTCGAGCCCGTAGGGCAGCGGAACCGTCGAGCCGTTGACGCCCGGCGTCTTCAGCTGAACCGGGGCGTTCCAGTCGGCATCGATTCCCGGCATCGGCACGGTGATCCGAATCGCTTCGGCGACAATATGGTCCGGCACGCCGTTCGGGGTGAACCCGGTCGGTCCGGTGCCGCCGAGCGGCCCCAGTGGGCCGTAGTCGCCCGGGGCGGGGGTCAGGAAACCGTCGTTGGTGTCGGGTTCGACCAGCACATCGTCGGCCAGGCCGCAGCCGCCGGCGAACGCGCGCAGGTTCGAGGACGCGTTGGAGTAGGTGCCCTCCTGGCGCACCACGCCGTAGAGCATCGAACCGACGAACACCACCACCATGAGGCCGGCCGCGATCGGTACCGGAGCCGCGGTGAGGGCCCGGGTCAGCCGGCCCTCGTTCCCGGGCCGGAAATGCAGCCAGAACCCCCACAGTGCGGCGAGCACAAACAGCGCAAAGAAGATGGCGCTCACGGTGATTCCACCGATGGCGGGTTTGTCGTTGTTGAACGGCACCCCGTAGCTGGACACGTACCACCAGCCGTTGGTGCTGGCGAAGCACAAGGCGAGCACGAACAGCACCGCCGCGGTGAACGCCATCCGATTACGCGCCGAACGCAGCACCGCAGGCCCGGCCAGCACAGTCGCCACCGCGGCCATCGCGGCCCCCACCGCGGCGAACAGGCCGAAGTGGTGCACCCACTTGGTGGGGGCGAACTGCAGGCAGAACATGGTGGCGAAGATGATGCCCATCAGCCGCCATACCGGCCCGCGAGCCACCCCGGCAACTCGCTTGCGCCGCAACATGATGAACAGCGAGGCGAACAGGCTCAGCGCGGTGATCATGAAACCGAACCGGCGCGACAGCGAGCCGTCCACGGTCGGCAGGATCAGGTAGTAGTAGCGCAGGTTCTCGGTGTACCACTCCTGGGCGGGCCCGATGGCGGTCCGAATCCTGGTGGCCTCCAGCACTGTTGCGAAGGTCTGATCGGCGAACACCACACACAGGATCACCGTGCCCGCGGCCAGTAGTGGCAGCACCAGCGGCCACACACCGAGCGTGCGGTGGCGGCGCACCAGAATGCGCAGCAACGGACGGCCACCGGCGAGCAGCGCGGCGACGGCGATCAGGCCGGTGGGCTGGATGCCGAGGGTGAAGGCCGCCGAGATGATCGCCAGGGCGGCGGGTGTGAGCCGGCCGGAGATGATGGCCCGCTCGATCAGCACGTAGGTGATCAGGGCGCCGGTGGCGATCTGGCCTTCGGGGCGCAGGCCGTTGTTGAACGGCATCCAGGCGGCCAGCAGCACCAGGCCCGCGGCCCACAGGGCGGGCTTGGAAGCGATCACCGCGGGGCCGAGTCGGGGCAGCACCTCGCGGGACAGCAGGATCCAGCACACGATTCCGCATATCAGGTCGGGAAGCCGCATCCAGATGCTGGAGTCGCTGACGTGGGTCATCAGGGCCAGCAGGTTGTAGTACCAGCCGAACGGATCCTCGGGACTGCCGAACCAGCGGAAGTAGTTCGACATGTAGCCCGCATGGTCGGCGACCCGGGCCATCTGGAGTTGGTAGCCGTCGTCCGAGGAGTTGGCGCCGATGATGTGCCAGGTCAGGAACCCGCCGACCACCACAACGTCGACGGCGGTGAACGTGCGCCACCGCGACGGGATCAGGTGGTGCATGCGCCGTCCGTCGAGGCGGTCCAGCCGCCACAGCGCCAGCACGGCCACCACGGTGGCGGCGATGCCGAGCAGGATCGCGATCAGTTTGAGCGGGGTGGGCTTCGAGGTGAACCGGGTGTCGATCGTCGCCGCCAGCGAAAGTCCTTGTGGTGCCGGTCCACTCAGCTCGGTGAAGACGCCGAGGATCTGGGGCCGCAGGTTCGGGTCGGCGAAGCCGGTGCGCAGTTCCTTGGCTTCGTCATTTCCCGAGTCGCTGCGCTCCTGCCCGCCGTCGGCCCCCGTGAGGCCGACGAAGGTGGCGAAGGTGCCCGCCTCCGACGACGTGATCTCGATCCGGTCGCACGCCGGGGAGTTCGCCTTCTCACGGGTGACACTCGCGATCACCACGTTGCGGTCGGTGATGTCGACGCGCTTGCTGTTGACGTTGACGAACAGCGCGTTGAGCGCGGCCTGCCGGCCCTCCTTGGGCGCGGTGCCGAGCACCATGCCGCCCTCGGGCGGCAGGGACCGGATCACCTCACAGGGCACCGTCACCGTCATCGACACCGGCGTCTGGCTGATCAGCGGTGCGGTGACGTTGTTGAGCTGACCCTGCTGGGGCCAGTTCAGCGTCGCCGTCGTCTGCACCACCGGCAGCAGCGGTGTGGCCACCGCGCACAGGAACCCGATGAGCCCCGCGATCATCGCGACCCAGCGGGTCACCTGAACTTTCTTGTCTGCGGCGATATCGGTCGTGCTCATGGCAGCGCCCGGATCGGTCCGGGCCGGCTGAAGCCGAACACCTGCTGGGCGCCTTGCTCTATGGCCGCGGTGGGCGCCTGGTCGGCGGGCACCACCCGGTTGTACTTCTCGATCGAGCCCCAGTCCCGGTACCAGTCGTCACGCAGATACGTCGGAATGGTCGACGTGCGCAGCAGCGCCTGGATGAAGAGGAAGGGACCACCCTTTTGGGCGGACTGCCACATGTTCGACGACACCACCACTTGCTTGACGTTGGGAAGGATGCGGTACTCCGGCAGCTCGGCGACACCGAGGCGTTCGGAGAATGGGCGCTGGCACGGGAAATTCGCGGCGGTCGCGATGTCCATCAGCACCGGGGTCTGCGAGCCGAGGAACTGCTGCGCGGTCTGCAGGGTCGGCACCCGCGGCGGGGTGAAGCCGAACCACTGGTCTTCGGAGAGGTTCGGGTCGTCGGCGACGATCCGGGCCACGTTGGCCTCCGGCGGCGCCCACGCCAGCGGGAATCTCAGGTTGCGCCAGGCGTATTGGGAGAACACGTCGATCGGCTGCACCGCGTCGAGCGCCTGGAAGCTGCCGTCGGGACGGTGCACGCCCCACTGCAGTTTCAGCGACTGGCCGTAATGGAACTCGTGTTCCTCGTCGTAGTACCAGATGGCGCCGGCGGCGGCGACGGTCACCAGCGGCCGGTCCGGGGTGCGGGGCGGCAGTTGGTACCAGGCCGAGGTGGCCTTGGCCGCGACGGTGTTCTCCTTGTAGCTGCCCATCACCGGGGTGCGGGCGGGATCGAGACCGAACGGCAGGAACACGCGGGAGCCGTTGACGCCTTCGGGGCCGTAGCCGCCGCCGGTGCCCGCGGCGTAGGCGATGCCGACGTTGGGCTTGTTGGGGGACCCGTCGGAGTTGACGGTGCCGGGGTTGGCGACGACGGGCTTCGGCGGCTCGAGCGTGTCGCTGATGCCGTTGGGGTTGAAGCCGACCGGATCCTGGCCGCCGAGCGGGCCGTATTCGCCCCAGGTCTGGCCCGGAACCGGTTGCAGCATGCCCGCGTTGGTGTCGGGCTCGACCAGCACGTCGTCGGCCATCGCGCAGCTGTCGGACGACAGGCCCGAACTCAGCGCCGACACGTTGGCCTTGGCCGTGGTGTAGACGGGGTAGCGCTGGACGAAGCCCTTGGCCATCGACCCGACTTCGAGAATCACCATGATGGTCGCGACGATCAGCAGTGGGGTGGAGGCCAGCGCCCGGTTGCGGCGGGTGTCGGCCACCTCGGTGTGGCCGGCGTAGTCGATCCGGTAGTGCAGCCAGCCGGCCAGCACCGCGGTGACGATCGCCAGGAAAAGGAACAGTGTGGTGACGGGTTGCCCGGCGATCACTGGCTGGCGGTCGAACCACGGCACGCCGTAGTTGCCGACGTAGAACCAGCCGTTGGTGCCGGAGGTGGCCCACGCGAGCACGAACAGCAGGGCGGTCACGTACAGCGCGAGGTTGCGTCGGCTGTGCAGACCCACCCGGGCGAAGGCGAACGCCGTGACCGCGCCGAGCGCAGCGGCCAACCCGGCGAAGGCGCCGAACTGCACGGCCCACTTGGTCGGGGTGAAGGTCAGCAGCAGCAGGCCGGCCGCGGTGGTGCCCAGCAGTCGCCAGACCGGTCCACTGGCCAGGCCGGGTACGTGGCCCTTGCGCAGCAGCACCGCGATCATGCCGAACAGGCACAGCATCATGATCAGGACGGCGAACCGCCGGGTCAGCGAGGAGTCCACGCTCTCTTCCACGGTGAGGAAGTAGTAGCGGAGGAACTCCTGGTACCAGGAGATGGTCGGGCCGACGGTGTACTTGATCCGGGCGGATTCGGCGACGGTGGCCAGGGTCTGGTCGCGGAACACCACCACGAACACCAGTGCCGCCGAGCCGGCGAGGGCGGCGACCGCGGGCAGGGCGATACGCCGGCTGCGGATGATGCGGACCACCGCGCGTGCCCCGACCAGCAGCGGGGCGAGCGCGATGAGGCCCTGTGGGGCCAGGGTCACGCTGAGCGCCGCCACGATCACGGCCAGGCAGGTCGGCCACAGGCGGCGGGTTGCGATCGTGTTTTCCACGAGCGCCCACACCGCGAGCACTCCGAAGGCGATCAGCGGCTCGGGGCGCAGACCGTTGTTGAACGGGAACCACGCGGCCAGGAACACCGCGCCCGCGGTCCACACCGTCACCCGGTTGACGGCGACGCGCCGGCCGAGCCGGGGCAGCACCCACCGGCTCAGCAGCAGCCAGGTGCCGATCGCGGCCAGGGTGGCGGGCAGCCGCATCCAGACGCTGGCCGTGCTGATGGCCGCGAACTGGGCCAGCACCGACTGGTACCAGTCGAAGGGCGCCTCGGTGGCGCCGAAGTAGCGGAAGTAGTTGGCGGTGTACCCGGCGTCGGCCGAGACCCGCGCGATGGTCAGGTTGTAGCCGTCGTCCGACGAGATGGCGCCGATGACGTGCCACAGCAGCAGGCCGCCGACGACGCCGATGTCGGCGATCCAGGTGGCGAGCGGAACCTTCACGAAACGGCGCCACGCACCCCGGACCGAGTGAGCCGCACTGCTGCGCCGGTCCAGTACCGCCAGCGCGACGATCGAGCCCACCACGCACAGCACTCCGAGGGCCATCACCAGCAGCTTGAGCGGGGTCGGGGAGGTGATGAACCGGGTGTCGACGTCGACGCGGGCGGACAACCCCGGCTGTGGGGCCATCTTCAGTTCGGTGAACAGCCCGGCGACCTGGGGCTTCTGCTCCACCTCGGCGGTACCGGCGGCGCCGGGGATGCCGACGAAGTCGGCGCCCACGCTGCCGAGATTGGCCCACAGGTGCAGCGCACTGCAGCCACCGGCGGCGATCGCGGCGCGGGGCGCGACAGCGGCCACCGAGTCGCGGAACGCCACCACCACGGTTTCGGCGTTGGCTCGCACGAACAGGCCGTTGCGGCTGGCGTCGATGCCGCCCGACGGAATGGTGGAGAACACCAGCCCGCCTTCGGGAGGCAGCGTCGCGATCGCCGAGCACGGAATCGACACGTCCAAGGTCTGCGGCGCGCCGGACACCAGCGGGGCCGTCACCGAGGTGACGTTGCCTTCGGCGTCGGTGCCCTGCGGCCACAGGATCGTCGCGGTGGTCTGGGTGACGGGCAGCAGCGGCACCAGCGCGCACAGCACCACACCCGCGATGCCCGCGATGACGGCGATCAGGCGTGCGATGCCCACAACACGGTCGGTTGTCTCATCGGAAGGCACGAGGCTCGATGTTATGCGACCCGTATGTGAGCGCCGGTCCGCCCTACCGCCCGCTCAGCAGACGTGTCCTAGCTGTGCCGCAGCGGCGCCGGGCTCCACAGTCCGCTGCGGATCGCGGTGCCGAGGTCCAGGCGGGCCGGTTCGGCGTCCGGGTACCACGGTGTGAGCCGCTGCAGCGAGCCCCAGTCGCGGAACCAGTCGTCCTTCAGATACGTCGGCACGCTCGACGGCCGCAGCAGCAGTTCGGAGATGCCGAGCGGGCCGCCGCCCAGGTAGTCCATCACCGGCGAGTTGGCCTCGGCCCCGAAGCGGTCCGGCAGGATCCGCCACTTGGGCACCTCGGTGACGCCGTACTGGTGGCCGAACGGCCGCTGGCACGGGAACGCCAGGCCGACCAGCCAGTCCAGCAGGACCGGGTCCTCCGAGCCGACGACGTCCTGCAGGGTGCGCAGCTGCGGGATCCGCGGCGGGGTGACGGCGATCCAGTGCTGCGGGGCCAGGTCGTCGTCGGAGGCGACGAGGCGGATCTGGGTGGCCTCCCGTGGGATGGCGGCCAGTGGCGCACGCAGGTTGCGCCAGGCCGGCGCGGCGCCGACGTCGGCGAAACCGATTCCGCCGCCGGGCTTGTTCTCGGCGGCCTGCGCATCGGTGGCCCACTGCACCACGACCTCGCCCGGATCGAAGCGGCCTGCGGCCGCGACGACCAGCAGCGGGCCGGCCTGATCCCGGTCGGGCAGTCGGTACCAGGCCGAGCGCATGATCGCCGGCTGTTGGGTGCCGGCACGCCAGCTGCCCAGCACCGGGGTGGTGGCCGGGTCGAGCCCGTAGGGCAGCCGCGCCCGGGATCCGTTGACGCCGGCGGCGGCGGTGGTGCCCCCTTCGGTGCCCACCTCGCTGCCGGTCACGGTGCCGGAGTCGGTGTCGGCGAAGTTGCCGGCCCCGGGCTGTTCCATCACCGGGTCGGCCGAGACGTCCGACGGGATGCCGTTGGGGCCGAATCCCTGTGCGGTGACCGCGCCGAGCGCTTGGCCGGCCGGTTCGGTCATCGGTGTCAGCAGGCCGGCGTTCGCGTTCTCCTCGACCATCACGTCGCCGGCCAGCCCGCAGGTCTTTCCGGACAGGGCGTCCAGGTTGGAGCGCCCGACGGACCAGGCCGGATATTGATTGGTCATCGCCAGGGTCAGCGACACCACCTCGAACATCACCAGCGCCCACGCGGCGATGGCCAGCGGTGACTGCACGATCCGTTGCCAGCGGCGCTGTGGCCCGTCGGGGGACTGGTCTCGGCCGCTGAAGTGGAACCAGGCCGCCAACAGCAGGGTCAGTACCGAGAGGCCCAGCAGGATCGTGGTGAACCCGAACTTCCACTCGGGGAACGAGTTCGACCAGGGCACACCGAAGTTGGAGACGTACCACCAGCCGTTGACGGTGGCGAACGACAGGGCCACGACGAACAGCACCAGCGCGGCGAACATCGACCGGTTGCGTCGGGACTTCATCGCCGCGGCGGTCACCGCGACGGCGGCCAGGGCGCCGAGGGAGCCGGCCAGCCCGGCGAACACACCGAAGTGGTGGGTCCACTTGGTCGGGGTGAACATCATCGCCAGGAACGAGATGATCGTGATGCCGATGATGCGCCGGCTCGGCCCGGCGGCCGTGCCGGGGATGCGGCCCTTGCGCAGTGTCATCGCCACCGACACCGCCAGTGCGACCAGCAGGGTCAGCACCGCGAAGCGCCGCGCCACCGAGCCGTCCGGGCTGGAGGTGAACAACCGGGAGTAGCGGATGTGCTCGTCGAACCAGGCCAGGCTGGGGCCGACGGCGGACTTGAAGGAGCTGGCCTGGATCTCGCCGGCCAGCGTCTGGTCGCGGAAGATCAGGATGATCGTCACGGTGCAGGCGGCCAGGATCGGGGCCAGCAGCGGCAGGTGGCCGAAGCGCGAGGTGTGCCGGGCCACAATCGTTTTCAGCGGCCCGACGGCGACCAGCAGAGCGCCGACGGCGGCGATGCCGGTGGGCCCGGAGAACAGCGTCAGCGCGCCGATGATGATCGCGACGGCCACCGGCAGCATCCGGTTGGTGGCCACCCCACGCTCCACCGAACACCAGGTCAGCAGGATGCCGAGCGCGATGATCGGTTCGGGGCGCAGGCCGTTGTTCAGCGGCAGCCAGAAGGCCAGGAACATGCCCGCGGCGGTCCAGGCCGCCGCGCGGTTGGTCTTGACGGCCCGGCCCAGGCGCGGCAGCACCTCACGGCTGATCACCCACCAGCAGGCCAGCGCCATCAGCAGGGTGGGCAGGCGCATCCAGACGCTGTTGGTCGAGACGTGCGCCCACAGTGCCAGCAGGTCGTAATACCAGCCGAACGGTGCTTCGGGGGTGCCGAACCAGCGGTAGTAGTTGGCCATGTAGCCGGCGTGCTCGGAGACCCGGGCCATGGTCAGGATGTAGCCGTCGTCGGAGGTGTTGGCCCCGACGAAGTGCCACCACACCAGGACCGCGGTGACCAGCCCGTCCAGCGGTGTCATCGACCACCAGCGGGGCGGCAGGAAGCGCCGGTGCCGGACGCCGTCGGCGGTGTCGAGACGGTGGAGCGCGCCCAGGGCGATGACGGTCATGGCGACGCCGATGATCATCGCCAGCAGCTTGAGCAGCGTCGGGGCGCTGCTGTACCGGGAGTCGATGGTGGCCGAGAACTTCAGGCCTTCGGGAGCGGGCCCGGACAGGTCGGTGAAGACGCCGACGATCTGCGGCCGGAAGTCGTAGCCACCGCGCTCACCGCGCAGCGGCGCGGTCGGATCCTCGGCAGTGTCGCCGGCGTCGGCCTGGGTGAGGCCGACGAACTCGCCGGTCACCTTGTCGGCCTGGGCGGTGAAGGTCAGGCTCTGGCAGGCCGGGCTGAGCACCGCGTCCAGTGGGGCGCTGACCACCGGGGTGTTGCGAACGATGACCAGCAGATCGTTGTTGACCCGTTCGATCAGCAGGCCGCGGTCGATCGCCTTGGGTGCCTGCTTGGGCACGGTGGACAGAAGGACGGTGCGCCCGCGGTTGTCCGGGCCGGCCAGTCCCGCGGCGGCCTGGCACGGCACGGTGATGGTCAGGTCGGTGGCGACGTAACCGATCAGCGGCGCGTTGACGCTCTGCCAGGTGCCGTTCTGCGGCCAATTCAATTCGGCGGTGGTCTGCTTGACCGGCAACAGCGGTGTTGCCACCGCCATCAGCACACCGAGCAAACCGGCGACGACTGCGATGAGCCGCGCGGTCCGATGGTTGCTGCCGGCGGTTCCCTGCGGTCCCGTCACGGGCTCTGATGCTATCGGCGTGTCCGCGCCGGAACTAATGGCCATCGGGAGTGGGCTTTCTGATCGCCAGCACGAACGGGCCGATGCCGGTCACCTCGAAACGTGGGTCGTCGAACAATGCCGCGTCCAGTGCCACGTGGTAGCGGCGGACGTTGGGCTGATTGGGGTAGACGTCGGAGGCCAGGCGCAGCGTGTAGGTGTCGTTCGCACCGTGGCGCATCAGGAACACGGTCGGCGCCTTCCACGGCATGCCATCGAGTGCCTCCACGAACTGATCGGCCGTGGCCAGCGTGGCCCAGCCTTCGATGGCCTTGGCGCGCTTGTCGAATTCGGCCAGCGGATTGGCGTAGTGCGACGTCAGCCCCTGGAAGCCGTAATAGGGATAGAACGACAGGAAGCTGTAGTCAGCGGTCAGCACCACGGTCTGGTTGCGCGGCACCCCGGTGACCTCGGCGACCTTGGCGTCGATCTCGCGGTAGTAGCGCTCGGCCCCCGGGGCCCGGCGGTCGGCCCGCTGCCCGGTGCCGTCGGTGTCGGTGTAGGCCACGTTGATGTCGGGGCGCAGCACGTCGGGGATGTCCTGGCTGAACGTGACGGCGCCGATGGAGCCGACGGCCGCGGCCGCGGCGACCACGCGACGGCCGGTCTCGGGTTGATAGCGCCGGGCGATCGCCTGCGTCGCCTCGATGAACCCGAACGCGCCCGCGGTGGTGAGCAGCACGGTCAGCGTCGGCTGCAACCGGAAGGACAGCAGGGTGGTGCCGGCCAGCGTGGTCAGCATCGACAGCAGCGACCAGGCGTAGACGGCGAGCACCGCCATGCCGAGGGCGCCGGCCCGGGTGGAGGTGCGGGCCCGGACCACCAGCCAGAGCGTGCCGAGCATGCACAGCGCACCGAGCAGGGTGAAGCGCAGCATCGGGAACTCCAGCGATGCGCCGGCGTCGGGAAGGTAGTGCTGGGCGGTCCCGGTCTCGGCGGGTTCACCGCGTAGCGAGGCCAGCAGGTACGGGCCCCACGTCAGCAGGGCGATCGCGCCGGAGATTCCGCCGATGACCGCGAGACGCAGCAGCGGTTCGAAGCGGCGGCGGACGACGGCCAACCCGAGTGCCATCAGGGTGAGGGTGAACGCGCAGTAGGCCAGCAGCAGGGTGTAGAAGAGCGCGGCGAATCCGAGGAAGATCCCGACGCCGATGACGGCGGCCCAGCCACCGTTTCTGGTGTGCCCCCTCAGACCTGACCAGGCCAGTACGAACACCGGGGGCAGCAGGACGGTGATGATCGCGGCGTAGGGCTCGGCGGAGGAGTAGGCCAGCATCGCGGCGCTGCTCGCGGTGGTGACGATCAGCGCGTACTCGAAGCGAATCATGGCCGCCCACAACACGAATGCGAGTGCGACGGCGATGGTGATGGAGACGATGGCCCAGGGCTTGAACATCTCCCACGCCGGGGTGTCGGTGGCCGCGGCGATGCGGCCGCCCATCCAGAACCAGCCGGCCGGGTAATACGGCGGCAGCCCGAAGTAGGTCATGTCGTGCAGGCCAGGGGCATCGGCCAGCCGGGTCATGTACTCGGTGCGGAACTGCTGGTCGACCGAAACCCCGAACAGGTAGAGCTTCGTCGCGCCGAGCGGCATCGCCAGGGTCACGACCGAGAAGGCCGACAGGAAGATCAGCCCGACCAAGCGCGCCAGAGTGCGACGGCCGCGGCGCCAGAGGAGGCCGGCGGCCAGGATTCCGGCGAGCGCGCCAACCTGACCCACGGTGGTGAGTGCATGCAGTTGGTTGGACGTGTTGTAGGCCGGCCACTGGACCCGGGCGATCGCCACGATCGATACGCCGGCCACCGCCGAGGCGAGCATCAGGGCGATCACCATGTGCCCGGCGACCCGGGCCGAGTGGGCCGCCGCCATTAGATGGGGAGCTTGCGGAAGATGGGCCGCGGGATGTGCCGCAGAACCATCATCACGTAGCGGAACGCGCCCGGTGCCCAGACCAGTTCCTTGCCCTTGGCCGACGCAGTGACGGCCAGCTCGGCGACGTACTCCTTGTCGACGGTCAGCGGGGCTTCCTTGACGTGGGCGCTCATCCTGGTGCGCACCTGGCCGGGGCGGATCACCAGCACCCCCACGCCGAACTCGCGCAGCGCCTCGCCGAGGCCGAGGTAGAACCCGTCGAGGCCGGCCTTGGTGGAGCCGTAGACGAAGTTGGACCGGCGCACCCGCTCACCGGCGGCCGAGCTCATCGCGATGATCCGGCCGTAGCCCTGGGCCCGCATCTTCTCACCGACCAGGACGCCGACCGAAACCGCTGCGGTGTAATTGATTTCGGCGATCTGCACGGCCTTGCGCTGGTTCTGCCACAATTCTTCGGCGTCGCCGAGCAGACCGAACGCGACGATCGCGACGTCCACGTCGCCCGCGGCGAACGCCTTGTCGATCACGTCGGGATGGCTGGCGGTGTCGACCGCATCGAAGTCGATGACCTCCACGGAGCTGGCACCGGCGTTGCGCAGCTGGGCCACGGCGTCGTCGCGGCCCGGATCTCCGGGCAGGGCGGCCAGCACGATCCGAGCGGATGCGTCGCGCAGATAGCGCTCGCAGATCGCCAGCCCGATTTCCGACGTTCCGCCGAGCAGCAGAATCGTCTGGGGATTACCTACCGCGTCGAACACCATCTAGCGCAGCTCCAAGCCTCGGGGAAACATCGTGACGAGGGTACCGCGCGGTCTCCCCGGAAAATCCGAGCGCAGGATCTTGACCCCATTTCCTACACGGCGTAGCTTTTTTCTACATCGTGTAGGAAATGGGGGAGATCATGACGATCCGTGACTGGCTGCTGTTGCCCGAGACGGAACCGGGGGAGGACTACGGGTTCTTCGGCCCGGACTCGGTGACCTGGAAGGTGTGGAGCTATCCCACCTCCCTGTCGATCGGGTTCCAGCGCGCCGTCGTCATCGAGGAACTCGACCCCGCTCTCGTCGCGGCGGTCGACAAGACTCACGAGATCTACTCACGCCCGCGCACCCGGTATGACCGGACGCTGCGCTACTTCGCCATGGTGGCGTTCGACGACAGTCGCTCGACCACGAAGGCCGCCGACGTTCTGGTCAAGATCCACTCCAAGGCGATCGGGACGGACCCGGTCACCGGGAAGACCTACGACGCCAACGATCCGGCCTCGCAGCTGTGGATCCACCTGACCGCGTGGCATTCCATTCTGGTGGCCTACGAGAAGTACGGCCCGGGCCGGCTGTCGCCGGAAGAGGAGCTGCAGTACTGGCGGGAATGCGCGATCGCCGCCGAGCTGCAGACCTGCGATCCGTCCGACGTTCCCCTGACCCGCGAGGGCATCCGGGAGTACTTCGAGCAGATGCGGCCACAACTGATCGGCTCCGATATCGCCAGGCAGGCGATGCACCACCTGCTCGGCGCCGAGGTGATGTTGCCCAAGATGCCTCTGCTGCTGCGTCCCGGCACCAGGGTCGTCACCGCCTTCCTGCGCCGGGGCACCCTGGCGACGATGCCGCGCTGGATGCGAAAGATGGCCGGCCTCAGCACTTCCCGGGTTCTCGACGCGCTGGTGGTGCCGCCACTGAGTGCTTCGTTCACGGTGATCGCGATGAGCAAGCGGCTCCAGCTGATCCTGCTGCGGCTACTCTCGCCGGCGACCCTGCCGATCGGCGCGCGGGTCCTGCTGTCGGTGCCGCCGAAGGATCCGATCACCACCACCCCGCGTGAGGCCCAGCGTCGTTACGGCTACGCCGCCCCGAGTCAGGCGCACTTCGAACTTCGCGAGAGGCAGGTGCTGCGCGTGTTCGGCGAGGGCCGCGCCCCCAGTGACGAGGGGATCTTGGAATCGCAGCCGATTCTTGGTGGAATCGGCTGACCCATGATCAAGAATCTTCTCGACTACCGGTTGAGCATCCGGCAACTCGTCTACCTCGCGATCGTGGTGGGCGGCCCGTACCTCGTGATCGGCATGATCTGGGCGCAGACCCACACTGACCACATCGCCCCGCTCTCAGGGCTGGACAAGCTGTTTTCCCTGTTGGGCGAGATCGTCGCGTGGCCGGTGCTGATCATCGCGAATGTCACGCTGACATGAGTGAAGCGACGTGAAAGAAGCCGCACTCGCCAACCGGGCCCGCGCCGAGCATCTGGGCCCGGAACGGCGCCGGCCGCAGGTACTCGACGCGGCCTTGGCGATCGCCGCGCAGCAGGGCCTGGCCGACGTCACGATGGGAAACATCGCAAGCCGCCTCGGCGTCACCCGGCCGGTGGTCTACGCGTGCTATCCCGGGCGCGGGGAAGTGCTTGCCGCACTGTTGGATCGGGAGACCGACGAGGTGCTGGCGAGCCTGCTCGAGCTGTTGCCGCCCCGTCGCACCGGCTCCATCGAGCAGCTGTTCGTCGACGGGTTTCACGCGTTGCACCGCACCGTGCGCGAGCGTCCGGCCTCGTGGCGCATCATGTTCGGGGCCGATCCCGATCCGGTGCTGGCCGCCGCGATCGCCCGCGGCCGCGACCGGATCCGGACTCAGCTCGCCACCGTCATGCGCCCGTTGCTGCAGCGGTGGCAGGTCGCCGATCTCGATGCCGCGCTGCCCATGCTGGTCGAGGTGTTCCTGGCGATCTGCGAAGCGGCCGTCCGCAAGATGCTCGACGACAGCGACGACTCCGCGCTGGTCGCCGAGACCTTCGGCAAGGCGGCCTATCGCGCGATGCGGGCAAAACCCCGGTGAGACAACAACACCCCGCGAGCTCGGCTCGCGGGGTGTTGTCGTTATCTGTCGGTCAGGCGTCGAGATCGAACCGGTCGGCGTCCATCACCTTGGTCCACGCCGCGACGAAGTCCTTGACGAACTTCTCCTTGGAATCGTCCTCGGCGTACACCTCGGCCAGGGCCCGCAGCTGCGAGTTCGAGCCGAACAGCAGGTCGACGCGGCTGGCGGTCCACTTCGGGGAACCGCTGGCGCGGTCGGTGCCGACGTAGGTGCCATCATCGGCCGGGGCCGGTGCCCACTTGGTGCCCATGTCGGTGAGGTTGACGAAGTAGTCGTTCGTCAACTGACCCTTCTTGTCGGTCAGCACACCGAGGTCCGAACCACCGTGGTTGGCGCCCAGCACCCGCAGACCGCCGATCAGCGCGGTCATCTCGGGAGCCGACAGGCCAAGCAGGTTGGCCCGGTCGATCAGCCGGTACTCGGACGGCAGGCTGTCGCCCTTGGCGACGAAGTTACGGAAACCGTCGCCCTTGGGCTCCAGGTAGGCGAACGACTCGACGTCGGTCTGCTCCTGGGAGGCGTCGCCACGACCCGAGGTGAACGGCACCGCGACGTCGAAACCGGCGTCCTTGATCGCCTTTTCGAGGCCGACCACACCGCCGAGGACCACCAGGTCGGCGAACGACACTCCCGTGTCGGACGCGCCCTGGATCTCCTCGAGCTTGGCGATCACCGGGGCCAGCTCGTCAGGCTCGTTGACCTCCCAGCCCAGCTGCGGCTGCAGCCGGATCCGGCCGCCGTTCGCGCCGCCACGCATGTCGCTGGAACGGTACGACGCCGCGGCCTTCCACGCGGTGTCCACCAGCTGCTGCACGGTCAGGCCCGAATCGGCGATCGCGGCCTTGAGGGTGGCGACATCGGCGTCACTGAGCTGCTTGCCGGCCGGGATGATGTCCTGCCACACCCAGGTCTGCTTCGGCACCAGCGGTCCGAGGTAGCGGGTCACCGGTCCCATGTCGCGGTGGATCAGCTTGAACCAGGCCTTGGCGTACTCCTCGGCCAGTTCCTCGGGGTGATCCAGCCAGCGGCGGGTGATCTCGCCGTAGATCGGGTCGAACCGCATCGACAGGTCGGTGGTCAGCATCGACGGGTGGGTCTTGCCGCTGCCCTGGGCCATCGGCACGGAGTTGGCCCAGCCGTTGTCCTTGGGCTTCCACTGGTTGGCACCCGCGGGGCTCTTGGTCAGCTCCCACTCGTTGCTGTAGAGGATCTCCAGGAAGCTGTTGTCCCACTTGGTGGGGGTGTGCGTCCAGGTCACCTCGATGCCGCTGCTGACAGTGTCGTTGCCGAGACCCGGATTGGCCCAGCCCAGGCCCATCTGCTCGAGCGGTGCGGCCTCGGGCTCGACACCGTTCTCGATGTCGGTCGCGCCGTGGGTCTTGCCGAAGGTGTGGCCACCGACGATCAGTGCGGCGGTCTCGATGTCGTTCATCGCCATCCGGCCGAAGGTCTCGCGGATGTCGATGGCCGCGGCCAGGTAATCCGGATTGCCCTCGGGCCCTTCGGGGTTGACGTAGATCAGACCCATGTGGCTGGCACCCAGCGGGTTCTCCAGCTTGGTCCGGTCACCGTTCGCGCCGGCGTAGCGGTCCTGCGAACCCAGCCACTCGGCCTCGGCGCCCCAGTAGATGTCCTCCTCGGGCTCCCAGTAGTCCGGGCGGCCGAAGGCGAAGCCGGCGGTCTTGAACCCCATGTGCTCCATGGCCCGGTTGCCGGCGTAGACGATCAGGTCGGACCAGGACAGCTGCTTGCCGTACTTCTTCTTGAGCGGCCACAGCAGGCGGCGGGCCTTGTCCAGGCTGACGTTGTCGGGCCAGCTGTTCAGCGGGGCGAACCGCTGCATACCGCGCCCGCCGCCACCGCGGCCGTCCTCGACCCGGTAGGTACCTGCGGCGTGCCAGGACATGCGGACGAAAAGCGGGCCGTAGTGCCCGAAGTCGGCCGGCCACCAGTCCTGCGAGTTGGTCAGCAGCTCGTCGAAATCGCGCTGCAACGCCTCGACATCAAGAGACTTGACGGCCTCGCGGTAGTCGTAGCCCTCGTCCATCGGGTCGATGGCGGGCGGATTCTTCTGCAGGACCTTGAGATTGACCGCGTTGGGCCACCAGTCGCGGTTGCTGCCGCCCTCGACGGGCGGCTTGATCCGCATGGGGCAACCGCTCTGGGCGGGTTCGGTCTGAGATTCACCAATCGGGGGGTGAGTTTCGGCGTCTGCCATGACAATCCTTTCCGGGGCTGGCGGGTTAAGGGTTTATCTAGTTGGAGCAGTGGAACATTCGGGGCACAGGCCCCAATAGATGACCTCGGCTTCATCGATCTCGAAGCCGTGGTCGTCCGACGCGGCCAGGCATGGGGCGGACCCGGTCGCGCAGTCCACGTCGGCGATGGCGCCACACGAACGGCACACGACGTGGTGGTGGTTGTCGCCGACGCGAGATTCGTACCGGGCGACGGAGCCCGATGGTTGGATGCGCCGCAGCAGATGCGCTGCGGTCAGCGCATGCAACGAGTCGTACACGGCCTGGTGGGAGACATCGGGGAGTTCCTCACGTACCGCGCGGATGACCGTGTCGGTGTCAGCGTGCGGATGCGCGTGGACCGCGTGCAACACCGCCACTCGTGGGCGGGTCACACGCATGTCGGCCCCTCGCAGCATCTGCTGGAAGTCCGAGGTCGTTGCCACGGAACCGAGTCTGGCCCGTTTTCTGGAATTAGTCAAGAATAAAGTTCTCGCCGATCCGGCAGGGCTCAGACCTGCGCCGATCGGGGTGTTCGGGCGGCGAGCGGACGGCTAGACGAGCTCCAACCGGCGCGCCATGTCCGAGACGAACAGGCCCTCGGGGTCGACCTTGCGCCGCACCGCCAGCCACGCCTCGATGCGGGGGTACATGGCGTGGAAGGTGCTCGCGGTGGTGCGGGAGTCCTTGGCGGTGTAGAGCCGGCCACCGAATTCCAGCACCCGGCGGTCGAGTTCGGTCAGGAACTCGCTCAGGCCGGGCTTGATCTGGAAGTCGACGCAGACGTTCCAGCCCGGGATCGGGAAGCTCAGCGGTGCCTGGTTGCCGGGGCCGAACAGCTTGAACACGTTGAGGAACGAGTAGTGCCCCGAGCGCTGGATGTCGATCATGATCCGCTTGAACTCGTCGACGGCCTCGGTGGGCACCACGAACTGGTACTGGGTGAACCCCACCGAGCCGTAGGCCCGGTTCCACTCCCCGACCATGTCCAGCGGGTGATAGAACTGCGTCAGGTTCTGGGCCTTGCCCCGATAGCTCTTGCCCATCCGGTACCAGACCTCGGTCATGGCGCCGAAGATCAGCTTGTTGCCCAGCCCGTTCGGGAAGATGTCGGGCGTCGTGAAGTACTGCGGCGCATCGAATTTCAGCGGGTCCTGCTGCAGCTTGGGCGGCAGTTGGTCCAGCTTGGCCAGCGAGCCGCGGGAGATCACCGCGCGTCCCAGCTTGGGCGGGGCGCTCATCGCGTCGAACCACGCCGACGAATACGTGTAGTTGTCCTCGGTGCCGTCGCTGTGGAATGCGATCGTCTCGTCGAGGCCGTGGGTGACATCGCCGTCGGCGATGAAATACGCCGTCTCCGTTGGCGTCATCTCGATGGTGGCCCGCAGCACGATGCCGGTCAGGCCGTTGCCGCCGACGGTGGCCCAGAACAATTCTGACTCCGGACCGTCCGGGGTGATCTTGCGGATCTCGCCGGTGGCGGTCAGCAGATCGATCGAGCGCACGTGGTTGCCGAAACTACCTGCGCTGTGATGGTTCTTGCCGTGGATGTCACAGCCGATCGCGCCGCCGATGGTCACCTGCCGGGTGCCCGGCAGCACCGGAACCCACAATCCGTGGGGCAGTGCGGCCCGCATCAGTTGGTCGAGGTTCACCCCGCCGTCCACGTCGACCAGCCTGGTGCCGGCGTCGATCGAGTGGATCTGGTTCAGCGCCGACATGTCGATGACGAGCCCGCCACCGTTCTGCGCGTTGTCGCCGTACGAACGCCCCAGCCCACGGGCGATGACGCCCCGGCCCTTCTGCTCAGCGGCCTGTGTGACGGCCGTGACGATCACTTCGGGATCGCTGGTAGCGAGCACCTGTGCCACGGTCGGTGCGGTCCGGCCCCAGCCTGTCAGGCGCTTGGGAGTGGTCGGCAGATCGGTAGTCGACATCGGTGAGAAGAGTACCCGGCAGTAGGCATCGTCCTTCGGCGTTGAGCCCGCAGTTCCCGCATCGGGCCCAGCAAACTCCGCATTACACTCATTGAAAGGGGAGGTCAGGGGGCCTGTTTTGCAGCTCAGCGATATCGACTCATGGAACGTGGGTGCGCTGCAGTCCATCGCGTTCGAGCTGCGGGATGAGCTGACGACGACGATCGAGGGTGTCGCGACTGACCTGGAACTGATCTCGCGTCAACGCGGCCGACGCCTATGAACGGCAGGACCACGAAGCCGGTGGGGCCCTGGACAGTTCGATGGGCGGCGCCGGTTGAAACACCGAGAGTGACGCCCTGGTCGCTCCACCGCACGCAGAACAACCATGGCGTCACTTTCGCGGACGCCAAGCGCAAGCCTCAGTGCAGCTTGAAGATCACCGCACGCTGCACGATGAAGTTGATCACCGTGGCGGTGCCCTGGGCGATGACGAAGGCCACCGGAACTGCCCACCCCTGGTAATCGGCCAGATGCAACACCAGGTGGTTCAGGCCGACCTGGACGGCGAAGGTGATCAGGTAGAGCACCCACACGGCGATGAATCGGGCCGTGCTCGGCGGCGCCTGGAAGGTCCAGCGCCGGTTGATCAGGTAGGCGGTGGTGGTGCCGGCGATGAAGCCGACGGTCTTGGCCAGGTCGACCTGCCCCCCGAAGACCTTGTACAGCAGTACGTAGAGGCCGAAGTCCACGATCGCCGACAGCCCGCCCGTCACGACGAAACGGAACGCCTGCGTTTTGAGGTCCAGGGTCGGCGACATGACAGGTTCGGCCACCTGCGCAGCTTAGCGAGGGCATACGGTGCAGTCGTGCTGCAGACGGTCCTCAACTACCTCGGTATCGCGGTGTTCGCGTCTTCGGGCGCCATGGTCGCGATCCGGAAAGGCTTCGACCTGTTCGGTATCGCGGCACTGGGGGTCCTCACGGCAGTCAGCGGTGGCGTGCTGCGCGACCTGTTCCTCAACGTCAGCCCGCCGGCATCGATCCAGCACTGGCCCAACGTCACGGTCGCCCTGATCGCCACGGCGGTGGCCACGGTGACGGCCAGGCACTTCATCCGGATGCGCCGGATTGTGCTCACGCTGGACGCCGTCGGAATGGGATTCTTCGCGACCTCGGGTGCGGCGTTCGCGGTCGATCACGGCGCCAGTTGGTTCGCGGCCGTGCTCATCGGTATGACCACGGCCATCGGCGGCGGCATCGTCCGTGACGTGCTGGTCCGGGAGATCCCGCTGTTGATGCGGCCGGACGATCTGTACGCGGTCCCCGCGATGATCGGCGCCACGACCTATGCGGCCATCGACTATTTCGGGCCGCAGTGGATCGGCCTTGCGGTCGGCACGGTGCTCGCCACCACGCTGAGGTTGGCCGCCCTGTGGTTCCGTTGGCGCTTGCCCACCGGGCCGTCCGATCTGATCACCGGAGCGGATTCCTGACAGGTTGCCTACAACCCGGCGGCGGCGAGCACGCCACACAGCGCGTCGACGGCGGGCGCGAAGGCATGCTCGGCGGGTGCGCCGAAACCGATGATCACCCCGTCGGGGTCGGGGATGTCGGATCGGGCGAGCGGGTGCCGCATGATCGACAACCCGGACAACGCGATTCCGGCTTCCCCGGCCCGGCGCAGCACCTCGGGTTCGACCCCGTCGGGCAGGGTGAGCAGCATGTTGACGCCGGCGGCCAGCCCGCCGATGCCGAGCTCGAAACCCGCCAGCGCGTCGACCAGCGCGTCGCGTCGGCGCCGATAGCGGTTGCGCATCCGCCGGACATGCCGGTCGTAGGCACCGGTGCCGATGAAGTCGGCCAGGGTCAGCGCGGTGAGCGCGTCGACGTGGTACTGCGCCCCGCCGGCCGCTGCGATGACTGGGTCGATCAACGCCTCGGGCAGCGCCATCCAGCCCACGCGCATCACCTGGGCCAGACTCTTGCTGGCCGAGCCCAGGTAGACGACGCGTTCGGGGTTCAGCCCTTGCAGCGCGCCCACGGGCTGCCGGTCGTAGCGGAACTCGCCGTCGTAGTCGTCGTCGACGACGTACCCGCCGGTGCGCTGGGCCCAGTCGATCACCGCCGTGCGCCGGGCCGGGTGCAGGGCCATGCCGAATGGACTCTGATGCGCGGGCGTGAGCAGTACCGCCGGAGTGTCGAGCGCCTCCAGTTCGCTGATGACGGCGCCATGGTCGTCGATGCCTATGGGTGTCGTCGCAATGTCCAACCCGGCGAGAGCCTCGCGAAAGATGTAGAGCCCGTGGGCTTCCACCGCGACTGGTCTCTCGCGACCCAGCACCCGGCCCATCAGGTCGACGCCGTCGCGCACCCCGGAGCAGATCATGATCGACTCCGGGGTGGTGCGTACGCCGCGGACGCGGCCCAGATATTCGGTCAGCGCCTCGCGCAGCGGCAGCGGCCCGCGGGGATCACCCATCCGCAGTGCCGCGATCGGGGCGTTCGTCAGCGCCCGACGCGCCGACGCCAGCCAGGCGGCCCGCGGAAACTCCGACACGTCGGGAGAGCCGGGCATCAGGTTGTGCCGCGGGAGTGCCCGGATTCGGCGTGGCCGCGGCGCCGGCCGTGGCGCGGTGCCGCGAGCCACCCAGGTGCCCGCGCCCTGCCGGGAGGCCAGCCAACCCTCGGCAACCAGTTCGGCATAGGCCTCCGCGACGGTGTTGCGGGCCAATCCAAGGTCCGAGGCCAGCGCGCGTGACGGCGGCAGCCGGGTGTCGGTGTTCAGCCGGCCGCTGCGGATACCGTCGCGAAGTGCGGTGATCAGTTGTTCCCGGGCGGTGCGGCTGCCCGGCGCGATCACCGTGCGCAACTCCAGGTGCAGGTCCCTGCTGCCCGAATTGGCCCGCGAAGTCACGACATTATTGAACCATCTAGGCAGTACTTTCGCGGCTAGCGTTGACGGCATGACACAGACACTCGAATCCGCCCCCACCATCGACCGGCTCAAGATCTACAAGACGTCACCAGAGCTCTACGACGCGATGATGACGTTGTCGAACGCGGCCGCCAAGGACGTCGACGCCACCATCGGTGAGCTCATCAAGATCCGCGCGTCCCAGATCAACCACTGCGCGTTCTGCCTCGACATGCACACCCATGACGCCCGCAAGCAGGGTGAGACCGAGCAGCGGCTGGCGCTCATCGCGGCCTGGCAGGAAGCCGGGGATCTGTTCACCGAACGCGAGCAGGCCGCGCTGGCGCTGACCGAGGCCATCACCGAGCTGGGCAACGGCCATGTTCCCGACGGCGTCTACGCCCGCGCCGCCGCGGCCTTCACCGAACGCGAACTCGGCCAGGTGATCGCGATGGCCGTAACCATCAATGCGTGGAACCGGATCAACGTCACCGTGCGGATGCCTGCCCCGCGGCGCTGATCTCGCGCGAAACTGGAGGTGTGCAGACCCGGTCCGGTGCAGACATCACGGTGCGCGGCGACGTCGTGCACAAGCTGCACCGGCCGGGCACCGATCCGCGGGCACTGCGCGTGCGGCTGCGCGCCGCCGGCCGAATCGACGCCTTGGTGAGCCCACTGTCTGAGGTGCCCGATCCGGTGGACGGCCGCTGGCTTACTCGCTGGCCGCGGATCGAAACCCTTGCGGTGCAACCGGAATCGGTTCCCTGGGTCGACATCGGGCGGCTGCTGGCCGCGCTGCATGCGGAACCGGTCACGGGGCGTTTCCCGCCGCATGGCTGGCCGGCCAGGTTGCGGCGTGCGGTCGAGCGCGCTCGACGCCGGGGTGCCCCGGTGGTGCTGCGGGCCGCGGCGGGCCTGCCCGACGTCGCGTGGCGCCCCGGATCGACAGACCGGCCACACCGTCTGGTCCACGGCGACTTCCACCTGGGGCAGGTGGGCCGGCGGGACGGGTGCTGGCAACTCATCGACGTCGACGATCTCGGATTGGGTGATCCCGCTTGGGATTTGGCGCGCCCGGCGGGATTCTGGGCCGCCGGGTTCATTCCGGACGCCGATTGGCTGCGGTTCATCGACGCCTACCGGGAGGCCGGCGGACCGGCGTTGCCGCCCGGGGATCCGTGGCCCGTGCTGGAGCCGTTCGCCCGGGCCGCCGTCATTCAGGCCGCCGCCAACGATCCCGACGACGACCTGCTGACGGCGGCCTGCGCCCGGATGCCTCAGCTGGAGAAGAACAACCGCCCGAATCCCTGCTTGCGGTAGTGCTTGTTGCCGCGGTGTCCCCAGCCCGGTCCGTAGTCCGAGTAGCCCTGGTGGTAGCCGCCCGAATGCGCCGGTGGTGCCGGTGGCGGCGGCGCCTGGACGAACCGGTTCTCCATCTGAGTCAGCGCCTCGAGCTCACCGAAGTCCAGGAAGATGCCGCGGCAGGTGTCGCATTGCTCCAGGTGGATGCCGTTGCGCTCATAGGTCTTCATGACCCCGGCGCACTTCGGACACAGCAATGTGTTGCCGACACCGGGTGACGGGCTGGACTTCGGGGGCTCATATGGCGGGATGCTCATATCGCCATAACGTCCGACCCGGCTGTGGAGTGCCTGTGAATTGTGGGCACACGCGCCGGAAGGGCCCGTCGTGGTGTGATGTCAGTCACAAATCGGAATACCAACCGATAACCCGTTGAATCGATCTGTGGCTATCCAGTTAATCCGGGCGTTCGGCAGCGTGTAATCGGATGTTTACACAGCAAGCGCAAACCCGGGTTGACCAGCATTGGGGCGCCCCACGTCGCCGGAGGAGGCGGCAACGTTTCTGCTCAGCCTGATTGCCTTGTCGGTTGACCTCTAAAGCAGAGAACATGCAGTTCAAGCGCTATCGAGGCGTCCTCGCTCGGTTACCGGTCACCGGCGCTGGGGCCTCGTGGCGCCGCGTACCCCCACGTAACAATCGGCGGCGTTGTGACGCCGGGCGCATCGATTCCAGCAAACTCGGTGGCGGGCCTCGGATGGGCGTCCGGCGAAAACCGTTGCCGTTGCCGCCCCGGGGTGGTCCGGTTACGTTTCCTCCTGCCAATCATGAGCACGGTGTGAGAACCGGATATGACGTCCCTAATCGGACGGCGCATCGCGAACGGATCTCTGGGGTGGGGACCCTGGTTGGTGAAGAACGACATCGGATCACCGACACAGCTAGGGAGAACATGAAGGCATTCAGTCGGGTGCTGGTCGCGATGGTGACCGCGATGGCCGGGGTCATCGCGGGGCTATTCGTCGGCACGGGCACTTCTCATGCAGGCCTCGACAATGAACTGAGCCTGGTCGACGGTCAGGATCGGACCCTGACCGTTCAGCAGTGGGACACCTTCCTCAATGGTGTGTTCCCGTTGGACCGCAACCGGCTGACGCGTGAGTGGTTCCATTCCGGCCGGGCCAAGTACATCGTGGCCGGGCCGGGTGCCGAGGAGTTCGAGGGCACCCTGGAGTTGGGCTACCAGATCGGTTTCCCCTGGTCGCTGGGTGTCGGGATCAACTTCTCCTACACCACCCCGAACATCCTGATCGACGACGGTGACATCACCGGTCCTCCGTTCGGTCTGGAGTCGGTGATCACCCCGAACCTGTTCCCGGGTGTGTCGATCAGCGCGGACCTGGGTAACGGCCCGGGTATCCAGGAAGTGGCGACCTTCTCGGTGGATGTGGCCGGTGCGGCCGGTGGTGTGGCGGTGTCCAACGCCCACGGCACGGTGACCGGTGCGGCCGGTGGTGTGCTGCTGCGTCCGTTCGCCCGCCTGATCGCCTCCACCGGTGACAGCGTCACCACCTACGGCGAACCCTGGAACATGAACTAGACGCACCACGCGTGTGGGTCGGCGCGTCCTGCTTCTCAACGGAGCGGGACGCGCCGACTGTCATTTCAGCGGGTTAGGGTTGGCCCATGACGGCGCAGAGCCCGGTCTCGGTGCTCGGGGAGGACGAGTGCTGGCAGCTGCTGTCCAGCGTCACCCTCGGCCGCCTGGTCACCACCATCGGCACCAGGCTGGAGCTCTTCCCGGTCAATTTCGTCGTACAGCACCGCACGGTGTTGTTCCGGACCGCCGAGGGCACGAAGTTGATCAGCACCCTGTTCAACGACCGGGTGCTCTTCGAGGCCGACGATCATAATCTCGTCGGCGGTTGGAGCGTGATCGTCCGAGGCGAACCGCAGCTCCTGGAAACCCCGGCCGAGATCGCCGAGGCCGAGCGCGGCCAACTGCTGTCGTGGATCGCCACCACCAAACGCCGCTTCGTGCGGATCCGGCCCAAGGAGATCTCGGGCCGCAGGTTCGTGTTCGGCTCCGAGCCCGAGGATATGTAGCGGCCTACACCCAGTACGGGACGCGGGCGCGGTACTGGCGCATGGCGATGGCCGCGAAGCCCCAGCCGACCGCGGTGAGAACCAGGACCACGATCCAGTGCCGCACTTCCTGATCGGCGCCCAGCAGCGGCGCCCGCACGATGTCCAGGTAGTGCAGCAGCGGATTGATCTCGACGATCTTGGCCCAGGATCCGGCGCCCTGCTGTTGCAGTGTCGACTCGTTCCAGATGATCGGAGTCATGAAGAACAGCAGCTGCACCACCGAGGCCAGCAGCGGGCCGATGTCGCGGTAGCGGGTGGCGAGGATGCCGAAGCAGATCGACACCCATACGCAGTTCAGCACGATCAGTCCCAGCGCCGGGATGACCGCCAGGTCGGTCCACTTCCATGGCTTGGGATAGACGATCGCGATGATCACGAAGATGACGATGTTGTGGCCGAACAGGATCAACTGCCGCCACACCAGCCGGTAGACGTGCACCGACAACGGGGTCGGAAGTTGTTTGATCAGGCCCTCGTTGGCGATGAACACATCGGCGCCCTCGAGGATCGAGGCGTTGATCAGGTTCCAGATGATCAGGCCGAGCGTCACATAGGGCAGGTGCTCTTCGAGCGGCAGCTTGAACAGCTTCGAATACAGCAGGCCCATCGCCACCGCGGTCGTGCCGGTGGCGATGGTGATCCAGAACGGCCCGAGCACACTGCGGCGGTAGCGCTGCTTGATGTCCTGCCAGCCAAGGTGCAGCCACAGTTCGCGCTTACGAAAGCCCTCGGAGAGATCACGTATGGCCCGCGCCATGGTCTTGGAGTCGGACGCCGCATCGGTGAACGTCATCGTTTGCCCATCCCGTCGCTTCGCTCGCCCCGAAAGAACCTTTCGCGTCTGCCCAACCGCCGCAGCCGAATCCATTCGCGCAGACCGGCGGGATCGCGGCGCGACACCAGAAAGTACCAGCCGAACCGCACCCACTCCTGCGGCAGCAGTTTGCGCAGCCCCGGCTGGGAGAGCAGATAGCCGCGGTTGCGGTAGGTGAAGTACCGCTTGGTCTCGTCGTCGGGGTATTGCGTGTGCATCCGGCCACCGAGGATCGGCTTGAACTCGTCGGTGCCACACGGGTGCAGATAGCTTGCGGTCAAACAGGTTCCGAACGGCAGACCGGAACGGGCCAGCCGCCGGTGCAGTTCGACCTCGTCGCCGCGGACGAACAGTCGCAGGTCGGGGACGCCGACGGCCTCCACCGTGCTGGCCCGGAACAGCGCGCCGTTGAACAGTGATGCGATGCCGGGCAGCAGATCGTCCTCACTCTCGGTGCGCAATTCGCTGACCAGCCGCCGCCACACCAGCCCGCGGCGCAGCGGGAAGGCCAGCCGCTCCGGATCGTCGAGGTTGCACACCATGGGGGACACCTCGGCCAGGCTGTACTGCTCGGCGCAGGCCAGCAGAGTGGACAACACGGTGTTGTCGGCGGGGCGGCCGTCGTCGTCGGCCAGCCAGATCCAGTCGGCGCCCTGGGCCAGTGCGTGCAACATCCCCAGCGCGAAACCGCCTGCGCCACCGAGGTTTCGGCGCGATCCGAGGTAGGTGGCCGGGACCGGCTGGCCCAGCACCAGCTCGCGCACGTCCTCGTCGTCGTCGTTGTCGACCACGATCAAGTGGTCGGGCTTGCGATCCTGGTTGACCACCGCGGCGAGGGACTTGGCCAGCAGTTCACGGCGCCGGTGCGTGACGATCACCGCACACACGGACTCAGCCACGCGCGGTCTCCTCCAACACCTCGCGCACATGCCGGGCGGCGTCCGGGCCCTCGTAGGCGCCGACAACCTCTTCGATCCCGCCGGTCATCTTGATGGTGCCGTGGTCGATCCACATCGCGGTCTTGCAGAGCCGGGCCAGGAATTCGTTGGAATGGCTTGCGAATACCAGGATTCCGGACCGCTCCACCAGGCTCTGCAGCCGTGACTGCGCTTTCTTGAGGAATTCCGCGTCGACGGCGCCGATGCCCTCGTCGAGCAGCAGGATCTCGGGGTCGATGCTGGTGACCACGCCCATCGCCAGGCGCACGCGCATACCCGTCGAGTAGGTGCGCAGTGGCATCGACAGGTACTCGCCGAGTTCGGTGAAATCGGCGATCTCGTCGACCTTGGCCAGCATCTGCTTGCGCGTCTGCCCGAGGAACAGTCCGCGGATGATGATGTTCTCGAAGCCCGAGATCTCGGGGTCCATCCCGACGCCCAGGTCGAACACCGGAGCCACCCGGCCATTGACGGTCGCCGACCCTCGGGTGGGCTCGTAGATGCCCGAAAGCAGCCGCAGCAGTGTGGATTTGCCCGCACCATTGTGGCCGACCAGGCCGACACGGTCGCCCATCTTCAGTGACATCGTGATGTCGCGCAGCGCTTCGATGACGACGACGTTGGACTCGTTGCGTCCGATGGCGCCGCCGGCCTTGCCGAGAAACGCCTTCTTCAGTGAACGCGTCTTGGCGTCGAAGATGGGGAACTCGACCCACGCGTCGCGCGTCGAGATGTACGGATCAGACAACAGCCGACCTACAGGTACTGGCCGGTGCCGGGATGCGCCGGACCGCCGCGCTGTCCGCCGGGGACCTGCAGTCCCGGCGGGAGCGCGCCCTGGCGCATCTGCTCGAGCTGGGCGCGGGCGGCCATCTGCTGGGCGAACAACGCCGTCTGGATGCCGTGGAACAGGCCCTCCAGCCAGCCGACCAGCTGGGCCTGCGCGATCCGCAGCTCGGCGTCGGACGGCACGCTGTCCTCGGTGAAGGGCAGGGTCAGCCGCTCGAGTTCTTCGCGCAGTTCGGGGGCCAGACCGTCCTCGAGCTCGCGGATGCTGGTCCGGTGGATGTCGCGCAGCCGGTTGCGGCTGGCGTCGTCGAGCGGGGCCGCGCGCACCTCTTCCAGCAGTTGCTTGATCATCGTGCCGATCCGCATGACCTTCGCCGGCTGTTCGACGAGATCGGTCAGCGACTTGCCGTCAGCGTCGGCATCGGTCTCGTCCGCCGTGCTGGCCAGGATCTCGATGTTGTCATCGTCGGGGTTGATGGTCATGGCCTTCCTGTCTCATGGTGATTGGTCTTCTTGGTGGCCGCGTTCTCGCCGCGCCAGCGGTAGATGCGGTCCTCACCGTTGTCGTAGATCTTCTCCCACGACCGTGAGCTGTCTAGCGACACTAGTCCGTCGGGCATGACGAACCCCCGGACCACCGGCGTACTGGTGAGCACGTACCGGATGTTGAGCGCTTCCACCGCCTCGGCAACGCGCGGATCGGTGTCGGCATCGTCGGCGTATGCCCAGAAAATGAACCGGTGATATCCCGGCCCCTGCTGGACCGGGTAGTCGTAGTGGGTCCACAGCGGGTGTAGCCCGGACACCGCGTACATCCAGGCGGTGCCGTCGGTGTTGGCGTCGCCGATCAGCGTCGTGCGGGCATCGGGCAGCTCGGCCAGATGGGCGAATGCCTCCAGGTCCTTGGCTCCGACCATCACCGAGTCGTACTTCTGCCCGAACAGGAACTTGTGCCGGGGGAAGTAGTGCCAGGCCAGGCCGACGGTGGTGGCGGCCAGTACGACGACGGCCGTGCCGCGAATCCAGGCCGGGCGGGCGCCGGAGCGACGCAGCACCGTGACGCCGAGCAGGACCAGGGTGCCCAGCCCGATCGCGGCCATCGGGGCGTAGAGCATGGTGACCACCGCCGACAGCCGCCGCGGGTCGCTGTAGAACAGATCGCTGAACGTCCCGGTGAGGACGCCGAGCGGTCCGCCGAACGGTGCTCCGGAATGCACGATCGACGCGATCAGGATGAGCCAGATCGCCAACGGCCACCAGATCTTCTTGACCAGCAGCACCAGCCCGCCGATGGCGGCCAGCGCGATGAGTGCGTTCTGGATCGGGAAGTCGTTGAGGTGGCGGGTGTGCTGGAAGACCGCGGCGAACAGTGAGTACTTCTTGCCGAGGTGGTTGACGAAGGCGTGTCCGACGATGATGTCGGTCTGCTGCAGGACCGCGAGAAATTGGGGGAGCAGGATCAGCCCGGTGGGTACCGCGACCGCGGCCAGGGCCAGGAAGTCGGCTCGGCGACCGCGTACCGGTCGCCACAGCGCGTCCACCAGCCACCAGATCCCGACCAGGAGTGCGGTCACCACGCCGCCGGTGAGATGCACGGAGAAGACGCCGACGGTGGCCAGGACCGCGAGCGGGATGCGGTCGCGGTGCGCCGGTGTGGAGGCGATCAGTGCGAACACCGGGACCGCGAGTCCGTAGGCCACGAGATTGGGCATCGCGGCGACGTCGAACTCGACGTAGGGGATCGCGGTGAACGACGCCGACAGTGCGGCCGCGGTGGCCGCGGCTGCCGCGGTGCGCATCTCGCTGGTGTGCGGGCGGAGGATCTTCCACGTCAGCACCGCGGCGCTGACCGGGAACAGCCAGATGGCCGCGGCGGCCGAGCTCACGGTGTAGGCGGTTGTCGCGGCGGCGCCGGTGAGCTGGCAGTACACGACCGCCAGGGCGTGGAACGCCGAGGGGTAGTAGAGCGGCTGGTGGGTCTCGACGTTGCGCAGTTCGCCCATGTGGGTCGGTGAGGCCTGGCCGGTGTCGAGGATCCATCGGACGGTGTTGGCGTGCCACACCGAGTCCCAGGTGCTCGGGATCGATTGCCAGTTCACCAGGCCGGCGACTGCGGCGGCGGCGATCAGTGCCGCGCCCAGCAGCACACCGGCCGCAACCAGTGCGGCCGGGCGTGTCGTCGCGCCGGATGTCTCGGCGTCACGGTCGCGGTAGCGGGCCAGCACCTTGCGCAACCCGGCCGCAACCGCGCACATCACGGCCACAGCAAACAATGCTGCCCACGCGTTCCACGGCACGCCGATCGCGCCGAGCGGGACGATCGTCAGTGCAACAGTGCCGTAGGTCAAGGCTGGACCCACTACAACCGCCGCCGACACGGTCAGTCCGCCCGCCCTGGCTATCAGCGCCCCGGGGATCACCAGCAAAAACAGTGCGATTAGCACTCCGAACCCGAAGCCCACTGGACTAGTATGGCTGCCCAGGGTGACCCGGTCCGAGCATGGTCTCGGAAGCGCAAACGTGCTCCTCGGGCGCTCACCAAATCGTGTCGGTTTGTGATATTTGCGGACGCTCTAAGGTGGCTGGCATGGCATACGACGTCGCCCGGGTGCGTGGCTTGCACCCGTCTCTGGGCGATGGGTGGGTTCACTTCGATGCCCAGAACGGCATGTTGGTGCCCGATTCGGTCGCGACGACGGTTTCTACCGCCTTCCGCGGCTCGATGCCCACCGCTGTTGGACCGCACCCATCGGCACGCCGCAGTGCGGCTGTCCTCACCGCTGCCCGGCAAGCTGTCGCGGATCTGGTCAACGCCGATCCGCGGGGCGTGGTCCTGGGCGCGGACCGGGCCCAGCTGTTGACCGCCCTGGCCGAGGCCTCTTCGAGCCGGGTCGGGCTGGGCTACGAGGTGGTGGTCACCCGCCTGGACGACGAGGCCAACATCGCGCCCTGGTTGCGGGCCGCGAATCGCTATGGCGCCAAGGTCAAGTGGGCCGAGGTCGACATCGAGACCGGTGAGCTGCCGTCCTGGCAGTGGGAAGGGCTGATCGACAAGCCGACCCGCCTGGTGGCCATCGCGTCGGCGTCGTCGACCCTGGGAACCGTCACCGATCTGAGTGAGGTGACCAAGCTCACCCATGAGGTCGGCGGCATGGTCGTCGTCGACCACTCGGCCGCGGCTCCGTACCGGCTCATCGACATCAGCGAGATCGATGCCGACGTCGTCGCCCTCAACGCGGTGCCCTGGGGCGGGCCACCGATCGGCGCCCTGGTGTTCCGCGACCCGTCCGCGATCGATTCGTTGGCCTCGGTGTCGCTGAACCCGAACGCGACGGGTCCGGCCCGCCTGGAGGTCGGCATGCACCAGTACGGCCTGCTGGGCGGTGTGGTGGCCAGCATCGAGTACCTGTCCAACCTCGATGACACGGCCACCGGCTCGCGGCGGGAACGGCTGACGGTCTCGATGCAGTCGGCGGGCGCCTACCTGGACCGGCTGTTCGAGTATCTGGTGGCGTCGCTGCGCTCGTTGCCGTTGGTCATGGTGATCGGCAGGCCGGAGTCGCAGATTCCGGTGCTCAGCTTCGTGGTGCGGGACATCCCGGCCGAGCGGGTGGTGCAGCGACTGGCCGACAACGGCATTCTGGCGCTGTCGAATGCCAGCTCCCGGGTGCTCGACGTGATCGGTGTGAACGACATCGGCGGTGCGGTCACGGTCGGGTTGTCGCACTACTCGACCGGCGCCGAGGTCGACCAGTTGGTGCGCGCGCTGGCCTCCCTCGGCTGATCGCGCTCAGACCGTCAGCACGACCTTTCCCGACACCTCCCCAGAGGCCAGCAGGTCGTGGGCCCGCTGGGCCTCGGCGATGGGCAGTTCGGCGCCGATGATCGGCCGTACCCGCCCGTCGGCGATCATGGGCCACACGTTTTCGGTCACTGCGGCGACGATCTGCGCCTTTCCGCCGCGGCCCTCGACCGGACGCGAGCGCAGTGCCGTCCCGATCACGCCGGCCCGCTTGCCGATCAGCTTGGCGATGTTCAGCTCTCCCTTGATGCCGCCCTGCATGCCGATGATCACCACCCGGCCTCCGTCGGCCAGCGCGTCGACATTGCGGTCCAGGTAGGCCGCGCCCATGAGGTCGAGGATCACGTCGGCGCCCGCGCCGCCGGTCTCCGCCCGCACTCGTTCGACGAAGTCCTCGTCGCGGTAGTTGATGGTGATGTCGGCGCCCAGTTCACGGCACAGGGCGAGCTTGTCGGCGGATCCGGCTGTCACCGCCACGCGGGCGCCGAGGGCGCGCGCCACCTGAATGGCGTGGGTGCCGATGCCGCTGGCGCCGCCGTGCAGGAGGACGAGTTGGCTCGCGGTCAAGCCTGCGGTGGTCACCAGGTTCGACCACACCGTGCACGCCACTTCGGGCAGTCCCGCGGCATCGGGCAGGGCAACGCCATCAGGCAATGGCAACACCTGCGCGGCGGGTACGGCGACATATTCGGCGTATCCGCCGCCTGCGAGCAATGCACACACGGGTTGCCCAACTGACCAGTCGGTAACGTCCGCGCCGAGCTCGGCGACGGTGCCCGAAACCTCCAGTCCGATGATCTCGCTGGCGCCCGGAGGAGGTGGATACTTGCCCGCCGCTTGGAGCAGGTCCGCCCGGTTGACGCCGGCGGCGTGGACCCGGATCAAAATCTCGTTGTTTGCTGCAGAGATATCAGCGACGTTTTCCCAGGTCAGACGGCCGTCCGCGGACGCGATAATTGCATGCATTTATTGAACGCTACAAGCACGCTATTTTTCGCGCGCAGCAATACTGACGTCCCTTACGATTGCGCCCATGGCGGGGATGATTGCGGGGCGCACGGCAGGTGACATGCCGGGCCTGGACATCGCCGAGCAGAGGTCATGGCAGAACTACCTCGACTCGGCGCTGCGAATGTATGCGACCTTGAATCGGTCGCTGGTGGATGCGCATCATCTGACGCTCAATGATGTGCGCCTGCTCGACATCTTGGACAAGTCGCCGACCGGTGCGGCGCGGATGGGCGACCTGGCGGAGCGGTTGATGTCGCTCCCCAGCCGGGTGACCCGGCAGATCCGGCGGTTGGAAGTGCAGAACCTGGTGACCAGGTGTGCCAGTCCCGACGACGGGCGCGGTGTGGTCGCGACCATCACCGAGGAGGGCCGGGCGGCCGTTCGCGAGGCGATGGTGACCTACGGGCAGGGGGTTCGCTCCCATTTTCTCGGCAGGTTGTCGCGTCCGCAGATCGCGGCGATGGGCGAGAACTGCCGACGCATCAGCGTCGCGCTGAAGAACGGAGCGCCGCCCGCTCACATCGGCCGGGTGTAAAGCCCGTACTCTTGTCGGCGGTGGCGTGGCAGAGCGGCCTAATGCACTCGCCTTGAAAGCGAGAGACGGCTAACACCGTCCGGGGGTTCAAATCCCTCCGCCACCGCCATCTGGAGGTGGTTGGGAGTCGGCGACGGTGGGCCAGGCCGCTTCGATCACCAGCAGGGGTCGCGCAGGATCGGCGAGGCTGGTTGGTCACGCCGGCGTAGGCACCCTCTCCAGATGCAGGCATTCGCCGACTCCGAATACCGACAGGGCCCGCCGGGTCGAACCCGGGAGGACGTCGGCCACGTCGGTGGTGGCGACGATCTTCGGATCGATGACGTCGAGTTGTTCCCCATCGGTGACGATCATGGCCGACCCGGCCGCCAGCACGTTGCGCAGCCAATCGGCCCGCGTGCCGTAGGGCAGTGCGATCAGGAATCCGGTCGTGGTGGGTATCGCGGTGACCGGCGTTCGGTATGACCGTCCCGATGTGCGTCCGACATGGCAGATCACCGAATTCTGATCGCCCGCGGATCCGGCAGTTCGCAACACCCGTGGGTTCGACACCGCGCGGTTCATCCGCCGCACCGCGGTGAGCACCGGCGACAGCTTCCACCGCATTCCGATCACCAGCAGTGCGAGCAGCAGAACGACGATGCCGGCCACCGAACCGACCACCCGCTTGACCATGAGACCTCCTTGTTGCCGCGTACGGCGCCATGGTGACGGTCCAGATCGGCAACCGGGTGGTTCGCGGTTGGTCGCGGTGAGATGACCGTCAACTGCGACTAGTTGGAACTCCCGCATTCGTCACGAACTCACAGTCGCTGCACCGCCGTGTGCGAGGTCGGCGGTCAACGCAGGTGACCGTCCCAGACTCCCTGCCGGCCAGCGAGCCAGAGCTGTGCGAGCAGGTACCGACCCTCGGTGGTTGTCCGGTACGGGTTCGGCCCGGTCGTTATCTGGCGGCCGGCGGCCTTCCCGTCCTCCCATGCCTGCCGCTGTTCATCCGGCGTGGTCTCGACCCCATCGACGGAGTTCCCCATCAGAGTATCGACGAGAAGGTTCAGCCCGCCGATGGCGGCCTTCCACATCTCGATGTAGTCGTTGGCGCCGTCGTCATCGAACAGATTCTCCGGCAAGGGATCTCCTTGGAGTGGTCTCGAGGATGAGCGTAGCGGTGCGCTGTGGTCTCTTCGCGTATGCGTGTCGTCAGGACCGAGTAGCATCCCGACTCATGCGAGCAACCTCGGCCCGCGGTCTCGAGAGACCGCGGTAGCCCCACCCCGCAGCGGATCTGCGGACACGGTGGGGCGACCCTGTTTTCGAGGATCCGCCGTGTCCCGTACCGATGCTCACGCACCCTTCCATGTTCGTGTGGTTCGCCGTGAAGTCGCCGTTGTTCCTGTCCATCGCTGCGCCGCTCCCGAGGTGTGCGACCTCCCTGACCTCGTTCCCGGATGGGCGGACCACCGCTCCCGCTGCTGCTGGCAGTGGATCTTCACCGGCACCGAGATCTGCTCCTGCTGGATGTGCCACTGGCCCAAGCGTCGTCAGCCTCGCCGCTCCGGTCGCGGTGCGCGCCGAGCTGAACTCCATGGAGTTGCTCGAGAGTGGAACGGGGGAGACGAGGAGGCTGGTTGGTAGTGAGCAGGTCGGCACGCCGAATAGTCACTGAAGTCGATCGCCAGGCCCCCGGCCAGGTACTCCGCCACGATGGCCGGCAGCGCCGGCCCGGCAAGTTCTCCGCGTACTCGTCCACAACCAGTTGGACGCATGCAAGCGGGTGGCTTCGTTCCACCTGGTTTCTAACCCCCTCCGTGACCAATCTCGTGCATTGGGGAGCGCAAATCGTGGGGTAGCCTCACGACCAGTGAGTTCGCCGGTTGGGGGATTGGCATGGCAAACGGGTTGGGAGTCGACGCGGCTGGCCTGCGAGCCGCGGCAGCCGGCAGTGACGGCATCGCCGCAGGGCTAACAGATGGCTCCTTCGACGCCGCGCCCTCGACACAACCGAGCGGTGCGGGTGTGGCCGCAATGAACGCCGCACTCACCTCTGTGAAGAGTCGTCAGTCGGCGCGGATGACTGGCCAGGCCGAGGACCTGTCGGTGGGCAGCGCTCGTTACGACTCCACGGACACTGACGGCGGCGATGCCATCACCACGGTGTCGGTGTGACCTCTGCGGTTGCCCCCGCTGGGCTCCCGACTCGTAGCGAGATCGAGGAGTGGAGCACCTCGCACCTCTCGGACGCCGCGACTACCTGGCGCGCCGCGGCCACGGGTTCTGAAACCGCCTTCGACGAGCATCGTCAGAACATCACCTCACCGGGCGGTACCACCTGGGTGGGCGACGCGAAGGATGCCGCACTCGACAGGGTGACCAAGGATGTCGCGGTGGTCGGCCGTTAGAGCAGTGTGCTGCGTGAGGCCGCCGACCTCGCCGAGAACGGTGCCCACGACATCAAGGCGGCCAAGGACAAGGCGGTGGAGGCGATCACCGCTGCGGAGAACGACGGGTTCAGCGTCGCCGAAGACTTGTCGGTGACCGACGCTCGTGAGTACGACATCACCACGGTCGCCGAGCGGAACAGGGTTCTTGCGGAGTACGCCGAAGACATTCGCTGGACTGCCTAGCAGCTTGTCCAGGCCGACAAGCTCGTGGGCGACCGCCTGCAGGCGAAAGCCGCTGATCTGGAAGGGATCCGGTTCGACGGCGAGGGCGAGGGGCGTGACGGCGAGCCCACGGTGCAGCTGGTCGACAACAAGGTGCAGGACAAGCCCGACGACGGTAAGGGCGAGAAGCCCGGTCCTGCGGAGCAGGCGACGGGTCAGATCGGTCCATTCGCGGTGCCTAAGGCTGTGGAAGACGCCGCGAAGAAGTCGGGGCTGAAACCCGACGAGAAGCCTCCCGCAACTACTGGTGACGTCGGGGGCGATCTTGGTGACCTGTTGGGTGCCAACGACACTCCGGAGGGCAAGCCGGAGGACGGTGAGGCGGCCAAGCCGGGCGAAGACAACCCTGGCGGCCTGCCGCCCGTGCTGAGCCAGGTTCCCCCGCCGCCCGACAAGGCGGCGATCGATCGGCAAGCGGCGAAGGTGGAGGCCGCCCGGCAAACCCTCGCCGCGGCGCAGGCCAAGTTGGACGACGCCGCGGGCCAGGGCTACATGCAGGGTGCGGGGGCCGGCCCGAGCCGCGATGACACTAATGCGTTGAGCCAGGCGGTGTTCGACGCCCGAGCCGAGCTGACCGAGCAACAGCGGGTTCTGAACGAGCTCAACTACGCCTCGGCCGCGCAAGGTGGCCCGACGGCACCTGTCGCGCCGCTACCGGAGAACGCCGACGTACAAGCGTTCCCGAAGGAACCGCCGGTTCTAGAGCGAGCGACAGGGGCGTTTGCCGAGGGCATGAAGGACGCGTCCGAGACCATCTGGGACGCGACGATGCCCGACGTGGGCAATATGTACGACGTCGTCACCGATTGGGACGGGGCGACCCCCGAGCAGAAGAGACAAGCCGCGATCGACGCCGCAGGAATGGTTCCCGTTCCCGGCGCCAAGCTGTTCGGTGAAGGGATCGAGCACGGCCTCGACGCCCTCGGCGCCACCTCTCGACACGTCGATGACGCCCCCACACCGCATGGTCACGTCGACGCACCTGCGGGCAGTGGCCACGCGCCGGTCGATGCGCCTTCTACGACCCCCGACGCGCCGTCGGCCGACACAGGACATGCCGCTCCGGTTGAGCTCGACCTCACCACCGAGCACGCACGTGCACTTGGCATGGACCCGGCGACAGGAGGTTTCAGGGCGGCCGAAAGCGAGACGGGGCTTCGGATCGAACAGGAGCTTGGCGTGGACCTCACTCGCGCCGGGCAGGGAGATGCGCATGATTGGGTCGACGCCGGTGGGCGAACTTACGACGCTGTCGGGAACTTCCCGTCTAAGTTCTTCGACTCGCAGTGGCCTAATCTGCAGGGCAGGATCGTGGACCATCTGGAGAAAGCTGAGATTGTTCCGGTCGACGTCTCGAAGTTCACCGTTGCGCAGCGTGAGATCGTTCGAGAGTTCGTCCAAGGCTTGGGGAATCCCAACGTTGTAATAATAGGAGGCGGGTAAGTGAGCGGCTTTGTTCGGTTCGTGGACGGTGACTGGTCTTGGAATTCGTCGATGACGCGAATCGTGTTCGACTTGCTGGAGGATCGCTTGCCCGACGGTGACCGCAAGGCTGAGATCGTCGAATTGCGTGACAACAACGTCATGATGCTCGATCTGCGTGATCGGTCACAGGATCAGCTCGTTGCCATCATCGCGCACGAGCTGAACGATTACCTCGCATGTCGATTCGACGTCGACGCACGGAAGGACTTTGAACGGGGTTATTCCGAGTTGCTCCAGTTGGCGACGGCACAGCATCGCCGCAATCAGGGGCAGGTCGGCAGCGACGCCTAGGTGATAGGCCACATGGTGCCCAGCATCTATTGGACCGAGTACTACGCGTGCGTCCTCGCCACTCATAGGGGGGCACTTCTCGGGAGCCGCCGAATCATCCTCGTCATCCATGCCGTTCGGTCCCGTTTCAGTTGTGATCGCCGGTCAACTCATTCGATGTCCACGCTCTCGACTTGCCATACGGTGGCAAGTGTTCCGTCGCCCGAAGGCCCGCTGATGGGGTGTGCCACGTATGATCACCAATTTCCCGAAGGTGTGAGAATGATGAAGGCCAGCGTCAACGACAGCGTCGAACTTGTGGTGGACATGCCCGGCGAAACGCAGTCTTGGCAGATCCCAAAAGGGACACGCGGGCGGTAGTAGAGGTACTTCAACGCCCCGTGGACTGAGTGAGTCCAGGCGGCCCAACCGTCGGGCGCGGCCGGGAGCCATACCCGCATCCCGTGCCGTATCGGTGGAACCAGATTCGCTGTCCCGTCGGGATTCTCGTGTGCTCACAGCTGTCCGAGCGAGTTGACCTCGGTGACACTCACCCAGAATCCTTCGTCGGTTCGGTTGTTGGTGAACCGGGTGCCGTCGTCGAATGCCTCTACTGCCCAGCCGTTGGCGATGTAGGTCTGGTCGTAGTGGACGGTGTGAACCGGGGCGATGCGTCCGAGGTCAGCAGCGAGGTAGGTGAAGCTGCCATCCTGGTTCAGCGTCACCGAATTGGCGATGTCGCCCGTGTTCGTTGTCGGCGGGTTGGTGAACTGCACTGTGCAGTTCACGCGATCTCCTTCGACGCCGCACAGCGTGCGTCCCGACTCGGTCCGGACGTAGGTGACACCGTTCGGCCCGGTCGGCAGGATCTCGTCTGCCACGGCGGTGCCCGCCGCCACGAACGATCCACCGAGGAACGCACCGGCCATCGCGACGCGGATCAGCGCCCGTTCACGAACATTCACCACGCACTCCTTGCTCTCGCGCACCGTCGATACCGGCCTGAATCGCTGATCGTCGGCGTGCGACAGCGCGGACGCAGCTGCCCCGGAACCCCCGACCGGGGCTGCTGCGCTACTCGACCCGTTCGGTCGGGCTGTCCGTGTTGTGCAGGTACCACAGGCCGTCGTCGTGCTGCATGCAGTACCAGTACTTGAGGAATGCGTCGTCATCGCTGTTCTGGAGGTGCTGGTCCGGTCCGTCTTTGATGCAGGATGCTTCGGACGGCCAGCTCCACGGCACGCCGTTGGCATCTCGTACGACGACGTCATCTGCATGCGCGACGCCGGTTGTGGTGACGAACGCTGCACCCAAACGCCAACGTGCCGACCGCGGCAAACTTCTTCAGCACAGGGCCTCCTCAATACTCGGAGCTGGGCCCGGGTGTCCCCGAGCAAACCATGTGGAACCTACCGAGCGAACGTCGAATTCGCTTTCGCAAAAATCGCAGACTTTCGAGAAACTCGCCGCGATCGGCTGCCATGGTGTGGGTTCGGCGATTTGTGGCGTTCAGTCCGCCCTTGACCAGTTGCCGGCATCGGCTACCAGGGAGGTCCGGAGAGGGCTACTTTCGACTGCGGACTCCCAGCGCGGCGGCCGAAGCCGGGTTTTTGAAAAGTCCTCAGCTGCATTTCTGAAAGCGCCCGGGTGGGCAAACCCTCTACTGTCGCTGTGCGTCATGCGAATAGGCGTCGTGGACGTGTGATCCGGTTGCCGCTGAACATGCGCGGCAACCGGATCTCCGCGCATCGACACGCTCGAAGTTTCCCGGCGAACGCGGCAGCCCGCAGGGGTTAGCATCACCCGGGTGTTAGCTGAACTCGGAGCCGGTCTGTTGCCGTGACCATTAGAAGCCAGGCTGGCGACGGCCAGCATATGCCGGGCGCGAGCGAAGACGCTTGCCCACGCAGCGGTCGGACGCCGTGGATCCCTTGTTGCGGAACATGGTTGATCGGATCGTCAGCCTGGATGGGCGCGGCGACATGGCGGCGCGGCTGCTGCAGGAGGCTCTTGCCGATGGGCTGCGTCTGCATGTGCTCGACCGCTACGGCGAATCGGCCTCGTCGTCTCGCCCGAGAGCGGGCCGGGAGCTGAGTCGCGCTGAACAACAGCGGCTCGTCGAGTTCATCCGGGACGGCCTGAACTCCGAGATCGACCTTCCGACGCTGGCCGGACTGGTCGAGATGAAACTCGACGGGTTTCGTCATGCTTTCGGGAAGGCGTTTCACATGACGCCCTACCAGTTCGTCTTGGAACAGCGGATCGCCGAGGCCAGGCTGCTGCTGGAGTCCGCACCGATGTCGATCACCGAAATCGGTGGTGTGGTCGGCTTTTCTACGCCGAGTCATTTCTCCACGACGTTCAAGCAGCGCGTGGGTGTCACGCCGACGGCCTACCGGCGAGCCATGTGGGCGGGCTGCGGCGGCCATGAACTCTGACGGAGAGCGCCGGTCCGCAAACATATTTCGCCGGTCGAGGCGGCGGTGCACTAACCCGCCGGTTTCGCCGCCGCTTCCAGCGTCTCCATGAGCTTCAGGGACAGGAACGTCATCGGGCCCTTGTCCGCGAACTTGTCGGCCACGTTGCCCGCGATACCGCCCTGCACCGCGAGCTCTCCGATCAGATCGAGCTTGAGCTGCGGGCTGCCCTCGGAGAAGTCGAGGTCGGCAAGATCCACCCAGACGATGTTGGGCCGGGTGGTCGACTCGTAGACGTACCTCTTGTTGGTCAGATCGAGCACCACCTGCCAGATGGTCTGCGAGGCGTCCGGCTTGCCCGGGTCGGGGATGCGGAAGGGCTGCGCGGCGTTACGGATCACCGAGAACATGCTGGCGATGGCCTCGACCTGGCCGGCCGGCTCGGGCAACCGGCCGACGTAATAGCTGGCGCGGGCGAAGCGGTCGCTGGCCAGGGTGGAGCCCGGAATCGGTTGGTCTCCACCGAGACCGGTGAACGCCTTGACGAGTTCCAGCTGCTGGTCGAAGGTCGGAGAGTTGGTCATCACCCGGTAGTCCTTCGAGTGATAGACGCGAGGCTTGCCGTCGACGTACTCGATGATGGCCGAGTCTCCGGTGGCGTCGTCCAGCGCCAGGTGCAGCCCGGGGCGGGCGCCGCCGGTGGGGTCGTCCATCTGTACCACCTGCACGTCGGTCTCGGCGATCCAGGCGACTGCCTCGGCGACGGTGGCGAAGTTGTCCAGGAAGTACTGCAGCCAGATGGCCTGGCCGAGCTGGGTGCGCGAGTCGTCGGGCTCGCCGTAGGTGGATTCGGCCAGCCACAGGATGTGTCCCGCCAGGCCGGCCTCGTTGATGCCGTCCACGGAGGTGATGTCGAAGGCGGTCGCGACCACGCTGCCATACTTCGAGGTCCAGGTGAGCTTGCCCGAAACGGCGTCGTCACGGGTGACACCGCGGGGCTGCTTCCACAGGTTTGTCATCAGGTCCCGGTGGAAATCCATGTTCCTGCCAACCAGGACCGCGTCGCCGGCGGCTGGCCACATGACTCGCGTGCACATGCCCACGAGCCTAGTGTCGAGCTTTGCTGCCGGGGCGCTGTCACTGACAAACCAAAGGCGACAGCTGATTTCGCGTGGGTGATGTGTTGCGGGCCGGATCTGTCGCGCGGCGCTTCGGCGGAATGAATACTTTCGTTTCACTCAATCGTAACCTACGGTACCGTAACCTACGGTACCGTAGGTTTCAGACGTCGCGCTGATGCGCAAGGCACGTTGGGAGGAGTGGAATGGACACCCAGACCGGAGTACTCCACGAGCTGGAGCCCGTTGTCGCAAGCAATCTCGACCGGCATCTGTCGATGGCACGGGAGTGGTTTCCGCACGACTACGTTCCGTGGAGCCGGGGACGCGACTTCGCCTTCCTGGACGGGGAAGACTGGCAACCCGAGGATTCGCCGCTGGACCACGTGGCCAAGGTGGCCATGACGGTCAACCTGCTGACCGAGGACAACTTGCCGTCCTATCACCGTGAGATCGCCACCCGGTTCTCCCGCGATGGCGCATGGGGCACCTGGGTCGGGCAGTGGACGGCCGAGGAAGGTCGCCACAGCATCGCCTTGCGTGACTACCTCGTCGTCACCCGCGGAGTGGATCCTGTTGCGCTGGAACGTCTTCGCATGGCGCATACGGTTGCCGGGTATGACTCGGGGGACAAGACCCCGCTGGCGGCGATGGCCTATGTGTCATTCCAGGAGCTGGCCACCCGGGTGTCGCACCGCAACACCGGGCGGGCGTCGGGCTGCCCCATCGCCGATCAGCTGCTCGCACGGATCGCCGCCGACGAGAACCTGCACATGGTGTTCTATCGCAATCTCATGGCCGCGGCTCTGGACATCGCGCCCGACGCCTCGATGAAGGCCATCCGCGACGAGGTGGTGAACTTCGCGATGCCAGGCCTCGGCATGGCCGACTTCGCGCAGAACGCGATCACCATCGCCAAGGCAGGCATCTACGACCTGCGCGTCCATCACGACGATGTGGTGCAGCCGGTACTGCGCTTCTGGCGGATATTCGATCGAACGGATTTCGGGCCGGAAGGGGAGAAGGCGCGCGAGGAGCTGGCCCAGTTCCTGGAAGCGGTCGACGAGCGGGCCCGGTTCTACGACGAAAAGCGCGAGCGCCAGCGCGTCGGGGCGGCCTCGTAGCAAACGAGAACACCTCAGCGTTGCTCTTTGGACGTGTCGTAGATCACACACCCGCAGAGATTCGCTCCGCCTTGATCTTGGGTATCGAGGAGTAGTTGGCACGAAACGTTGTCGCGGGTCGGAACGAGTGTGGGGTCGGAAATGAACCGGATCGGTCGTTGGTTGAGCGCGGTGGCATCGGCAGCGTTCGTGGCGGGCGGATGCATCGCCGTCGCGGGCCAGGCTTCTGCGGATGCGTGTTCGGACGTGCAGGTGGTATTCGCCCGGGGCACGTTCGAACCGCCCGGCGTCGGCGGTGTCGGGAACGCGTTCGTGGATGCGCTACGGGCCAGGACCGGCGGGAAGTCGGTCGATGTCTACGCGGTGAATTACCCGGCGTCGCTTGACTTCGCGACCGCGGCAGACGGTGTCGCCGATGCCAGCAACAAGGTCAGGGCCACGGTTGCGGCCTGTCCGGACACCAAGATCGTGCTGGGCGGCTTCTCGCAGGGTGCCGCGGTGGCCGCCTACATCACCGCGGACGCGGTGCCGCAAGGGTTCGTGTTGCCCCCGAGCATCAACGGCCCGCTTCCCCCGGAGGTGGCGGACCACGTCGCCGCGGTGGCGCTGTTCGGCAAGCCGTCGAGCGGCTTCCTGCAGATGATCTACACCGGCGCACCGCCGATCACGGTCGGCTCGCGGTACGTCGGCAAGACGGATGACCTTTGCATCCCGGAGGATCCGGTCTGCTCCCCGACCGGTGGCGACAACAATGCGCACAATTTGTACGCCGTCAACGGGTTGACGGATCAGGCTGCGGACTACGTGGTTGGCAAACTGGGCATCAAGCCGGCTGACGACAACGCCGTCCAGGCCTCCGGGCGGTAGTTCAGGTCGCTCCCAATTGGCGGGCGGCCCGGCCGAGCATCTCCACGCCGCGGGCGATCTGCGATTCGGTGACGTTGGCGTAGCCCAGGATCAGCCCGGGCGGCGCCGCGGCGGGATCGGCGTAACACGGCGCCAACGGCTCCAGCCGGATCCGTGCCTCGGCGGCACGGCGGGTCAGCTCGTCGATGGGAAAGCCGGTCGGGAACCGCACGGTCAGGTGAACCCCCGCGGCCGCCCCGAGCACCTCGGCCCGGGGCAGGTGACGCGACAGCGCGGCCAGCAGGGCATTGCGCCGTGCCGGGTACCGCCGACGCATCTGTCGTAGGTGGCGGTCATAGGCGCCCGAGGCCAGGAACTGACTGAAGGCGATCTGATCCATCACCGAACTGCCGGTGTCGGCAAGGCTTTTCGCGGTTCTGAGCCGGCCGATCAGGTGCTCGGGCACCACCATCCAGCCGATGCGGAGTCCGGGTGCCAGGGTCTTGCTCGTGGATCCGATGTACACGACGCGGTCGGGCGCGACGCCCTGGAGAGCGCCGATCGGGGCTCGGTCGTAGCGGTACTCCGCGTCGTAGTCGTCCTCGATGATCAATCGTCCCGGTTGTGCCCATTCCAGCAGTTCGGTGCGCCGGGATGCCGAGAGCACCACCCCGGTCGGCGATTGATGAGCCGGAGTGGTGAGCACCGTGTCGGCTTCGCCGGATGCCAGGGCGTCGACGTCGATGCCGTTGTCGTCCACAGAAATCGGGAGTGGGTCGATACCGTTGTGTTGCAGCACCATTCGATGCAGCCAGAACCCGGGGTCTTCCATCGCCAACGGGCCGTCCAGGCAGCGGGCGAGCAGGGCGATGGCCTGCGTCGCTCCTGAGCACAGCACGATCAGGCGTGGGTCGGCGATCACGCCGCGCGTGCGCCGCAGGTAGTCGGCGACGGCGGTGCGGGCGGCCCGTAGCCCGTGTGGTGCGACGTAGCCGAACTCGCTGGACTCGATGTCGGCCAGGCCCTGGCGCATCGCCCGTAACCAGGCCTGACGCGGGAGACTGGCCAGATCCGGTGAGCCTGGGGCGAAGTCGATGTCGAAGCGGGGACGGGCCGGGTCGGATCGGGCGCGGTCGGGGAGTGTGACGGTGTCGACGGCGGCCACCCGGGTGCTGCCGCCCGGTGTGCTGTGCAGGAAGCCTTCGGCAGTCAGTTGGCCGTAGGCCTCGACCACCAGCCGGCGTGACACCCCGAGGTCGGCCGAGAGCACGCGGGTGGACGGCATCCGCGAGCCGGGCGACAGCCGGCCGGACCGGACGGCGTCACGCAGCCCGTCGGCAAGCTGGCGATGCAAGGCCACCTTGCTGTTCCGGTCCAGTTCGACCAGCAGTTCCGGGGCCGAACTGGTACCCGAAGTTGCCATGAAATTGGAGCCTACTCGGAGACCACTGCAGCGTTAGCGTGATGGCATGGCCAACGCTGCGGGCCCGGTGACGCAAACCCGGCGCTACCCCGAAGTGGTTCTCGCCGTGTTCGGCGTCTACTCGGTGGTCCTCGGTCTGTTCATGCTGCTGGCGCCGGGCACGTTCTTCGACACGCTCGGGGCCTTCGGCGTGCGCAACGATCACTACATCCTCGACAACGCATCGTTCGAGTTGCCCCTCGGGTTGCTGATGCTGGCCGCTCTCAAATGGCCGAGCTGGCGAGTGCCCGCCCTGGCCTTCGCCACCCTGCACTGGGCCCTGCATTCGTTGAGCCACGTGATCGACACCGACCACGCCGCAGGCAGCTGGGTCGGCTGGCTGGAGGCCGCCGGTCTGATCCTGACCACGGTCCTATTGGCAATCGCGTTGCGTAGCAGCATGTCCGACGAGAAGGCAGGAGAACCATAGATGCGCGTCCTGGTGGCCGGAGCGACCAGTGTCCCCGGAATCCCGCTGTTGCGTGAGCTCACCGCGCGCGGCCACGAGGTGATCGGGGTGACCCGTTCGGCGGGCAAGACCGCGCAGATCTCGGCGGCCGGGGCCAAACCCGTGGTGGCCGATGTGCTCGATGCCGGCCAGATCGACTCCGTGCTGGCTGAATTCGCGCCTGACGCGGTGGTGAGTCTGCTGACCACACTGCCCAAGCTCGGCCCCAAGCGGATGAAGGATTTCGAGCCGGCCAAAGAACTGTGGAGCCGGGGCGCCGGGAATCTGGTGGCCGCCGCCCAACGCGCCGGCGTTCGTCGCGTCGTCGCCGAGTCGGTGATCTTCGCGTACGGATACGGCCCGACCGGTCCGGCTTCGATCGACGAGAGCGACCCGTACCCGGGCCCGCCGCCGCGCGGCGGTGAGGAGATGCTGAACGCGCTGCGGGGGATGGAACGAAACGTCTTGTCCTCGGCGGAGCGCAGCAACACCGAGGGAATCGTGTTGCGCTACGGCGTCTTCTACGGGCCCGGCGTCACCCACGACGACCTGTTCCGCCGGCTGGCCAAGTGGTGGGCGATGCCTGCGATGACCGGCACCGGGGTGCTGTCGTGGGTGCACATCGATGACGTCGCCCGGGCCACGGCCGACGCGCTCGAGAAAGGTCGGGGCGGGCAGATCTACAACATTGTCGACGACCGGCCGCAGTCTTTCGGCGATTACATCCGAGAACTGAACGCGAAGCTGAACCGGCCGCGACCCTGGCCGATATCGCATCGGCTCGTCGGCATGGTGGCCCCGTACCCGGCCACCGCGTTCGGCACGGCCTGGCTTCCGCTGTCCAACGCGAAGGCCAAGGCGGAGCTCGGCTGGACGCCTATTCCCCGGTGAACTGGGGCGGGCGCTTCTGGAACATCGCGGTGACCGCCTCGGCCAGATCCTTGGACGGCAGGAAGGCCGAATTCCAGGCGGCCACGTAGCGCAGGCTCTCGGCGACCCGGGCCGTGCGCTGCTGGTCGAGCACGTCCTTCACCCCGGCCACGGTCAGCGGCGGGTTGGCCGCGATCTCGGCGGCCGTGGCGTGCGCGGCGGCCAACGAGGCGTCGGCGTCGTCGTATACGTCGTTGACCAGACCGATCTTCTCGGCGCGTGCCGCATCAATGTCCTTGCCCGTCAACACCAGCTCACGCAGGTGCCCGTCGGACAGGATCAGCGGCAGCCGGGCCAGACTGCCCACGTCGGCGACGATGGCCAGCTTGGTCTCGCGCACCGAGAACTTGGCGTCGGTGCTGGCGTAGCGGATGTCCACGGCGCTGATCAGGTCGACGCCGCCGCCGATGCACCAGCCGTGGATCGAGGCGATGGTGGGGGTGCGGCAGTCGGCGACGGCGGTGATGGCGCCCTGCATCTTCGACAACGTCTTGTGGAAGTCGGCGCGGGCCTTCGCGCCGGCGTCCAGGCCGGGCATCGTCGCGCCCATGGCCGGCAGGTCGAGGCCGTAGCTGAAGTTCTTGCCGGAGCCGGTCAGCACGATCGCGCGCACCTCGGAGTCGGCGTCGAGGGTGCCGAACACGTCGGGCAGCTCGGCCCAGAACGCCGGGCCCATCGCATTGCCCTTGCCGGGACCGAGCAGCGTCACCTGGGCGACGTGATCGGAGATCTCGACGGAAACAGACTCGTACGTGTCGGTCATGGAGGGGACACTACCGATATGGATGAACTCGATAGTGCCGAGGCCACCCTCGACGTGCTACAACGCGTGCTGCACGGCATCACCGCGGACGATCTGACCCGGCAGACACCGTGTCGCGAGTTCGACGTGGCGGGGCTGACCGACCACCTGCTGACGTCGATCACCCTGATCGGCTCGGCGGCCGGTGCGCAGCTTCCCGACCGCGACCAGCAGGCCTCTGTGGAGGATCAGGTGACCGGCGCGGCGCGGCCGGCCGTGGCGGCCTGGCAACGGCGCGGGCTGGACGGCACGGTGCCGTTCGGCCCCGGCGAGGCGCCGGCCCAGATGATGGCCCGGATCCTGTCGCTCGAATTCCTGGTGCACGCCTGGGATTACGCCGCCGCCACCGGCCAGTCGGTCGACGTGGCGGACGAACACCCGGAGCGTGTTCTGGGATGGGCCCGCGAGATCATCACGCCGGAGGGGCGGGTGCGCGCCGGTTTCGACGATCCGGTGGACGTCGCGGGCGGCGCTTCGCCGTTGGACCGTCTGCTGGCCTTCACCGGCCGCCGGCCGACGGGCTAGACGCGCTGCAGGTAGAAGTACAGGTAGCGGCCATCCACGACGGCGCCCTTGCCGTTCATGATGCCCACCACGGTGTTGTCGTCGACGACCTTGAAGTGGTCGTGCACGGGACGGCCGTCGTAGACCATGGTCGCGGTCACCTCGCCGCGGAACTCCTCCAGCCAGAGGCTGGCCTCACCGTTCATGGCCTCGGTGTTGGAGAACTTGTTGCCGTCGGCGTCCAGGCACACCAGCGGCTGCGCTTCGGCCGCCGAGCGGAACGTCTTGCCGAACCAGTTGAGCCGGTTCATGAACCCGTTGGCCTTGTGACCGGTCTGGAATTCGCCGCCCTTCCACTCGCCGAGCATGAAGTCGATGCTGGCGGGCCGCAGCAGCGCCCAGAACGCGTCGAGTTCGGCGTCGGGGATCTGCCCCTCGCGGCTGACGAATCCGTCGAAGGTGCCGCGTGCGTCGCTCACTTGGTCTCTCCTGTCCGAGTCCCGGCGTCGCCCTCGATCCAGCGCTGGGCGAATTCCAGAAAGGCGTCGTTCTCGTGCGGCGCTCCGATGGTGATCCGCACGCCGTCCTCACCGTACGGGCGCACGATGATGCGGTTGTCGGCGGCCCTGGCCACGAAGTCGAGCGTGCGCTCGGCCAACGGTAGCCAGACGAAGTTGGCTTGCGAGGGCGGCAGCTCGTAGCCGGCGTCGCGCAGGGCGGCGCTGACGCGGGTGCGTTCGGCGACGACGGAGTCCGTGCGGGCCAGGAGTTCGTCGGCGGCCTCCAGGCTGGCGATGGCCGCGGCCTGCGAGACGCTCGTCGCGCTGAACGGCACGTAGACCTTGCCCAGCGCGGTGACGATCTCGGGATCGGCGACGGCGTAGCCGACGCGCAGGCCGGCCAGCCCGTAGGCCTTCGAGAAGGTGCGAAGGACAACCACATTCCGGTGGGACCGGACCAGTCCGAGGCTGTCGGGCGCCAGGCCGTCGCGGATGTACTCCACGTAGGCCTCGTCGAGCACGATCAGGATGTCCGCCGGCACCGCCGCGACGAACCGGGCCAGCGCCTCGGGGTCGACCACGGTGGAAGTCGGGTTGTTCGGGTTGCAGACGAAGATCAGCCGGGTGCGGTCGGTGATCGCCGCGAGCATCGCGTCGAGATCGTGAGTCTCGTCACGCAGCGGCACCGGGACGCCCGTCGCGCCGGCGGTGCGGATCTGCAGCGGGTAGATCTCGAAACTGCGCCAGCCGTACACGACTTCGTCGCCGGGGGCGGATGTGATTTGTATCAACTGCTGGCACAGGCTCACCGAACCGCAGCCCACGGCGATGTTCTCCGGCGCGAAGCCGACATGCTTGGCCAGGTGTTCGCGCAGGTCAAGGTACCCGTTGTCGGGGTAGCGGTTGATGTTCTCGGTGGCTTTGAGGATCGCCTCACGCACGCTGGGCAGCGGCGGATGCACGGTTTCGTTGCTGGCGATCTTGATTGCGCCCGGCACTGTTTTGCCTGGTGTGTACGCCGGAAGGTCGGCCATTTCGGGGCGCAGACGGATACTCACTTGGCCAGAATAGGGGAGGCTGTGTACTGTGTGCCCTCGGCGGTTTCGGGCAACAGGACGGAGTCCGGTACCCTCACAGAAGTTCAAAGGAGGCGTGCCAGAGCGGCCGAATGGGACTCACTGCTAATGAGTTGTCCCCCTTACCGGGGACCGGAGGTTCAAATCCTCTCGCCTCCGCCACGGTTGACTTGTCAACCGCACAACTGAATAACGCTAGGCGCCCGTAGCTCAACGGATAGAGCATCTGACTACGGATCAGAAGGTTAGGGGTTCGAATCCCTTCGGGCGCACTCATAGAAATCGAGGCGCGGTCAGCGGACCGCGCCTCGATTTTTTTTGTCGGTCTCGGCGTCAGCGAGATCTACTCGGAGCCGACGGCCGTCGCGATGTCGATGGCGATCTCGCGAAGTACGTCGTCGGTGACGAACTGCCGGGCGGCCTGGCGGTCGAGCCGCAGCACCGAGACCAACAGCTCGACGTGGCCGGCCACCTGTACCCGGGCCAGTTCCGGCGGCAGGTGCAGCCCGTGTACGTCGGCCAGGAAGCGCCGCAGCACGGTCACCCGGTCGTTCATCCACGGCGAGCGGCCGGTCACCGTTGTTGCCGACGCCTTCAGCTGACCGCCGTACCGCCGTCGCCGCGGCTGCATGAAGGGGCCGTGGTGGGCTTGCCGCGGGCGATCCGCGCGACCGGGCCGGACCCGTGCCCGGATGTCGCTGTGCGGCGAATCGCATCCGGTGAATGCCGCCGTGCGCATGACCTTGGCGGTTGCCATGGCGTGTCTGTGACCCATCGTTCCCGTACCTGCCGACAAATGTTGTTTGCCAGTTAACTTTACGGGAAGGTCTCAGGTTCAGCTCAGCTTCGGCCCGGGCCTCAGTTCCAGAGCACCGCGATCGCGGAGGCGAGCAGCGGCAGCACGCCGGCGGCGATGAACAGCGGCATGACCGGCCGCCCTCCCGCGCGGCGCTGGCGCGCCGTCCCGATGCCCAGCACGGCGCCGAGGGCCACGAGGATGATCAGCTTGGTGCCGATCTTGGGGTAGTTCATCACGATGCCTGCCGGCCACGGTGCGGCCAGCGCCAGACCCGTGATCAACGACAGGGTCATGCCCCAGGTCATCACCGGGGTGATCAGGAAGCGGCGGGCCGCTGCCTCGGCGATCCAGGCGCCGACCATGACGGCGAAACCGATCAGATGCGCGTATACAACTACGTTGCGTAGTAGCTCCATGGTCGGAGTGTAAGCGCCCCGACAGGTCCGCATGACCAGACCCGCGATTCGCCTCCCGGATCGACCGGACCGGGTGACGTAGGCTCGGCTGGCATGCGGCTGCTGCTGATCGCCGATACACACGTACCCAAGCGCGCCAAGGATCTTCCGGCTCAGGTGTGGGACGAGGTCGACCACGCAGATGTTGTTGTCCACGCGGGTGATTGGGTCGACCCGGCCCTGCTCGACAGGCTCGGTTCGCGGGCGGCGCACCTGATCGGGTGCTGGGGCAACAATGACGGCGCCGAGCTACGCAGACGGTTGCCCGAGCGGGCCGACGTGACGTTGGAGGGTCTGCGATTCACCGTCGTGCACGAGACCGGCGCGGCCACCGGCCGGGAGGCCCGCATGGCCAGGCAGTACCCGGGCAGCGATGTCCTGGTCTTCGGGCACAGTCACATCCCGTGGGACACCACCGCGAAAACCGGTCTGCGCCTGCTGAATCCGGGCTCACCGACCGATCGCAGGCGCCAGCCGTACTGCACGTACATGACGGCGCAGATCGCGTCGGGCGTGCTGGCCGACGTCACGCTGCACTCGCTGGATCGGCCGTGACCGGGACCGAAAGCTAGCCGGCTTCCTCGGTGCAGATCAGCGCGATGTGCTTGGTAGCCCAATCACTCAGTGGTTCAAGTGATTCGAGTAGTTCCTGACCGGCGGGTGTCATGGAGTACTCCACCCGCGGGGGAACCTCGTGATAGCTCTCGCGGTGCACCACACCATGCGCCTGGAGTTCCTTGAGGTGCTGGGTCAGCATCTTCTGGGAGACGCCGGGCAGGCTGCGATGCAGCGCGTTGAAGCGTTTGGGCCCGGCCGCGAGCTCCCAGAGGATGAGCGGTTTCCACTTTCCGTCCACCACCGCGAAGGCTGCATCCAGTCCGCAGGTGTACTTCCCGAATTGGGTCATCGGATGTCCTCACTGCTCATGGCCAATAGTTTCGAAAAGGTAAGTATCGCACTAAATAGTGGGTACTTGTCGGATGGTTCGCGTTGCTCCGACGATGATGGCATGACAACGACACGACATTCGGTCAGTTTCCTCGGATTGGGGGCGATGGGATCACAGCTGGCCCGCACTGCCCTGGACGCGGGTCACCCGACCACCGTCTGGAATCGCAGCGCCGCTCGGTCTGCCGTGCTGGGCGGGGAGGGGGCCACCGTGGCAACCACTCCGGCCGACGCCCTCGACGCGGATCTCATCGTGGTGTGTCTGTTCGACCAGGCCTCCGTACATGAGGTGCTCGATCCGGTGGCAGACCGGCTGGCGGGGCGCCGCCTCCTGAACCTGACCACCACATCTCCGAACGGGGCGCGCGAGTTGGCCGGGTGGGCCGCGGCGCATGACGCCGAGTACCTCGACGGCGGCATCATGGCGACACCGGAGATGATCGCGACGCCGCAGTCGGCGATCCTCTACAGCGGCTCGGCCGCGCTGTTCGAAGACGCGCGTCCGCTCCTCGAACTCTGGGGCAGCGCTGAGTACTTCGGCGACGACGCGGGAATGGCCTCGTTGTACGACCTGGCGCTCCTGTCGGCCATGTACGTGATGTTCGCGGGCTTCTTCCACGGCGCTGCGATGGTCGGCGCGGCGGGGGTGCCCGCCAAGGAGTTCGCGGCCCGCACCGCCGCGTGGCTGCCGGCGCTGATGCCCGCGATCGCCGAGTACGCAACCGTCATCGACGGCGGCGACTATTCGGTGCCCGGCCAGCAGAGCCTCAATTTCTCCGATATCAGCGACATCGTCAACGCCAGCCGCGACCAGGGGATCGGCACCGAGGTTGTCGATGTCGTGCAGCGGCTGATCCACCGCCAGATCGCTGCGGGCCACGGCGAGGACGGGTTCGCGCGCATCATCGAGAGCATCAAGAAGGGCGCCGCCGCATGACCGCCACCGTCAGCGGGCTCGGACGTGGGGCCGACGAGATCAGCCGGATCGTTCCCACGCCGAGGTTGGCGCCGGTTCATCCATGACGCCGATACCTTGAGGTGGCAGGCTCGGCTCCATGGAGCAGAAGCCGCCCAGCGCCGTGATCGAGGCCGCCCACCGCGACCATCTGACGAGCCTGCCATTCGAGGACACGAGAGATTTCGAGGACACCGACCGGGGATTCATCGCCGCGCTCGACCCGTGCGTGGTGCGGTCTGCCGACGGAACGGTGGTGTGGGACAACGACGCGTACTCATTCCTGGAAGGCGAGGCACCGACGTCGGTGCATCCCAGCCTGTGGCGGCAATCGCAACTGTGTGCCAAACAGGGCCTCTACGAGGTGGTCGAGGGCATCTATCAGGTGCGCGGGCTGGACATCTCGAACATCAGCTTCGTCGAGGGCGACACCGGCGTCATCGTCATCGATCCGTTGATCTCCACCGAGGTCGCCGCGGCGGCGTTCAACCTGTACCGCGAGCACCGTGGGGAGCGGCCCGTTGTCGCCGTCATCTACACGCACAGCCACGGTGACCACTTCGGCGGGGTTCTCGGTGTCACCTCCCAGGCCGACGTCGATGCGGGCAAGGTCGCGGTGCTGGCCCCCGAGGGGTTCGTCGAACATGCCGTGCAGGAGAACGTCTACGCCGGCACCGCGATGACCCGGCGCGCCACCTATATGTACGGCCCCAAACTGGACCGCGGCCCGCAGGGGCAGGTCGGATGTGGTCTGGGACAGAGCACCTCCACCGGTGAGGTGGCGATGATCGTGCCGACCATCGACATCCGCCGCACCGGGGAGAAGCACACGATCGACGGTGTCGAGATCGAGTTCCAGATGGCGCCCGGGACCGAGGCCCCGGCCGAGATGCACTTCTATTTCCCGAAGTTCCGCGCGTTGTGCATGGCCGAGAACGCCACCCACAATCTGCACAACCTGCTGACCCTGCGCGGAGCGCTGGTGCGTGATCCGCATGGCTGGGCCGGCTACCTGACCGAGGCCATCGACACCTTCGCCGACCGTGCCGACGTGGTGTTCGCCTCGCATCACTGGCCCACCTGGGGCGGCGAGCGCATCGTCGAATTCCTCTCCCTGCAACGGGATCTGTACGCGTACCTGCATGACCAGACGTTGCGGTTGCTGAACCAGGGTCACACCGGGGTCGAGATCGCCGAGCAGTTCCAGCTCCCGCCGGCGCTGGAGCAGGCCTGGCACGCCCACGGGTACTACGGCTCGGTCAACCACAACGTCAAGGCGATCTATCAGCGCTACATGGGCTGGTTCGACGGCAACCCGGGCCGGTTGTGGCCGCACCCGCCCGAGGCGCTCGGCCCGCGGTATGTGCAGGCGATGGGTGGCGCCGACCGGGTGGTCGAACTGGCCCGCCACGCCTTCGAGGACGGTGACTACCGCTGGGCGGCAACCCTTCTCGATCATGTGATGTTCACCGATGCCGAACACGCCGCGGCCCGCGAACTCTACGCAGACACGTTCGAGCAGCTCGCCTACGGCGCCGAGAACGCGACGTGGCGCAACTTCTTCCTGTCCGGTGCCACCGAACTGCGCCAGGGCAAGCTCGGCACGGCCGGGCAGGTCACGGCGCCGACGATGCTCGCGCAGCTGAGTCCCGAGCAGATGTTCGACGTCGTCGCGATCAGTATCGACGGGCCCCGCGCGTGGGATCTCGACCTGACGTTCGACGTCACGTTCGGCGACACCGGTGACAACTATCGGCTGACGTTGCGCAACGGGGTGCTGGTCTACCGCCGGGCGGCGGCCGATGCCCAGACGGCGGATACGACGGTGCGGCCGGCGGACAAGCTCAGGCTGCTGGCATTCCTGGCCGGTGACGCGACCTCGCCCGGGTTGGAGGTGAGCGGCGACGCCGATGCCGTGCCGGCGTTGTTGGCGGTGCTGGATCGGCCCGACCCCGACTTCAACATCGTCACTCCGTGAGGTGAACGGGAAATTAACTTATATAGATAGGTAGTAAAAACTCCAAACTTGTATTGACAAGTTCCGTGATGTGGACCACAGTATCCGCATGGGAAATCATCAGAGCTACGACGTCGTCGTGGTCGGCGCCGGCATCGTCGGCCTGGCGCACGCATATCACGCCCACCAGCGGGGTCTGAGCGTCGCGGTTGTCGAACATGCCGACGGCGTCGTCGGCGCCTCGGTCCAGAACTTCGGCCATGCCTGCATCACCGCGCAGTCCGGTGTGGCGGGGGAGTACGGCCGTATCGGGCGCCAGCACTGGCTCGACCTGTCCCGCAAGGCGGGGTTCTGGTCGGCCGAAGCGGGCACCTTCTGCGTCGCACGCCACGACGACGAACTCGCGGTCATGCGGGAATTCGCGGCCGCCCGGGGAAGCGCCGAGGTCCGGCTGCTGAGCCGTGGGGAGATCCTCGACCGCATCCCGGTGGTACCCGACAACGTCACCGGCGGCATGTACCTGCCCAACGACCTGCAGGTCGACCCCCGCACGGCTGCCCCGTCGATCGCGCGCTGGCTCGCCGGCGAAGGCGTCGATTTCCATTGGCGGACAGCGGCATCGGGGTTCGAGCCCGGGGTGGTGCGCACCTCGCGCGGGCCGCTGCGGGCACGCACCACGTTCGTCACGGTCAACTACGACATCGACCGGCTGTTCCCCGGCCTCGCCGAGCGGGACGGCCTGCTGAGGTGCCGGCTGCACATGTTGCGGGCCCGGCTGCCGCTGAGCTTCGCCCTGCCGGCGCCGCTGTTCACCGGGTGGTCGCTGCTGCGCTACTCCGGCTTCGAGAATCTGCCCGCCACGGCGGCCGTCGCCGAGCGGCTGCGGGCCGAACACCCCGATTACGTCGCGATCGACCTGCACCAGATGTACACCCCGCAGCCGGACGGCTCCCTGCTGATCGGCGACACCCACTACCGCGACATCTCGGCGCCGCCGTTCCAGACCGAGGAGGGATTCGCAGTGCTCCTCGAAGAGGCACGGAAACTGTTCGGGGTCAAGGAGATCGAAGTATCCGAACGCTGGCAGGGGGTATACACCTCGGCGCCCGGCAAGGAGTTCCTGATCGAGCAGCCCATCGAGGGCACCCACGTCGTCACCGTCACCACCGGTATCGGCATGACCACCAGCATGGGCCTCGCCTACACCAGCGTCGAGAACGCGCTGGCCCGAGTCGCCGCACCCGCCTGACCGATCCACCACTGAAAGGGATAAACCGATGAGTACCAACACAACTGATCCGATCAGCCTGGTCGTGTTCGACATGGCCGGAACCACCGTCGAGGACAGCGGGCTGGTCGAGCAGTCCTTCCTGGCTGCCGACCGTCATGCCGGCCTGTCGAAGACCGACGCCGACCGTGAGGAGATGTTGCGCTACGTCTCCGACACGATGGGGCAGTCCAAGATCGTGGTCTTCCGTCACCTTGCCAAGGGCAACGAGGAGCAGGCGCAGGCCGCCAACAAGGAATTCGAGCGCTGCTATGGCCAACTGGTCGCCGAGGGCAACTGCAGCCCGATCCCCGGTGCCGAGGATGCCATCCGGTCGTTGCGGTCCAACGGCATCAAGACCGCGCTGACCACTGGATTCGCCCGCGAGACCCAGGCGGCGATCATCGACGCGCTGGGCTGGCAGGACCTCGCCGACCTGGTGCTGTGCCCGTCTCCGGGGGTGCGCGGCCGGCCCTACCCGGACATGCCGCTGACCGCGCTGATGCAGACCGAAACCGATTCGGTGCGTTCGATGCTCGTCCTGGGTGACACCTCCTCGGATGTCATCAGCGGTCTGCGCGCCGGGGCACGCGCCTCGATCGGTGTGCTGACCGGTGCGCACAACCGGGCGCAGTTGTCCGAGGCCGGCGCCACGCACATCCTGGACAGCGTCGCCGATCTTCCCGCCCTGGTGGCAGCTCTGCGGTAACCCGAGAAGCACCTCTTGCGGCGGTCGGTTGCAGGCCAGGCCTCCCGACCGCCGCCCGCTCAGCACGTCGTTCTCTTTCGAGAAACCTGCCTTTGACGTTCGGCCAACTCTCTAGGCTTTCTGCCGCCGGCCCGTCAGCACACATCTGCAGCACGCCCACCAGAGGTGCATTCTCATGACCCACGCAACGGCATCCGCCGCCCCGACGACCGTTCCGCGCTACCGGCGCTGGCGCTTCCAGATCTTCGCGGTCACCTGGATCGCTTATGCCGGTTTCTATTTCACCCGGCAGGCCTTCTCGGTGGCCAAGCTCGGCATTCTCGAAGATCCCATTCTGTCCACCACCCTGACCAAGAGCACCCTGGCCAACCTGGACGCCGCCTATCTGGCGGCGTACGCGGCCGGGCAGTTCGTCTGGGGCCAGGTTTCCGACCGCTTCGGTCCCCGGGTCGTCATCCTCGGCGGCCTGGCGATATCGGCCGTCGCCACCGTGTTCATGGGCCTGCTGCCCGCGCTGGTGTTCCTGCTGCCGTTGATGATCGTGCAGGGCCTGGCCCAGTCCACCGGCTGGTCGGGGACGTTGAGCAACATGGCCCAGTTCTTCTCGATCGGCGAACGCGGCCGTGTTCTCGGCCTGTGGAGCACCAACTACGCGTTCGGTGGCCTGGTGGCCGCGCCGATCCTGGGCTGGGCCGCCTACGACGTGTTCGGTTCGTGGCGGGCTGCCTTCTTCACCGGTGCCGTGGTCGTGCTCGGGGTGTTCGTGCTCGTGCTGTTGTTCCAGCGCAACCGCCCCCAGGATGTCGGGTTGCCGCCGATCGAGGAGTTCCGGGCCGCCCAGGACGCGCGAGAAGGTGTCGAGCTCGATGACTCGCCCGAGGCCGAGGCGGTCGCCGAACCTAAGGTGTCATGGCGCGAGTCACTGAAGGCGGTGCTGGGTGACAGCATGGTGAGAACCCTTGGCGCGTCGTACTTCCTGCTCAAGCCGGCCCGCTACGCAATCCTGCTGTGGGGCCCGGTGATCGTCGCCGAGCGGCTGGCCGACGGCGACAAGTTCCAGGCCGTCACCATCCCGGTGGCATTCGGTGTCGCCGGCGTCGTCGCCCCGATCCTGCTGGGCCGGATCTCCGACCGTGTGTTCAAGGCGCGCCGGGTGCCGGCGTGTGTGCTGAGCCTGGCCGTCCTGGTGGCGGTGTTGGCATTGTTCGCCCCGCTCACCGCGACCGGCAGTGCCTGGATCATGGTGCTGGTGCTCGGCCTCATCGGGCTGAGCGTGTACGGCGCCGACGCGATGATCTCCTGCGTCGCCGCGGTCGACTTCGGTACCTCCAAGCACGCGGGCACCGCGGCCGGCTTCATCAACTGCTGCGGTTCGGTCGGCGCGATCCTCGGCGGTCTGCTGCCCGGCTACCTGAACACGTCGGCGCTGTTCTACGGATTCGCCGCCGCCGCGTTCCTGGCGATGTTGCTGCTCATCCCGCACTGGAACCGGATGCCGGCGGCTGACTGATCCTCGCGAGCAGTCCCCCGCAAGCGGGAGGGGCCCCCGGTAAAGTTGCACGCTCCGAACCCGGAGCGTGCAACTTCATGTCTGCTCGGCGGAGGAAAACTTGGTGCGGGCGTTGACGATGCTGAACGTGACCACGTCGGGCCGGTACCGGTCGTCGGCGCACTCGAACACCACGCCGTGCTGATCGCGCGAGATGCGACGCTCACGCAGCAACGGGCTGCCTGGCGCGATCCCGAGATTCGCGGCGTCGTCCGGCCCGGCCGCCACCGCGTCGAGCACGTGCTCCATCGAGTCGAAGTACACGCCACGGCTGGCCAGGTAATCGGTCATCGACCCGGAATCGGTGTCGAACTCGAACAACAGCGAACCCACGGAGTCGATGAAGGTGCTGCGCTCGATCATCGCGGGCTCGCCGTCGAGCAGGCGGACTCGCAGTACCTCGACCACGAAGTCGTCGGCCGTCAAATCCAGTGCCTCGATTGCGGTTTCGGAGGCCCGGCGGCGCGCCACCTCGATCGTGCGGTTGCCCGCGGTACGCCCGACGCGTTCGGCCCACTGGGTGAACGGGGTGAAGGTGTCCAGGGTCTGGGTGGCGTCGTGGCTGCGCACCACCGCGGGCTTGCCGCGGGAGACGCGGATCAGGCCTTCGTTCTTCAACGTGGCCAGCGCCTGGCGCACCGGCCCGCGGGATACGTCGAACTCCGCGCACAGCGCACTCTCGGTGGGCAGCGGCGCCCCGATCGCGTAGTCCCGGCGCCTGATGCGCTGACGCAGTTCGGCCGCAACGTGTTCATGGCGCGAACGCGGCCCCGCCATCCGCATCACCTTTCGGTCAAGTTGTCATGACAAGTTTGCCATCCGGCCAGCCTACCGCGCCACGGTCAGGGCAGACCGCCGTCCACCCGCAGGATCGATCCGGTACTGAAGCTGGACGCGTCCGACATCAGATACAGTGCGGCACCGGCGATCTCGGGCGGGTTGCCGGCCCGTCGCAGCGCCAGGTGGCCGAACGGGTCACCGGCCATGTCCCAGGCCTTGCTGACATCGGTGAGAAACGGCCCGGCCATCAGGGTGTTGACGCGCACCGTCGGGCCGAATGCCTTGGCCAGCCCCTCGGTCATGGCGTTCAGCCCGGCCTTGGCCGCGGCGTAGGGCAGCATGTACTGGTCGGGCCGCAGCGATCCCGATGAGCTGACGTTGACGATGGCCCCGCCGCCGGCGGCCACCATGCGCTCACCGAGCAGTGCCGAGAGCCGGAACGGCCCTTTGAGATTCAGGTTGAACACCGAATCGAAGAGTTTCTCGGTGACCGACCCGAGCGACTCGTACAGCGGCGACATGCCGGCGTTGTTGACCAGGACGTCGACCTTGCCGAAGCGGTCGTACGCGGCCTCGACCAGACCGTCGAGCTCATCCCACCGGCCCACGTGCACCGCGTACGGCAGGGCAGCGCGGCCCGTGGCGGCGGTGATCTTCTCCGCGGTGGCGACGCAGGACTCCAGGTTGCGGCTGGCGATCACCACATCGGCTCCGCAGCGCGCGGCGCCCATCGCGATCTCGGCGCCGAGTCCGCGGCTGCCGCCGGTGACCAGGACGACCCGGTCCGTCAGGTCGAACAACTCGTCGGCATATCCCATGTGTTGACCCTCTCCGGCCATCCCGCACCGCGGCCATATGGTGTCACGGTGCAACTGCTTCTGGTCCGACATGCTTTACCGCTGCGCAGTGAGCCCGGTCAAGGGTCTGATCCCGACCTGTCCGAGGAAGGCATCGCGCAGGCCAAACGCCTGCCCGCGGCCCTGGCCCGCTTCCCGGTCAGCCGGCTCGTCAGCAGCCCGCAGCGGCGTGCCGTGCAAACCGCCGGGCCCGTCGCCGAGGCGTTGGGACTCGACGTGGATGTCGACGATCGGCTCGCCGAGTACGACCGCGACATGTCGCACTACGTCCCGATCGAGGAGATCGCGAAGGAGAACCCCGAGGAGCTGGCCCGGCTGGTGAGCGGTCACCTGCCCAGCAGCGTGGACGAGAGCGCGTTCATGGCGCGCATCGGTGCTGCCGTGGAGGACCTGGTGGCGACGGGCGATCACGACGGGACGGTGGCGGTGTTCAGCCACGGCGGGGTGATCAACGTGTTGCTGCACCAGATTCTGCAGACCGAGCGGTTGCTGTCGTTCCACGTGGACTACGCGTCGGTGACCCGGCTGCTGTCGTCGCGCTCGGGCAAGCTGGCGGTCGCGTCGGTCAACGGCACCGAACACGTATGGGACCTGCTGCCGAGAAATGTCCGGTGGTAAACAGTGACGGTGACAAATCTGGAGGGCCTCGACCTCACCGCGCTCGACCGGCATCTGCGTTCGGAGGGCATCGCCCGCAGCGGTGAGCTGCGCGCCGACCTGATCGCCGGCGGGCGCTCCAACCTCACCTTCCGGGTGTACGACGACGTGTCGAAGTGGGTGCTGCGTCGTCCGCCGCTGCACGGTCTCACGCCGTCCGCGCACGACATGGCACGCGAATACAAGGTGGTGGCAGCACTGGCCGACACCGCGGTGCCGGTCGCCCGGGCAGTGACGATGCGCAATGACGACTCCGTGTTGGGCGCGCCGTTCCAGATGGTCGAGAACGTGGACGGCCGCGTGGTCCGCAGCGCCTCCGAGCTCGCCGCGCTGGGCGACGAAACCGTGATCAGCAACAGCGTCGACGCGCTGATCAAGGTGCTGGCCGATTTGCACGCGGTGGACCCAGAGGCCGTCGGTCTCGGCGACTTCGGCAAGCCCGCCGGCTATCTGGAGCGCCAGGTGCGGCGCTGGGGTTCGCAGTGGGACCTGGTCCGGCTGCCCGACGATCCCCGCGACGACGACGTCAAGCGTCTGCATCAGGCCCTGGCGGATTCGGTTCCGGCCCAGAGCCGCAACTCGATCGTCCACGGCGACTACCGCATCGACAACACGATCCTGGACGCCGAGGATCCGGCGAAGGTCCTCGCGGTGCTGGACTGGGAGCTCTCCACGCTGGGCGACCCGCTGAGCGATGCCGCGCTGATGTGCGTCTACCGCGACCCGATGTTCAACCTGATCCTCAGCATGGAAGCCGCGTGGAGTTCACCGCAGATGCCGTCGGCGGACGAGCTGGCCAACCGCTACTCGGCGCAGTCGGGCCAGGAACTCGCGCACTGGGACTTCTACATGGCGCTGGCCTACTTCAAGGCAGCGATCATCGCCGCCGGTATCGACTTCCGTCACCGTCAGGGTTCGGAAGCCGAGGGCAGCTCGAGTGTCGGTGAGGCGGTGGCTCCGGCCATCGCCTCGGGCCTGCGCGCTCTGGGCTGACGCTCAGCCGCGCTGGGCGGCCTTGAAGTTCTTCTTGGCCGCTCGGCGCAGCTGGAAGATCCGGGCCGATCCGGCCGCGACGGTCAGCAGCCCGCCGGCCACCGCCGCGCCCAGGATGGCCACGCCCGTCGGCAACGACCAGTGCCAGGCCAAAAACGACATCGGGACCGGGTCGGTGTTCTGCGCGATGAAGATCAGCAGCACGATCAGCACCAGGAATCCGAGGATTAGTGCTGACCACAGTGCCCCGGCTCGAGTGAACTTGGGCGCACTCGCCTTGTCCCCACCGGGAACCGGTTTGCCCTGCTCGGCGGGCAGTTTGCCGGCATCGGAGGCCGTACCCGGGTCGCGAGGCGGCGTGTGCGACGTCGGCTCGGGCAGATCGGGCGATACAGGCTGATCGCTGGTCATGCTGCCATCTTTGCCCGTTGCGGCGTCAAAGGAAACCACCGTGCGGTAAAGCACGGCGGCATGTCGTGCCTGCCGTTAGGGTCGGTGAAGGCTGAACACGCCGAAAGGACGTGCGAGTGCACCTGCGAATGCAACACGGCACGCTGGCAATACTGGCGACCCTGCTCGCGCTGTTGTTGTCCGCGTGCGGGAGTGCCAATCCGCTGGGCGGTGGAGAGATCTCGGGTGACCTGAAGAGCATCACCGTGGGTTCCGCCGACTTCCCGGAATCCAAGATCCTCGCCGAGATCTATGCCCAGGCGTTGGAGTCCAATGACTTTCAGGTCCGCAGGCAGTTCGGCATCGGCAGCCGTGAGACGTATGTGCCTGCGGTGCAGGATCACTCGATCGATCTGATCCCCGAGTACACCGGCAATCTGTTGCAGTACTTCGACGCCGAGGCGACGGCCACCACCCCAGACGAAGTCCTGATCGGCCTGCTCAAGGCGCTGCCCGGCGACCTGTCGATCCTTTACCCGTCACCGGCCGAGGACAAGGACACCCTCGCCGTCACCGCCGCGACCGCCCAGCGCTGGAATCTCAAGACCATCGAGGATCTCGCGAAACATTCGGCCGAGGTGAAAGTCGGTGCGCCGTCGGAGTTTCAGACCCGCCAGACTGGGCTGGTTGGCCTGAAGTCCCGGTACGGCCTGGACATCGCACCGGCCAACTTCGTCGCGATCAGCGACGGCGGCGGGCCGGCCACGGTCCAGGCGCTGAACAGCGGGGCCGTCACGGCGGCCAACATCTTCAGCACCTCGCCGGCGATCGAGCAGCATCATCTGGTGGTCCTGGAAGATCCCAAGAACGCATTCCTGGCGGCCAACGTCGTCCCGCTGGTGGCCTCGCAGAAGATGTCGGACGAACTCAAGACCGTGCTCGATGCGGTGTCGGCCAAGCTCACCACCGAGGCGCTGATCGAGCTGAACACCGCGGTGGAGGGCAACACCGGGGTCGATCCCGACGAAGCGGCCGAGAAGTGGATCAGGGACAACGGTTTCGACAAGCGGGTACTCAAGTGATCTCATTCAGGAACGTCACCAAGCAGTATCCGGACGGCACCATCGCCGTCGATGCGCTCAATCTGGAAGTGCCCCAGGGCACGTTGACGGTGTTCGTCGGCCCGTCGGGGTGCGGCAAGACCACCTCGATGCGGATGATCAACCGGATGATCGACCCGACCTCGGGCACGCTCACCGTCAACGGCGAGGACGTCACGACGGTCGATCCGGTCAAGCTGCGGCTGGGCATGGGGTATGTGATCCAGAGTGCCGGGTTGATGCCGCACCTCCGGGTGGTCGACAACGTCGCGACGGTGCCGGTGCTGCGGGGTGAATCCCGGCGCCGTGCCCGTAAGGCCGCGATCGGCGTGATGGAGCGGGTCGGGTTGGACCCGAGCCTGGCCGATCGTTATCCGGCACAGTTGTCCGGCGGGCAGCAGCAGCGGGTCGGCGTGGCCCGCGCGCTGGCCGCCGATCCGCCCATCCTGTTGATGGACGAGCCGTTCAGCGCGGTGGACCCGGTGGTGCGCGAAGACCTGCAGGCCGAAATCCTGCGACTGCAAAGCGAATTGCGCAAGACGATCGTATTCGTGACGCATGACATCGATGAGGCGATCAAGCTCGGGGACAAGGTGGCGGTGTTCGGCCGCGGGGGAGTGTTGCAGCAGTACGACTCGCCGGCCCGGTTGTTGTCCAACCCGGCCAACGACATGGTGGCCGGGATCGTCGGCGCCGACCGTGGCTACCGTGGCCTCCAGTTCTTCCATGCGAGCGGGCTGCCGCTGCATGACATCTGGCATGTCGCGGAGGAGGCGATCGACGCCCTGCAACTCGGCCCCGGGGACTGGGTGCTGATCACCAAACCCGATGGCTCGCCTTACGGCTGGATCAATGCCGAAGGGGTCCAGGTGCACCGGTCCGGAAAGTCGCTCTACGACAGCACGATTGCCGGGGGTTCGCTGTTTCGGCCGGATGCCGCGCTGCGGCAGGCACTGGATGCGGCGCTTTCCTCACCGTCGGGCCTTGGCGTCGCGGTCGACGCCGATGACCAGGTCATCGGCGGTGTGCGGGCCGAAGATGTGCTGGTGGCACTGGAATCCCAGCGGCACATCCCCGTACTGGGGACGTGATGCGGTATCTGCTGAACCACCTCGACGACCTGTGGGTGCTGACCATCGTGCACCTGCGGTTGTCGCTGGTGCCCATCCTGCTGGGATTGCTGATCGCCGTCCCGCTGGGTGCGGCGGTTCAGCGCACCACCGCGCTGCGGAGGATGACCACCCTGACCGCGAGCATCATCTTCACCATCCCGTCGCTGGCCCTGTTCGTGGTGCTCCCGCTGATCATCCCGACCCGCATCCTGGATGAGGCCAATGTCATTGTGGCGCTGACCCTTTATACGACTGCCCTGCTGGTGCGGGCGGTGCCCGAGGCGCTCGACGCGGTGCCCGGGCACGTGCGTGACGCGGCGACCGCGATCGGGTACCGGCCCCTGGTCCGCATGCTCAAGGTGGAGCTGCCGTTGGCCATCCCGGTGCTGGTGGCCGGGCTGCGAGTGGTTGCGGTCACCAACATCTCGATGGTGTCGGTGGGTTCGGTGATCGGCATCGGCGGCCTGGGCACGTGGTTCACCGAGGGCTACCAGTCCAACAAGAGTGACCAGATCGTCGCCGGGATCATCGCGATCTTCGTGCTGGCCATCGTCATCGACACCCTGATCATGCTGGCCGGCAAGGCGATCACGCCGTGGACCCGGGCGACGCGCACCTCCAGGCGGGTGAAGGTATGAACTTCCTACAGCAGGCACTGGACTTCATCTTCAACGCCGCCAACTGGGGCGGGTCCGCCGGGTTGACCGCCCGCATCGCCGAGCACCTGCAGTACACCGTCGTCGCCGTGGCTGCCTCGGCGCTCATCGCGATCCCGGTCGGCCTGCTCATCGGGCACACCGGGCGCGGCACCTTTCTTGTCGTCACGGGCGTCAACGCGCTGCGCGCCCTGCCGACCCTCGGTGTGCTGCTGCTCGGGGTGCTGTTGTGGGGGCTCGGGTTGGTGCCGCCGACCGTCGCGCTGATGCTGCTGGGTATCCCGCCACTGCTGGCCGGCACCTACGCCGGCATCGCCAACGTCGATCGGTCCGTGGTGGACGCGGCCCGGTCGATGGGCATGACCGAACGGCGGGTGCTGTTGGGGGTCGAGGTGCCCAACGCCCTGCCGCTGATGCTGGGTGGGTTGCGCACCGCGACGCTGCAGATCGTGGCGACCGCGACGGTGGCCGCCTACGCCAGCCTCGGCGGGCTGGGCCGGTACCTGATCGACGGGATCAAGGTGCGCCAGTTCCACATCGCGCTGGTGGGTGCGCTGATGGTGACGGCGCTGGCGCTGATCCTTGATGCCGCGCTGGCATTCGCGGTCTGGCTGTCGGTGCCCGGTAGTGGCCGGTTGGGGGGTCGTCGACGGATTCCGCAGCCGTTGCTCGGGGACGAGGTGGCGCTCGAGTCACCTGCCCGGGGGAGCGTGCGGGGGAGTTCCGGACTCGGCTACGAACGCCGTGCGTCGTCGCATACGGTAGAAGGGTGAGTGACCAGAAGGACAGTGCCTGGCCAGCGGTGTTGACGTGGCGGGCGCACGATGTATCCCGGATGGAGTCGGTCCGGGTTCAGCTGTCGGGCAACCGGATCAAGGCCTATGGCCGGATCGTGGCTGCCGGTACGGATTCTCACCCCGCCTTCTCGGCCTCCTACGACCTGGTCACCGATGAGACCGGCGCCACCAAACGGCTGTCGCTCACCGTCACGCTGGCCGAGCGGGAACGGCAGCTCTCCATCGCGCGCGACGAGGAGAACATGTGGCTGGTGCAGGATCACACCCAGACCAAGCGCTCGGACTTCGGCGGCGCGCTCGACGTCGATGTGGTGTTCAGCCCGTTCTTCAACGCGCTGCCGATCCGGCGGGCCGGCCTGCACCAGCGGGCTGACGCGGTCACGCTGCCGGTCGTTTACGTCCGGTTGCCGGACTTCTCGGTGGAGACCGCGAACATCAGCTACAGCAGTTCCGGTCCCGGGGCCGGCGTGAAGCTGCACTCACCCGTCGCCGACACCACCATCACGGTCGACTCCGACGGGTTCATCCTTGATTACCCAGGACTGGCAGAGCGGATCTGATCACCCCGCCGGCCCGCCCGGCCGCGGCCAGCTCGGCCCGCCAGTTGTCCGTGCCCACGACCGTGGTGATGATCTCGGGCCGGCTGAAGCTGTCGTAGCGCATCCGGGCGGCGTGGCCCGTCTCGACCAGGTCGGCCACCGAACCCGTGGCGGCCAGCGTCTCCTTGGCGCGGGTCAGCAGCTCGATGCCGCGTTCGAGCGCAGGCAGCAGCTGATCGGCATTCGCCTCACACATGGCCCGTACCAGGTCGGGAGCGGTCGCCGCCACCCGGGTGCCGTCCCGGAACGAGCCCGCGGCCAGGGCGAACGCCAGCGGCACCTCGCCGGCGATGGCGGCGAGCGATTCGGCGAACAGGTGCGGCAGGTGTGAGATCGCGGCCGCGGCGGCGTCGTGCTCATCGGAGCGAGCCGGCACCACCACCGCGCGGCAGTCCAGGGCCAGCTGGGTGACCAGTGCCCAGACCCGTGCGTCGACGTGATCGTCCACGCTCACCACCCAGGGAGCGCCGGTGAACAGCGCGGCATCGCCGGCCGACCAGCCCGAGTGCGCGGTCCCGGCCATCGGGTGGCCGCCGACGAAGTTCTGCAGTAACCCGAAGTTGCCGACTTCCTCGAGCACTGCGCCTTTGACGCTGGTGACGTCGGTCAGCGGGCACTGGGGTGCGGCATCACGGATGTGGTCGAGCATCTGGGGCAGTGCAGGCATCGGCACCGCCAACACGATCAGCGCATTGCTGTCGGCGGCGCGCCGCAAGGCCGCGTCGAGGTTCTCGGTGGCATCGAAGCCGTCGAACTTCGCGGCGGCCACCGACTCCAGCGACCGGTTGTAGCCGAAGACCTCGCGGCCCGCCCGGTCCGCGGCGCGCATCAGTGAACCGCCGATCAGGCCCAGGCCCAATACGCACACGGGTGTGTTCGTCACGCATCAAGGTTGGCACATGGACCCGGCCGGGGCAGAGGGTGATCCCTGGTCAAAATTGCTGGTCGGCGACTACCGTAGGCGGGCATGGAGGCACAGCGTGCAGCGGCAGACCTGCCCGATGGGTTCGGGGTGGCCGTTGTCCGTGAGGACGGCAAGTGGCGGTGCACCGCCATGCGGTCGTCCTCGCTGAAGAGTCTGACCGCGGCCGAGACCGAACTTCGTGAGCTTCGCAGCGCCGGGGCGGTCTTCGGGCTGCTGGATGTGGACGACGAATTTTTCGTGATCGTGCGGCCCGCGCCCGCCGGAACCAGGTTGCTGCTGTCGGATGCCACCGCGGCGCTGGATTACGACATCGCCGCCGAGGCGCTGGAGAATCTGGACGCTGACCTCGAAGAAGAGGATCTGGAGGATGCGGATCCGTTCGAGGAGGGCGATCTGTCGGTGCTGTCCGACGTCGGCCTGCACGAGGACGTGCTCGGTGTGATCCTGTCCGAGACCGACCTGTACGCCGACGAGCAGATCGGGCGGATCGCCCGCGAGATGGGCTTCGCCGATGAGTTGTCGGCGGTGCTCGACCGGCTCGGTCGGTGAGCTCTTCTGACCAGGCCCTGATCCGCGCCGCGCTGGCGGCCGCCCGCACCGCCGGGCCGCGCGATGTGCCGATCGGCGCGGTGGTGTTCGCCGCCGACGGGACCGAGCTGGCGCGGGCCGCCAATGTCCGCGAGGCCACCGGGGACCCGGCCGGGCATGCGGAGATCGTCGCGATGCGTGAGGCCGCTCGGGTACTGGGCGACGGCTGGCGGCTCGAAGGGGCGACGCTGGCCGTGACCGTCGAGCCGTGCACGATGTGCGCGGGCGCGTTGGTGCTGGCCAGGGTGGCGCGCGTGGTGTTCGGCGCGTGGGAGCCAAAGACCGGGGCGGTCGGTTCGCTGTGGGATGTGGTGCGTGATCGGCGGCTCAACCACCGGCCCGAGGTGGTCGGCGGGGTACTGGCCGACGAGTGCGCGGCCCTGCTGGAGGAGTTTTTCGCGCGTCAGCGGTGAACCCCCTGCCGCCGAGCGTGAACAAGATCGCGAGTTTTCGGGCCGATCTTCGCCATCTTCTTCACACTCACGGGCCGGGTGTGAGCGCTGGGGCACGATTAGGGCTTGCGGCGCTCGGCCGGTAAGCTGCCACACGGTGGCGTGTCCGAGCGGCCTAAGGAGCACGCCTCGAAAGCGTGTGACGGGTAACCCCCGTCCGAGGGTTCAAATCCCTCCGCCACCGCCATAAACCCGCTACCTGTTCACGCAGGTAGCGGGTTCTTTGTTTGGCCGAGCCCGCCTAGATCCGCGTCCACGGCGCGAATGCGTTGCGTTGCCCGCGCAGTGCCGGCTCGAGCTCGGGGTAGTGCCGCAGCAACACCGAGGTCATGTCGTTGCGGTCGATCCAGTCCATGCCTTCGGGCGTGTAGACGCGCGGGGTGAAGTCGACGGTGTAGAACCGGTCGCTCTTGAGCCGCCGGGTCGCCATCAGCACGAAGATCCGGAAGGCGGTGTCGCTGAATCCGAATCCGTCGGGCAGCTTCTCCCCGAACATGCCGACCATGGCGTCGACCTTTTCGATGTCGCCGCCGTAGATCTCGGCCATCGCGATGGCAGTGTCGCGGTCACCGTTGCTGATCTCGTCGAAACTCGTGGCCGGCTTCAACCGAAGTGCCCGGCGGAAGTCGTTGTAGCGCGGCACACCTCGCTCCCGAGAGCGCAGGATGTCGGTGGCGATCAGATCGAGCATGTTCTCGTCGGTGCGCTGGAAGTGGCGCATGAAATTCGGACTGTTGTGCAGGGTGACGGCGCCGGGATGGGCGACGCCCAGGGAGTACAGGCATTCGGCGGCGCCGACGCTCTTGAGCACGCCGCGGGAGTTCGCGCCGCCGTGGATGTCGCCGAAGCTGAGCGGGTGTGGCTCGGCATCGGCTGTGAGACTGAGGAATTCGTAATCGTCGGGAACCAGCGGATGCATCCGGTACACGGTGACGAAGTCCTCGGTGATCGAATACGGCGCGGTGTGGTGGTCGGGTTGCGAGCCCGGGATACCGCTGATCACATCGCTGGACCCCAGCCGCCCGAACAGCTCCTTGACCCGTTCCCCGGCCAGGCCGAACCAGTTGGCGCGCATGCCGATCTGCAGCGTCGGGTGCCCCAGGATCGCCGGCGTCCACTCGATGGTGTGGATCTTGGCGATCAGTGCGGCATTGATCAGCCGCGCCTTGTTGAACAGCTGATCGTTGGACCAGTGCGGGTAGGCGGCCTTGAGCCGATCGCAGATCGCGTTGTGTTCGCGCATGAAGATCGTGCCCATCAGCTCCATGCCCAGCCACCAGCCGTCCGCGCCGCCGGAGGCGCCGAGCAGGGCGGGGTCGATGTCGATGAACCCGTCGGCGTCGACACACACCTTGCCGTCGATGCAGGCCCGGCCGTCACGGTGGGTGCGGATGGCCTGCTGGAACTGCTGGTTGCTTCCGTAGATCTGCGACGCGTCCCACCAGTGGGTCTCGGTGTTGAGAAAGGTCGACGCGCCAGGCTCGGCGGTGGGGTCCGCGGACGTGGCCGGCACCTTGATCGTGTCCTCGGGCCAGTCGTCGTCGGGTGGCCGGGGAATCTCGATCATCCGGTTGGCGTCGCTGCCGTGGCTGAACCAGTCCCGGGTTTCGAACTGCAGCCATGCCCCGGCCAGGACGTTCAGCGTGGTGGCCGGCTGGAACTTGTCCCGGCGCAGCAGTTTGGTGCTGATCACTCGCGGGTTGGGATCCATCAGCTGCGGCATCGTCTCGGCGCGGCCCTCGTGCAACGGGACGTTGCGCCCGAACCGGGTGTTCGCCATCCCCATCGACGGCGCGGCGAGGTCGTTGTAGGAGCCGTCGGCGGTCCGGACGGTCAGGTAATCGGGCGGCGACAGTGGCGGCACTTCCGGCGGGTGACCCTGATAGGGGTCGTACAGATTGTGTTCGCGCAGGGCGTCGCGGATCCCGACCAGCACCGAGATCCCGAAGATGGGCGGCAGTTTGTCCCAGCCGATCCGTCGGTCGATCAGCTCACTGGTCTTGAGGAACAACCTCGTGAGAAGCGGGGGCATGACGGGATCCTTTCCACGCGACGATGGCGAGAGCGGTGTTGAGTGCGGAGATGACGGTGGCCACGACGCCGTGGCGGCGCGCCAGATCGCCGCGTGCGGTGGTGACGACGGCCGAGATGGTGTCGGTGGCGTGGATCAGCACGGCGAGGTTCTCGGCCCGACGTAGTTCCTGGCCACGCAGCGTCAGCAGGTCCAGCCCGATGAGCACGGTCCGGATGCCGAACATGCGAAACGGATAGCTGCCGGATCGATCCCGCGCGGGGTCCACTCCCAGTCGGGTGAGCAATCTTCCGGGTGCCACGAGGGCGGTCGCGCCGTTGACGATCCGGATCACCGCCAACGCGGTGCGGGCTGCTGTCGGACTCAGCATGGATAGATCTTCGTTCCGCACGCTCCCGCGCGCATGAGTAGTCGGCTACTTGTTTTGCGGAGTTCGGCGTTGCGTCGTCGCGGCGCCGCACACCCGCGTTGAATGGGCTCCATGGAGCTGATGTCGCCGACCGATTCGATGTTCCTGATCGCCGAGACGCGGGAGCACCCGTTCCATGTCGGTGGCCTCGCGCTCTACGAACCGCCGGCCGGGGCCGGCCGCGAATTCGTGCGGGACTTGCACGAGGACATGGTTTCCCACACCGAGTTTCAGCCGGTGTTCCGCAAACGCCCGTCCACCATCCTGGGCACGATCGCGAACGTCGGCTGGTCCTATGACGACGAGGTTGACCTCGACTACCACCTGCGACGCTCGGCGCTGCCGTCGCCGGGACGGGTGCGGGACCTGCTGGAGTTGACCTCACGGCTGCACGGCAGCCTGCTCGACCGGCACCGTCCGCTGTGGGAGGCCCACCTCATCGAGGGGCTCGCCGACGGTCGGTTCGCGGTGTACACCAAGATGCACCATTCGCTGATCGACGGGGTGTCAGCGCTCAAGCTGCTGATGCGCACGCTGTCGGAGGATCCCGACGACACAGAGGTGCGGGTGCCGTGGGCATTGCCGCGCCGGAAACGGCCGCGCCAGAGTTCGTCGTTGGTGCGGACTCTTGCCGATTCCGTCGGCTCGGTCGCCGGCCTGGCGCCGTCAACGGTCAAGCTGGCCCGCGCGGCGCTGCTGGAGCAGCAGCTCACGTTGCCCTTCGCGGCTCCCAAGACGATGTTCAACGTCAAGATCGGTGGTGCCCGCCGCGTCGCGGCGCAATCCTGGCCGCTGGAACGGTTCCAGCGGATCGCGCGGGCCACCGGGTTCACGGTCAACGACGTGGTGCTGGCGGTGTGTGGCGGCGCGCTGCGCGGCTACCTGCTGGATCAGGACGCGCTGCCGGACCAGTCGCTCATCGCGATGGTTCCGGTCAGCCTGCGTGCCGAGCACGAGGCCGACGCCGGCGGCAATCTGGTCGGCTCGGTGCTGTGCAATCTGGGTACGGACCTGGACGACCCGGCCGACCGGCTCACCGTCGTGGGTGAGTCGATGCGGGGCAACAAGAAGGTGTTCTCCGAGCTGCCGCGGATTCAGGCCCTGGCGTTGTCGGCGCTGATGATCGCCCCGCTCGGGCTGACCGCGCTGCCCGGTTTCGTCGGGGCCACCTCGCCGCCGTTCAACCTGGTCATCTCGAATGTGCCGGGGCCGCGACATCCGTTGTACTGGAAGGGCGCTCGGCTGGACGGCAACTATCCGCTGTCCATCGCCCTGGACGGGCAGGCGATGAACATCACCCTGGCCAACAATGCGGACAACCTGGATTTCGGCCTCGTCGGGTGCCGCCGGAGTGTGCCGCATCTGCAGCGGATGCTCAGTCATCTCGAGGATTCGCTCAAGGCACTGGAAGTGGCCTCGGGCGCCTGACTCAAAAGGCGTAATGGGTGGACCAAATAGTGTTTGACGCGCAAAATGGTCGCCGTGACGGATGACGGCGGTGCCTACCTCGGCCGGATGCGGATTCTCGACGCGAAACCGGTGAACCTCGACGGCTTCAGTGTGACGAACCCCGACCTCGGCCTCGCCGCGATGAGCAGTCCCAACGATCCTGAGCCCTCACTGGTCATCAGCGACGGTCAGGTCGTCGAGATGGACGGCAAGGCCGCCGCCGACTTCGACGTGATCGACGAGTTCATCGCCCGCTACGGCCTGGACCTCGGCGTCGCGCCGGAGGCGATGGCGTGCAGCGATGTCGAACTGGCCCGCAAGACGGTCGATCTCAACGTGTCACGGGCCGAGGTGGTGCGACTGATCGGCGGCACCACCCCGGCCAAGCTGGCCCGGGTGATCGCGCTGCTCACCCCGGTCGAGATCCAGATGGCCATGGCCAAGATGCGGGCCCGGCGCACCCCGAGCAATCAGGCCCACGTCACCAACCAGCTCGACGATCCGATGCTGATCGCCGCCGACGCGGCCAGCGCGGTCGCGTACGGGTTCCGTGAGGTGGAGACGACGGTGCCGGTGCTCGGCGATGCGTCGTCGAATGCCGTTGCGCTGCTGATCGGTTCGCAGGTCGGAGTGCCGGGAGCGATGGCCCAGTGCTCGATCGAGGAGGCTCTCGAACTGCGGCTGGGCCTGCGCGGGCTGACCAGCTACGCCGAGACCATTTCGATCTACGGCACCGAGCAGGTGTTCGTCGACGGCGATGACACCCCGTTCTCCAAGGCGATCCTGACGAGCGCCTACGCCTCGCGGGGGCTGAAGATGCGCGTCACCAGCGGGGGTGGCGCCGAGGTCTTGATGGGCGCGGCCGAGAAGTGCTCGATCCTGTACCTCGAATCGCGGTGCGTGTCGCTGGCCCGGGCACTGGGCTCCCAGGGTGTGCAGAACGGTGGCATCGACGGCGTCGGCGTGGTGGCCTCGGTGCCCGAGGGCATGAAGGAACTGCTGGCCGAGAACCTGATGGTGATGATGCGGGATCTCGAGTCGTGCGCGGGCAACGACAATCTGATCTCGGAGTCCGACATCCGCCGCAGCGCCCACACCCTGCCGGTGCTGCTGGCCGGGGCGGATTTCATCTTCTCCGGATTCGGCTCGATCCCGCGGTACGACAACGCGTTCGCGCTGTCCAACTTCAACTCCGACGACATGGACGACTTTCTTGTCCTGCAACGGGACTGGGGCGCCGACGGCGGGCTGCGCACCGTATCGCCGGAGCACTTGGCAGCCGTACGCCGAAGGGCGGCCACGGCAGTGCAGGCGGTGTACCGCGACCTGGGGCTCGCCGATTTCGACGACACGCACATCGAGGAGGTGGTGGTCGCCAACGGGTCCCGCGATCTGCCGCCCGGCGACCCGAAGGCCGTCGCGGAAGCGGCCAACGCGATCGAGGCCAAGCAGCTGACGGTGTTCGACGTGGTCGCCTCGCTGCACCGCACCGGGTACGCCGAAGAGGCCGAGGCCATCATGCGGCTGACCGCCGAGCGGCTGCGCGGCGATCAGCTGCAGACCTCCGCGATCTTCGACGAGCAGTTCCGGGTGCTGTCGAAAGTCACCGATCCGAACGACTATTCGGGTCCCGGCACCGGCTACCGGCTGACCGAGGAGCGCCGGGCCGAGATCGACAACATCCGCCAGCAGCGCAACGCCGCGGAACTCACCGCCGACCAGGCTGAGCATGCCGGTCACCTCACCGTGACCGAGGTCGAACCGGCCCGCCAGGGCAGCGATCCGCGGGAGGTGGTCGTCGGGCTGTCACCTGCGTTGGGCCGCAGCGTGTGGCTGAGCCTGTGCGGCCTGCCGATCGGCGAGGTGATCCGCCAGCTGTCCGCGGGCCTGGAGGAGGAGGGCTGTGTGCCGCGGTTCGTGCGGGTGCGTTCGACCATCGACGTGGGCCTCATCGGGCTGACCGCGGCCAAGCTGTCCGGATCGGGCATCGGAATCGGCTTGCAGGGCAAGGGCACTGCGCTCATCCACCGCCGGGACCTGGCACCGCTGGCCAATCTCGAACTGTTCAGCGTGGCCCCGCTGCTGACCGCAAGGAACTATCGCGAACTCGGGCGCAACGCCGCCCGGCACGCCAAGGGCATGGCGCCGGTACCGATCCTGACCGGCGGCACCGACGAGTCGATCTCGGCGCGCTACCACGCCCGCGCGGTCGCATTGGTGGCGCTGGAACGTGAGGCCAGTGAGCCGGGCCAGGCTCCGGTCACGGTGGAGGTGAGACGAGCATGACCCAACGATTCACTGTCGAAGCCGCCGTCGACGGCAAGCTGGACCTGTCGGATCTGCGGATGGACCCGGCGGCCCTGGCCCATCAGGCCGTGGTGGCCGAGGAGAACGGCAATCCACAGCTGGCCGAGAACTTCCTGCGGGCAGCCGAATTGGCCACGATCGACGACGAAGAGGTGATGGGCCTGTACGAGGCGCTGCGCCCGCACCGCTCGACCGCCGCCGAACTCGACGCGCTGCAGGCGTCGCTGGAAACCCGCGGCGCCACGCGCTGCGCCGAGCTGGTGCGTCAAGCCGCCACGGTCTACGCCCGCCGGGGCCTGTTGCGGTGACCTCGGTCAGGGTGGTCGCCGGGCTCGACGTGGGCAACCACACCACCGAGATCGTCCTGGCCCGCGTGGATGACGGTGCCGTCGACGGCGCGGTGCAGACGATCACCCACGGCCAGGCACCGACCCGGGGCCGCAAGGGATCCCGGGAGTCACTCGAAGGGGCGGCCGCCCTGCTACACCGCATCGAGGTCGACGCGGGTATTCGGGCCGACGAGGTGGCACTGTCGGCGATCCGGCCGGTCGACACCGAGACGGCACCGTTGGCCCCGGTACCGTCACCGCGCTCGCCGGTGCGCAGCCTGCGCCGGCCGGATGCCAGCACTCCGGCCGGCACGGGTTACGCGGTGGGCCGGCACGTGCCGTTGACCGAACTGTCCGCCGAACCCCACGAGGGTCCGGTGATCGTCTCGGTCGGCGCCGACACCGATTTCGAGGTGGCCGCGGCGGGCGTCAACACCGCAGCCGAGCGCGGTTGGACCGTCGCCGGGGTGCTGGCCGACCAGGACGATGCGGTGTTGATCCGCAACCGGATTCATCTCGACGTTCCGGTGGTGGACGAGGTGGTCCTCGACGGGCTGGAGCCCGGTGCACTGGTCGCGGTCGAGGTGGTCGCCGAGGGGCGTGCCTACCGGGCTCTGGCCGACCCGATCGCGCTGTGTGCTGCACTGGAACTCGGACACGAACAGATCCACGACGTGGCCGAGTTCACCAGGGAGTTGGCGGATTCTCCGGCGATCGCAGTGACGGCGCGCACCGAAGCGCCGGAACCGCCTGCGGTGGACGACGATTACGTCGAGTTCCGGATCGACGGCCAGGTGGTCCGCTACTCCCCGGCGCAGGCACACGCGATCCTGCGTCGCGAACCGCCCGGCAGCGTCGCGCGGATCCGGTTGCGCGCGATCGCGGCCGCCGATGGCGAGATCGCGGTCGACGATGCGTTTTTCACCGACCTTGCCGCGCTCGACAGCGGGACCTGGCTGCGGCGCGGCGTCGCCGACACCCGCGGCACAGTGGTGGCACTCCTGGCCGCCGACCACGTCGAGGACGCCGCGACCACACTGACCGAGCTGACCGGGCGCCCGGCGCGGACCATCGCCACCGAGCCCGAGGCGGCCGCGCGCGGTGCGCGCACCACCCCGGGACTGCCGCCGGAGTCGGTGGTGTGCGACATCGGCGGCGGCACCATCGATCTCATCGGCGCCGAACGAAGCGTGACGGCCGCGGGTGCGGGGGAGACGATCACCGTGGCGGTGGCGCGCATGCTCAACATCCCGCGCGCCCTGGCCGAGCGCGTCAAGCGGACCCCGGCCATCCGGGTCGAGGGGCCGCACGTCGCCCACGAGGAGGACGGGCGGCGGCTGTTCCTGGACGCACCTGCACCGGCCGACGCGATCGGCCGGTTGTGCACTCGTGGCAGCGTGGGGTTGGTGCCGTTCTCCACCAGGCTCGCTGCCGAGGAATGGCGCAGCCTACGGCTGGCGATCAAGCAGGAGACGGTCGCGGCCAACATCGCCCGCTGCCTGGGCGCCTTCGAGAAACCGCCGGCCGCGCTGGTGCTGGCCGGCGGTGGTGCGCTCGACGACGAACTCCTGCGGACGGTCGGCGAATCCCTTCGCGGGGTGGGAGTTGTGGTGGGCCGGGCCAACATCGACGGCGTGCACGGCCCGCGCTACGCGGTGGCCTCGGGTCTGGTCCACCTGGCCGCCGAGTCCGGCACCGGCTAGCGGGCAGCCCGCAGGAAATCGCCCGAGATCTTCACCGCGGGGGCCGACGAGTCGCCGCCCACGACCAGGGTGGCGAACGCGATGTCTCCGGCGATCCCGGCGAACCACCCGTGCGAGTGCGTGTTGTCGCCGTATTCGGCGGTGCCGGTCTTGCCGCCCAGATCGGGAATATCGCTCAACTGGGTGGCGGTGCCCTCGGTCACGGTCTTGCGCATCATGTCCCGCAGCGCGCCGGTGATGTTGGGGGACAACGTCTCCGACGCGGTATCGGCGGTCACCTTCTCCCCGTCGACCAAGCTGGGCAGGATGGTCGAACCGCGAGCCAGGCTGGCCTCGGCGACCGCGAGGCCGAACGGGCTGACCGTCACGGTCCCCTGTCCGATACCGTTCTCGACCCGCAGGGCAGCGGTGTCCGCCGGGGGAACCCGGCCGGTCACCGTGGTGAGCCCCGGAATGGTGAAGTCCACCCCGATGCCGAACGCGCGGGCGGTGTCGGTGAGCGCTTCGGCGGGCAGCTTGTCGGACAGCGCGGCCATGCTGGTGTTGCAGGAATGGGAGAACGCCGACGTCAACGGCACGGTCCCGAGGTCGAAGTCGTCGTCGTTCGGGATGGTGCGGTTCTCGATGGTCAACCGGCCCGGGCAGGCCACCGGGGTGTCCGGGGTGGCCAGACCGGCCTCCAGCGCGGCGGCGGTGGTGATGGTCTTGAACGTCGAGCCGGGCGGATAGAGTCCCGAAAACGCTATGGCCCCTTGCGGATCGGCTGCCGCGTTCTGAGCGGCGGCCAGGATGCCGCCTGTCGTCCCGGAGATCGCGACCACCACGGCGGGACGGGGCTCCTGGGCCACCGCCTGCTGAGCGGCCAGCTGCATCCGGAGGTCCAGTGTCGTGCGCAGCGGGTCGGTCGGTGCCGGCGGTTGTGCGGAAAGCCGCTGGGCGGCAGCGCCGTCCCCGTCGACGAGGTAGACCGACCACCCGGCGGCCTTGGTGATCCGGTCGTGCCACAGCTGGGACAGCCCGCCGATGGCCGGCGAGGACAACGCCCGGTCGGCGGTCAGCAGGTCGCCCTGCTCGGCCACGGTGACGCCGGGGATCTGGGCCAGTTGGTCGCGTACTCCCGCGAGGTCGTCCTCGCGCAGCTTCATCACCGTCACCCGATCATCGGTGTTCGAGGCGAACTGCGCGCCGATCGATTCCGGGGTGGTGGTGGCGTCGAACGGATTCAGCACTGCCGCCAGCGGCGCCGCGGAATCGAGGTGGGCGCGCTCCAGGGTGATCACCCCAACGGTCTGCCAGGTCATCAGCGGCTGGCCGGTCCGGTCGAGCACCGGGGTCTGCAGGTCACTGTCGGTGCTGTACTGAAACTTCAAGCCGTCCTGCAGGTCTCGGTGCAGCAGCGCCGGCGCCCAGGTGATCAGCCAGTCGTCGCCGGTCTTGGCCGCGGTGCCGGTGGTGTCATAGCCGAATTCGCGGCCCTCGCCCCACGACCACTGGTACTTCAGGGTCGCGCCGGCATCGTCACCGTCCTCCGGTGCGGCGCTGACCTTGACCGCGGCGGCCTCGCCCATCCCGTCGAACATCGAGGTGATGGCCGCTTCGGCCGCCCCCGGGTCGGTGGTCTGTGCGGCCGCGGCGGCAGCGTCCTTGCGCTGCAAGGCGTCGGCGAAGGCGGCGAATCGGTCAGCCGGGTCCGGGGACGAGGAGCATCCCACGATCGGGAGAAACAGGCCGACCAGCAGGAACCAGACGATGGCCGTACTGTGCCGTCGATGCATGCCCCCAGCATGCCATCGGATCTAGGCGGCCTCGCTGGTCGCCGACTCGGGTTTGGTCTCCCGCTCGCGCTTCGGCTTCGGCTTGAACGAGTCCCTGACGTTCTTCGCCAGGTCCGAGACGGTGCTGCGGACCTCGTCCCGCCGTTGTGTGGGGGCGCGCTTGGTCGGCCGCTTGGCCACGTCTCTCGCGTCGGTCGGCTCGACGGCCTTCGGTGTGCGCTCGCGGGTCACGGTCTGCTTGTCGACGTCCGTCTTGTCGGAGTTCGGTACCTCGGATTCCGAAGTGGTGGAGGGCAATCCGCCGGTGACGTTGTCGGCGCCCTGTTGCAGTGCGTCGGGCAGCTGCTGGATGGTCTCCACGATGCGCTTCGGCGGGGTGATCAACGAGAACCGGGTGGGCGTGTCGGCCTGCGAATAGTCCCGATCGGTGTAGCCCATGTCGACGACGAGTTTCAGGGTCGGCTCGATCGCGCCGAGCACCGGTTCGGTGAACGCGACGGTGTTCAAGGCCGTCGACATGTCGCGGAACGGCTGCAGCAGTGGCAGGTGCTCGGTTCTGACCAGGATGTAGGTGTCCGTACCTTCGCCGGGCTTTTCCACCGTGTGCACCAGGATGGCATCGGTGTTGAGGTTGGCGGCGTCGGGCGTCGGGTCACCGTGCAGGTAAAAGAATCCGGCGGCGGCATTGGCCAGCGACAGCGGATTGGCGTACGCCGGGAAATCGCCGACCGGGTCGTACTCGATGGTGATGAACGTTTCGTCGTACGGCGACGGTGCGGCGGCGCCGGTGCTGGTGAACCCCGGCAGACGCAGATTCGGGAAGCGGGCGTAGATGCCGCCGTTCGGGACCGTCGGTGCCGCGATGTAGACGAACTGGACGGCCCCGGGGTCCGGGACGGTTTCGGCGCTGAGTTCACGCTTGTACTTCTCGGCGACGATGGTGCCCTCGGAGTAGCTGACGATGTAGATCGTCCCGGCCGGGCCGACGGTGTCCCGGGTGGATGTCATCGTCGCGATCAGCGGCGCGCGTCCCTCGGCCACACTGTCGTCGACCGGCACCTCGGCCGGGTACGCGACGCCGAAGTAACGGTCGTCCTCCACGCCGACGAACTCGCCGTTGTAGGGCACGTACTCGCCGCCGAACTTGTCGTCGACCCGGTCGCTGGTGGGATTCTGCGCACCGCCGATCGCGACCACGGCATCGTTGCCGGGCAGGGTGGCGGCGATCGCATCGGTGATCTGGCCGAAGGTGAGCACCGCGGTCAGGCCGGCGGCAGCACCGGCGACCGTGACAGCAGATGGGCGCCGGTGTGTGCGGTGAGTGGCCACGATGCTCCTCGGGATCGGCTGGACACCAGGGGTGGGAAAGGGAGCGTGGGCCCGGGTGTCCGTCCGGGCCCACACTCATCGGGATTTGCTAGGGGCAGGTCACTTCGAGCTCGAACGGCTTGGTCACCGGGTTCATCCCGTCCACCCCGGTGGCGTCGCCCTTGATCGTGTACTTGTTGCCGTCCTTGGTGGCCTCGGCGCTGCCGCCGGGAACACCGGGGGTGTAGCCGAGGCTGACGCCGTCGATGTTGCCCAGTGCCAGGGCGGTCACTGACGGAGTGTCACCCTCGCTGAGGGTGGCGCTGACCCCGGTGAGGCCCTGGCCGACGGTGAGGCTGACATTGCCTGCGACCGTGGCGCACACGACCGTGCCGTCGACCTTGTGTTCCTTGCCGTCGATGACGACCCGGGCGGTGCCCGTGCCGGTGGTCGCGGTGGCGTCGCCGGCCTCGACCGAGGCGGTTGCGGTCGCCGATGCGGTGGCCGTTGTGTCGCCGGACGTGTCTTTGTTCTCGTTCGACGAACAGCCGGACAGGCCTGCGACGACGATCGCGGCGCCGCCGACGGCTACCAGGAACTCACGCTTCACCACTGCTCTCCTCACCGTTGTGCAGCCCGTCATGAGTGGCGGACTGTCAGCCAGAAGTATGGGGTTCGTGCAGGTCGTGGGTACGGGATTGGGCGAATTGCCTGTCCTGATCTGGACGGCGGCCGTGCGGGCCCAACTGGCCCCGGCGGGCCGGCAGCCCCGGTCGGCGTCCTCGTTGGACCGAATTCTTGTGGCCGTCAACGCATTACAGTCCCAACCGCGCCTGCGTGGAGACGAACGACCGGCATCGGGGCGGGTGAGCCCGCCTGATGCCGGTCGTTAGCTGTGATTGCGTGAGCAATGACCCCCGGGTGGGCTAGGGGCAGGTGACAGCGATGTCGAACGGCATGTCCACGGGCGTGCCCGGTTCGTTCGGGTCGATGCCCATGCCGTTGCCGGTGATGGTGTAGCCCTTGCCGTCGCGCGCGGCGACGACCGGAGCACTCGACAGGCCGGAGAGGTAGGTCAGCGACGCGCCCTCGCCGTTCACGTCGCCGATGTTCACCGCCTGCACCACCGGGGCCTCGCCCTCGGTCAGCACTACCGAGGTGGGCATGTTGCCTTCGACGTTGATGGTGGTCAGCCCGTCCTTGGTCTCGCAGCTGACGCTGGTGACCGGACCGGCGTCGTTGGGGCCGAAGGTCACCCGGCCCTCGCCGGACTTTCCTGACGAACCCGATTCCTGCGAGGAGCATCCGGCGACTGCGGCCAGAAACACTGCACATCCGGTGGCGACGACGATTCCGCGGCTCATGACCAAATTCACGTCCGCAGTATGGTCGTGTCCGCCCCCATGACGGAAATCGGACGCGCATCCGGTTGAATATCGGGTGTGGACCAGCCGTATTTCACCGTGGAGGCCGAGTTGCCCGGCCGACTCGGCCGGGTCGGCACCATCCACACCCCGCACGGCGACATCCACACGCCGGCGTTCATCGCCGTCGGCACCGCGGCCACCGTGAAATCGGTGCTGCCCGAGACCATGAAACAGCTTGGTGCCCAAGCGATCCTCGCCAACGCGTATCACCTCTACCTGCAGCCCGGGCCGGATATCGTGGCCGAGGCCGGCGGGCTGGGCGCGTTCATGAACTGGCCGGGGCCCACCTTCACCGACAGCGGCGGCTTCCAGGTGATGTCGCTGGGCGTCGGGTTCAAGAAAGTCCTGGCGATGGACACGACCAGGCTGCAGGCCGACGACATCATCGCGAAGGGCAAGGAGCGGCTGGCCGTCGTCGACGACGACGGCGTCACGTTCCGCTCGCATCTGGACGGTTCGAAACACCGGTTCACCCCGGAGATCTCGATCGGGATCCAGAACCAGCTCGGCGCCGACATCATCTTCGCGTTCGACGAGCTCACCACCCTGGTCAACACCCGCGCCTATCAGGAGCAGTCGGTGCAGCGCACCCATGACTGGGCGGTGCGATGCGTGGCCGAGCATCACCGGCTGCAGACCCTGGCGCCGGAGCGGCCGCGGCAGGCGCTGTTCGGGGTGGTGCAGGGCGCTCAATACGAGGATCTTCGGCGCCAGGCCGCTCGCGGGCTGGCCACGATCGGCGAGCAGGCCGGGCCCGCCGAGGGGTTGAGCTTCGACGGCTACGGCATCGGTGGCGCGCTGGAAAAGCAGAACCTGGCCACCATCGTCGGTTGGGTCAGCAGTGAGCTGCCCGCCGACAAACCCCGGCATCTGCTGGGCATCAGCGAACCCGACGACCTGTTCGACGCGATCGCCGCGGGCGCCGACACTTTCGACTGTGTGTCCCCGTCGCGGGTGGCGCGCAACGCGGCGGTCTACACCGCGACCGGGCGGTTCAACATCACCGGTGCCCGGTACAAACGGGACTTCACCCCGATCGATGCCGAGTGCGATTGCTACACCTGCGCCAATTACTCGCGCGCCTACATCCGGCACTTGTTCAAGGCCAAGGAGATGTTGTCGGCGACGCTGTGCACGATCCACAACGAGCGGTTCGTGATCCGGCTGGTCGATCAGATCCGCGCCTCGATCGTCGCCGGTGAGTTCGATGAGCTGCGCGCGCACGTGCTGGGCCGTTACTACGGGGCCTCTGTGCACTGAGCCCGCACCGCGAGCGACCGTGTCTGCTCGCGACACGCCGCCCATTTGTGTACAAATGTGGTCGCTCGCGGGAGAGTGACGCCATGCCGGAAGAGCTCACCGCCGAACAGGCCGCCGCGCGTCTGGCGCCCGCCGACACGCTCGGGATCCCACTGGGGCCCGGCCAGCCGCCGGCGCTCCTGCGTGCCCTCGGCGAGCGCGAGGACTGGACGCAGCTGCGCGTCTACGGTGCCCTGCTCGGCGTCGGCACCGAACTGTTCACCCGCCCGAACGTCCGGTACCTGTCCGGCTTCTACGGTCCGTTCGAGCGGATTCTGCGGGATATGGGTGCCGACGTCGAATTCGCTCCCGCGGACTTCCGCCGGTTCGCCCCGCTGCTCGAACGCCAGGCCCCGCGGGTGATGACGACGGTCGCGACGCCGCCCGATGCCGACGGCTGGTGCTCGCTGTCGTTGCACGCGGGCGCCACGGTCGGGGAGTTGCGCCGCGCGGGCGCCGATCCGCAGCGGCTGCTCGTCGTCGAGGTGTCGGACGCCTATCCGCGAACGTTCGGGCTCGGCGATTTCCGGCACGCACTGCACGTCGACGAGATCGACGTCCTCGTACACTCGGCCGACGCACCGCTCGCACTGCCCGGCGCGGCGCCCACCGACGTCGACCGGGAGATCGCGCGGCACGCCGTCGAGTACATCCCGTCGGGCGCCACGCTGCAGACCGGCATCGGCTCGATTCCCAGTCAGATCGCGACTCTGCTCGCCGAGGGGGACGGCGGTGATTACGGGCTGCACAGCGAGATGTTCACCGACGGCTGCATGCAGCTGCACCGCGCCGGAAAGGTCACCAACGCTCGCAAAGGTCTGTACGACGGCGTGAGCGTGACGACGTTCGCGTTCGGTTCGGCCGAGCTCTATGGGTGGCTGGACGGCAACGAGGACGTGTCGTTCCTGCCGGTTGAGGTCGTCAACGCACCCGAGGTGATCGGCGCCAACAACGACATGGTGACCATCAACGGAGCACTCGGGGTCGACATCCAAGGCCAGGTGGTCGCCGACACGATCGGCGGTGATCAGTTCAGCGGCGTCGGCGGCGCCGAGGACTTCGTCGCCGGCGTCGGGCTCGAGCTGTCGGACCGTTCATTGATCTGCCTGCCCTCGACGTTCGAGAAGGACGGCGTGTGCCAGTCGCGGATCGTGCCGTGGTTCGGGCCGGGTGCGGTGATCACGACCCCGCGCCACCAGGTCGACGTGATCGTCACCGAGTACGGCGCAGCCGAATTGGAGGGCAAGACGGTTCGGGAGCGCGGCGAGGCGCTGGCCGCTATCGCTCATCCACAGTTTCGCGACGAGCTGTTGGCCGCGGCTCAGCGGGCGTCGAAGGGGTGCTCACCGCTGCGGTGATCACCAGTGCCACCGCGATCACCGCGGCGGTGACCGCCGCCGTCGCGGGCCAGCCGAACCACTCCACCGCGGCCGCCCCGAAGGCGGTGCCCAGGCTGCCGCCGATGAAGTAGACCACCATGTATGCGCCGTTGAACTGCGCGGGCGCGGCGGGGTCGATCGCCAGCACCGTGCTCTGATTGGCGACCTGCGCGGCGAACAGCCCCGCGTCGAAAAGCGCCAGGCAGAGCAATGTGATGGCCGTGTTCGACAGCCATGCGGCGAGCACCGCCGCGGCGAGGGCGGCGACAACCAGTCCGACGATGATCACGGTTCGGGCGCCGACCCGGTCGGTCCAGGCCCCGGCAATGCGCGTCGCGACGATCCCCGATAAGCCCGCGATCGCGAAAAGGCCGATCTGCTCGGCTGAATACGAGAACGGAGGCTGTGCCAGGGCAACGGCAAGACCCGACCACACGGCACAGAACGAGAAGAACCAGAGGGCCCCGCGGCCGGCCGCGAGCCGAAGCGTCCGGAACCGGCCGAAGAGGCCGGGCATACCGCGCAGCGTGGCGAGATATCCGGTGGTGATGCTGGCGCGGGTGGTGGGCAGCACCGACAGGGAGACTGCCGCGAGGCCGAGGCACCCGATGGCGAAGACGAGAAGTGCTCCCCGCCAGCCGAACACATCCGTCAGCCATCCGCCGATGAGCCGGCCGCCGATGATGCCGGCCGATATCCCGGCGGTCACGATGCCCAGCACGGTGGCGCGACGCCGCGGGTGCGCGAAGCGTGCCGCGACCGAACTCAGCTGCGCACCGACGGTGGATGCGGCCCCGATGATGCCCACGGCGAGGCCCAGCAGCCACGTGGTGCCGGCAATGGCGTTGGCGGCCAGTGCCATTGCCAGCACGCAGAACTGCGCCGCCAAGACGCACCGGGGTGGAAATCGATCGACGAGCGGTACCAGTACCGCCAGGCCCACCAGATAGCCGACGGGTCCGAAGGCGAGTGCGAATCCCGTCGTTGTCACCGAAACGTCAAGGTTTCCAGCGACATCCGCGATCGCCGGTTGCAATGGGTAGATGCTGGCGGTGCCGAGCGCGGCGGCGAGTGCCATGAACCACACGGTCGTTCCACGCAGGACCGAGGCGTGAGTGGCCGGTGCTGAATCCAATGTCATGACGGCGACGCTATGAGCACGCGGGCGGCCGACGCTGGCGGAAAACGGACGATGCGGTCGGGGGTTGACGCACCGGGTGGGCCCGACTTAACTTGCAATCTGTAAGTTAGGTCGGGTCGGAGGGGTGACGCATGGGCGACGACCGGCAGTATGTGGTGATCGGCGGCGGGCTGGCCGGCCTGGCCGCCGCGGTGTGGCTGAGCGAAGCGGGCAAGAACGTCACCCTGCTGGAACGTCGTGGCCGACTCGGTGGGCGCACCCATGCGATGCGCGCCGAGATCGCCGACGACACACCCGACAATGGCCAGCACGTGGTCGCCAGCGGGTATGAGCACCTGTGGCGCTACCTCGCCAGTGTGGGTACCCGGCAGTTCATCGAGTTTCCCAAGAGCTCCACGCTGCGCTGGCCCGACGGGCGCAAGGTGACCATGCAGACCACTGGTGCCGGGGCGATCCGCACCCTGTTCGGGGTTCACCCCGACGCGGGTTGGGCCGACCGGATGCGGGCCGCCCGCGCCACCGTGCGGTTGGGCTGGCAGGCCCTGCATCAGCCGGCCGACCTGGCGGATCTGAGCACGGAACAGTGGTTCGAGCGGGTGGGCATGCCGGCGCCGGCGCGAGAAGCCCTCTGGGACTGGCTGGCACTCGGGATCGCCGCCGAGCCGGTCGCCCGCGAATCCGCCAAGGTGTTCGCCAACGTGATGGCCACCGGCATCCGGCTCGGCATCAAACACCGCACCTCGGTCACCATCGGCTACCCCACCGTCGACCTCGACACGCTCTACATCTCCGGGGCGCAGAAGGTGTTCGAGGAGCGCGGTGTCGATGTCCGCTACCGCGCGGTGGCCCGCAAGGTCGTGATCGACAACGGTGAGGTCACCGCGGTGCGGCTGGCCGACGGCACCGAGATCCCCGCCGACGCCGTGGTGTGTGCGGTACCGAACTCGAATATCGCCGGGCTGCTCGACGACCTGCCCGAGCATCCCGAAATCTATGCCGCTGCAGACAAACTGGGCTACACACCGATCGTCAGCACCAACCTGTACCTGGACCGGCCATTGGGTACCGAGTCCGCATTCGAGGGAATCATCGGCGGTACCGGCGTGATCGACGAGGTCTTCGACCGCCAGATCATGCACGGCCGCACTACCGACCGGGCCTGGCTGTACTGCCTGACCACCAGCGGCGCCTACGAGCAGATTCACAAGAGCAACGACGAGATCGTCGACGAGCAGATGGCGCTGCTGCGTCGTTACTACCCGGCGGCGCGGCATGCGAAAGTGGTTCAGGCACAGGTGGTCAAGATGCCCAAGGCCACGTTTTCCCAGGTGGTGGGCACGGAGGCGCTGCGGCCGGCGCAAAAGACCTCGGTGCCCTCACTGGTGCTGGCCGGTGACTGGACCGCGACGGACTGGTCGGCGACCATGGAGAGCGCTGTGCAGAGCGCCGCCAAGGCTGTGGATCTGTTGCTCACATGACGCGGCGCCGGCTCAGTGGCGCGGACCGCAGGGCGCAGTTGCTCGACGTGGCCCGCGACATCGTCGCCGACGGCGGCTACCCCGCGCTGACCATCGAACGGGTGGCGAGCCGCTCGGGGGTCACCAGGACGGTTGTCTACCAACAGTTCACCGACTTGGCCGGCCTGACCACCGCGCTGCTGGACCGGGAGTCGGCGATCGCCTTCGCCGGCATGAGCACCGTCGACCAACCCGATCTCGATCCTGGAGAGCTCGGCCGCGGCATTCTGGACTACCTGCACGCAGCGCCGACAAGCTGGCGGATCATCTTGCGGCCGCCCGACGGCGCACCCCCGCAGGTGGCCGAGCGGATCGAGCTCGGGCGCCGGTACGCCAGGAAGGTCGCCGCCCGCCCGCTGTCGGTCGCAGTGGGCGCGGACGTGGATCCCGACGGCGCCACCGTACGAATCATGTTGTCCGCCATCGAAGAACTGGCCCGCCTGCACCTGGAGGATCAGTCCGGGCACCCCGACGACACCGTGCTGGCCTACCTGCGTTCTCTGGTCGCCTGGGCGGTGGGCGTCGAGCGCTCGGTGCCTAGAGCGGGTTGAGGATCCGCTGCAGGAACTGCCGGGTGCGCTCCTCTTTCGGATCGCCGATCACCGCGGCGGGCGGGCCCTGTTCCAGGATCACCCCGCGATCGGTGAACAGCACCTGATCGGAAACCTGTCGGGCGAACTGGATTTCGTGTGTCACGATCACCAGCGTCCAGCCTTCGACGGCCAGGTCCCGGATCACCGCGAGTACCTCGCCGACCAGCTCGGGATCCAGTGCCGAGGTCGGCTCGTCGAACAGCACCACCTTGGGCCGCAGGGCCAGGGCCCGGGCGATGCCGACCCGCTGCTGCTGGCCGCCGGAGAGCTGGTACGGGTACTGGTCCTGCTTGTCGGCCAGCCCCACCTGGCCCAACAGCTCGCGCGCCTCGGCCAGAACCTCGTCGCGCGGCCGCTTCTGCACCACCAGTGGTCCCTCGGTGACGTTTTGCAGCACGGTCTTGTGCGGGAACAGGTTGTGGGACTGGAACACAAAGCCGCTCTGGGCGCGGTAGCGGCGCAGCTGGTCGTTGGGTACCGGTTTGGCGAAGTCCAATTCGACCTCACCGACCTTCACCACCCCGGCATCCGGCACATCCAGTGCGTTGAGCGCCCGCAGCAGCGTGGTCTTGCCCGAACCGGACGGGCCGATCACCGTGGTCGCCGTGCCGCGCGGCACGGTGAACGACACTCCCTTGAGCACTTGGAAGTCACCGAAGGCCTTGTGCACATCGGTGGCGACGATCCGGTCTTCGCGTTCTGTGGTCATCGCGCAACGTGCCTTTCCAGTCGGCGTTCCAGGCGGCTCTGACCGAACGACAGCACCAGGCAGATCACCCAGTAGTAGATCGCGGCCGTGCCGTACAGGGCGAAGAACTCGAACCTCGGCGCGGCGATGATCTGAGCCTGCCGCAGCAGTTCGGTCACCAGAATCGTCGACGCCAGGGACGTGTCCTTCACCAGGGATATCAAGGTGTTCGACAATGGCGGTACCGCCACCCGTGCGGCCTGCGGCAGGATGATGCGGCGCAGCGTGCCGGCGTAGTTCAGCCCGATCGTCTCGGCCGCCTCCCACTGCCCCTTCGGGATGCTCTGGATCGCCGAGCGGATGATCTCGGCCGCATACCCGCCGACGTTGAGGCTGAACGCGATCACCGCGGCCGGGAACGGGTCGATCTTCACCCCGAATTCGGGCAGCGCGTAGAACACGATGAACAGCTGCACCAACAGCGGGGTGCCGCGGATGATCGAGATGTAGAACCGCGCAACGGTACTCAGCGCCCGGTTGGCGGACAGCCGCGCCAGCGCGACCGCCAGGGCGAGCACCAGGCCGATGATGAAGCTGATGATGGTCAGCGGGATCGTCATGGTGATCGCGGCCTTGGCCAGCGGGCCCAGGCTGCCCAGCACCAGATCCCAGGTGGTCTTGGGGGATTCGGCCTCCGCCGGTGCGCCGGAGGCGTCGGCCTTGAGGTAGCGCTGCGAGATGGCGGCCAGGGTGCCGTCCGCGCGCAATTCGTCGAGAGCATTGTTGAGGTCGGGCAGCAGGCCGCTGTTCTTGCGGGCGGCGAAGCCCTGCTCGCTCTTTTCCCCGACCTTCCCGGCGATCTTGACGGTCTGGTCGCCGGTCTCGGCCAGGTAGGCGTAAACGGCGATGCTGTCGTTGACCACGACATCGACCCGGCCCTGGTTCAGGAGCTTGATGGCCTGGGTGAAGCCCTCGACCGCTTCCACCCGGGCCCCGGCCTTGCGGGCGATCTCCGACCAGTTGCTGGTGGCGTTCTCCGCGGCGACCTTGCCCTTCAGATCGTCCAGGGACGTGATCGAGTTGTCGTCGGCGCGGGTGACGATCACTCCCTCGCCGACCGAATACGGCTCGGAAAGGTCGTATTTCGCCTTGCGCTCATCGTTGATCGTCACCTCGTTGGCGACCACGTCGAAGCGATTGGCCTCGAGCGCGGCGAAGATCGAATCCCACGGTGTCTCAACGAATTCGACCTTGACGCCGAGTTTGTCGGCGACCGCTCTGGCCACGTCGACGTCATAGCCGGTCAGTTCCCCGGTGGTGGCGTCGTGATAGCTGAACGGGGCGTACACGCCCTCGGTGCCCACTCGTAGCACGCCGCTGGATGCCGCCGGGTTCTCGTCGCCTGATGTTCCGCACCCCGCGGTGAACAGCGCGGCGAGCACCACGATCGCCAACAGGGCTCGGCGTAGGTAAGACCTCACCGGCGCAACCTAACAATGGGATGCGGGTGTGCGAAGGGTTCTGCTCAACCGGGCAGGTATACCCACGGATGCCGTGGCAACCTCGCCGGGTCGAATCGCCGCAGCATGCCGTCGAGATCGAGAGCCGGCCACCCGAGCGAGACGCTGATCTGCTCCAGTGCGCGTTCGACGCCGATCTCGGCCAGGGTGACCGCCCCGTCCCGTTTGGCCAACCGGGCGCCGTCCTCGTTGAGCACCAGCGGCACGTGCGCGTAGATCGGCTCCGGGTAGTCCAGCAGGCGGGCCAGATAGGCCTGGCGCGGTGAGGAAGGCAGCAGGTCGTCACCGCGGACCACCTGGTCGACCCCGGATTCGGCGTCGTCGACGACGACGGCGAGGTTGTAGGCGGGCACGCCGTCGCCGCGTCGCACCACGAAGTCGTCGACGATGCCGGTGTAGGTGCCGTGCACGAGGTCGGTGACGGTTCCGACGAAGGTGTCGGTGCGCAGACGCAGCGCCGGCGGCCTTCCGGTCTCGGCGCGGCGGGTCTCGCGCTCGGTGTCGGTCAGCTCGCGGCAGGTGCCCGGGTAGGCCCCTTCCGGTGCATGGGGAGCCTGCGGGGCCTGGGCGATATCTCTTCGGCTGCAATAGCATTCGTACAGAAGCCCACGCTCGAGCAGGTCGCCGATCACCGCGTCGTAGCGTTTGCGGTGGGTCGTCTGCCACTGCGGCGGCTCATCCCACGTCAGCCCGATCGCGGCCAGATCCTCGACCTGCCGGGTGCCGATCTCACTGAAGGTGCGGTCGTCGAGGTCTTCGACCCGCAGCAGGAACCGCCGCCCGGTGGACCGGGCGAACAACCAGGCCAGCACCGCGGTACGCAGATTCCCGAGGTGCAGATCGGCCGACGGGCTCGGCGCAAACCGTCCGGCTGGGGCGAGGCTCACGCCCGCAATCTAGCTAATCGCGGTCCCAGGGCGCCGTCTCGCCCATCTTCTCGTAGTACTTCGCCAGGTGGTTCTTCACGCGGCCGATGTCGTCCTTCGGGAGGTCGACGCCACCGCGCGCGCCTTCCATGATCCCGCCGGCGGCCATCACGCCCCGCGGCACGACCTCGAGCTTGCCGCCGATCACGTCGGCGATCAGCAACTTGTACGCGGTGAAGTTGTCCTTCTCGTCCTTGTCGTACCAGACGTGTGCGTCGCGATATTTCTCGTTGGGTCCGTCCTGCGCGTCGGCCCACTTCCGGACACGTTTCTCGGCGGCGTCGCCGTCCCATTCGCGGTCCCGATCAGCCAGCGGCAGGTCCTGGAATGCGGTAACTGACATAGTGATGGCGTGCCCGAACCGGGCGGCCGGTAAACCCGCCGATCACGCAGTACTCCGGCGCTCCAGAGCGTCGATCACGGCCGGGCAGATGTCGACTCCGTACAGGTGCTCCATCGCCTGCAGGCCGCCCGGACTCTCGGCATTGATCTCGATGACCTTGTCGCCGATCATGTCGATGCCGACGAAGAACATCCCGTCTTGCGCGAGTTTGTCGTGCATCGCCTCGATCACCGCGTGCTGCTTCTCGGTGATCTCTTCGGGTCGAACTTTGCCGCCCTTGCAGATGTTGGCTCGCGGGTCGTTCCCGTCCGGCACCCGCCGGAAAGCGGAGTGATGTCCGTCGACCTCGATGAGCTCTCCGTCGAGCAGGAAGATCCGCATGTCGCCGTCCTCGGCGCCATCGACGTATTCCTGGGCGTATATGTAGCCGTCTTCCAGCACCGCCTCCATCATCTGGTTCAAGTTGGGCTCGTCGTCGCTGACGATCTTGAACACGTTGCGTCCCTGTGCGCCGCACAGCGGTTTGATGATGGAGCGGCCTTCGGACGCGATGAAGTTCCGGACGTCGTCCACGTTTTGCGTCACCAGGGATCTCGGCCGGATCTGCGCCGGGAACTCGTCGAGGTACACCTTCAACGCCGCACGCGTGAGCACCGCCGGGTCGTTGACCACCGTGACGCCGTGCGCGACGAGTAGCTGCCCGAACATGGAACCCAAGCTGCTGGCCCACGGCCGGTCCTGTCGATCCTCGACCGAGTCGTTCCGCAGAAACACGGCGTCGAGTTCGTTCATGCGGATGTGCTCGGCCGAACTCTCCTTCATTCGATCGATGAACTCGGTGAGCGTGTCCTTGTCCGTGGCGATGCCGGGACGTGCGTGCGCCCCGATCTCACCGTCGGGGTCGCCGATACTGACGTCGCCCAGACCGACGTACCAGACCTCGTGGCCCATGAGGGCGGCTGCCTTCGCGAGGCGGGTGGTCGCGTACTCGTCGACCTCGGTCTCCGCGCGATTGACCAAAAATGCAATCCTCATGCGGCCACGTCCATTCCGAGTAGGTCGGCGGCGCTCATCCCGCCACGTAGGTGTTCGAGCCGCACTTCTGCCCCGGGCATGGACAGCCAGCGTGGGCGCGCCCGCGGAGGTTCGAGAATCCCTTGCCGGATCAATTCCTCGACGAGCGGCACATGGTCGAGTGAGAGCTTGCCGGCGAGGAGGGGATCGATGCTGCGTCCTTGGGCGAAGTATCCGAGGACTCGTTCGATACCGCGCAGATAGATGATGTCCTTCGTCGAGCCTGCGGCGTATGTCACGCGGCTCGTCACCGACCACGCGGTGCGAGGGGCGAAGGCATGAGTCTCGGTCAGGTGTCTGAAGATCTCGACGAAATCCGCGTGAGCCAACAGCATCGACGCGGCCTCGACTCGTGCGGCGAGGACACGCATGCGGCGGGGATCGAGGCCCCCTACGACGTACTCGGCCAGCACCGCCAGGCCTTCCTGCGTCTCCTCGTATAGCGGTAGCCCGACGGACAGGAGACCCAAGGGCTGCGCCTCGCCGTTGCGGTAGGTGAGCACGTGGGTCCCGACCTCGTGCTGGATCAGCGGCTGTACCCGGTTCGTCCGGAAGGTGGCAGTCGCCGGAATGTAGAGCCTCCCGAACGACACCATCAGATCGGCGACGTCGTCCCGCACTTCGACCGCTACGGGAAACTGTGGGTAGGCCGACTCCAGTTCGGCGCGTGCCGCCTCCGCGAACGCCGTGGCGGTGACGCTGGTCGGCGTGATCGGTGGGGGATCGATGAGCTCGAGCAGCGAGCGGGCCGTCGTGCACAGCGCGTCACCCGGTTCTCCGTAGAGCTGCAGCGCGCCGTATCTGAACCGCGACGTGCCCCGGTCTTCGAGCAAGGTGATCTGCCGGGCGATTTCGTCGCGTTTTGCCCGGAACAGCGAGTTGAGCGCCGGGTTCTCCACCAGCTCGATCGGTACGTCGTAGAGGTCGCGCCTGACCAGGTCCGGGTCGAAGTCCAGCGGTCTGGACTGCAGGGTGGGCGATGACTCGAACCCCGAGCGCGCGAAATCCCGCCACGCCTCGGCTCCGTTGATCGGAGTGACGTTGAGCAGGAAGTTGAGCTCGCGCTCGATCTCCGTCAGGCGTTCGTCGACGTTCAAGACTTCCTGGGCAAGGGGCGAAGTGCGACCCACCTGCTATCGATACCCAATTGTCGTCGTCGTCAACCGGTGTTCGGAGCTGTTCGCCTGCGGTTCGGCTAGCGCGCCGGCGCCATCCCCGGATCGAGCACCGGCGGGACGGGCGCCACCGACGTCTTGCCGGTGGGCGGCGGCGCGTCCTTCTCGATGTCGATCGTGCCGGTGTACTCACCGTCGGTGTATTGATCGCTGTGCCAGCCGCCGTCGATGTCCTTGTAGTCGCAGCTCGAGTACCGGTGCCCGTTGGAGGTCGAGGTGTTGTACGTGCCGCCGGCGTCCTTGCATTCGGCCTTGATCGTGCCTTCCGGAATGGCCTGGGCGGCTGGCGCCGCCAACAGGATCGCGCCGAATGCGACGGGCACGGCGGCCCATCGAAATCGAGTTTGCTTGATCGCGCAAGAAATGCTCTGTCCGGACATGGTAGCCGCCTCTCGGCTTGGTTATTGAACTGCGCAAACAGATCGCCGTCCGGCGCTCCGGCGCGGGATAACCAACTATCGCATTGAATTTGCTCGGTGTTACCGGGAAAGGCCGGGCAGAATTTCGCCCAGGCTGAATGTGACGGGGCTTTCGAGCTGTTCGAACGTGCACGAGCCGGGCTCGCGGTCCGGGCGCAGGCGGTTGAACTGGGCGGTGTGGCGGAAGCGCTGCCCCTCCATGTGGTCATAGCGAACCTCGACCACCCGCTCGGGGCGCAGCGGCACGAACGACAGATCCTTGCCGGCGTTCCACCGCGAGCCGCCGTACCTTCGCTGGGCCTGCTGCAGCGCCTCGGCGGTGTCGAACTGCGCGGCCCAGTTCCACGGATGCCCGTCGAAATCGGTGACCAGCGGTTGCAGCTCGGCGAACAGTGTGCGCCGGGTGACCATCGGGAAGGCGCCGATCACTCCGACCGAGGCGAGGCTGCCGTCGTCGGCGTAGAGGCCGAGCAGCAATGAGCCCACGGCATCGGCGCCGGACTTGTGCAGCCGATACCCGGCCACGACACAGTCGGCGGTGCGCTGATGCTTGACCTTGAACATGGCGCGTTTGTCTGGCTGATAACGCAGGTCCAGGGGCTTGGCGATGACGCCGTCCAGTCCGGCACCCTCGAACTCGGTGAACCAGCGTTGCGCCGTGGGCAGGTCGGTGGTGGCGGGGGTGAGGTGGAACGTCGGGCCCGATTCGGTCAGCGCCGCGGCGAGCGCGGCCCGCCGCTGCTCGAACGGGCGGCCGGTGTAGTCGACGTCGTCGAGCGCGAGCAGGTCGAAGGCGACGAATGCCGCCGGGGTCTGCTCGGCCAGCATGCGCACGCGGGACGCGGCCGGATGCAGGCGCAGCTGCAGCGCCTCGAAGTCCAGACCGTCACCGCGCGGGAGCACGATCTCGCCGTCGATCACGCACCGTGCCGGCAGTTCGGCCGTGGCCGCCGCCACCAGTTCGGGGAAGTACCGTGTCAACGGGCGTTCATTGCGGCTGCCCAGTTCGACGTCGTCGCCGTCGCGAAAACAGATCGACCGGAAGCCGTCCCATTTCGGTTCGTACGACATGCCGGCGGGGATCTGGGCCACCGGCTTCGACAGCATCGGTGGCACCGGCGGCATCACGGGCAGGCGCATGGGCTCAGTAGTCGGCGGGATCCGGGCGTTCGATGCTGCGGGGGGTCAGGCCCAGCCCGCGCACGTGTCGGGCGATGGCGCCCAGGCTGGTCACCCAGACATCGTCGAACCCGCGCACGTAGGAGATCAGGTCGTCCAGCGCCTTGGCCCGCGACGGGCGCCCGGACACGAACGGATGGTTGGTCAGCGCCCACGCCGCTCCGGCCTCCCGGATCGCGTCGAACTCCAGGCGCCACACCTCGGTCGCCTTCAGCGGGCTGTCGATCACCCCGGTGTCATAGAACCCGGGCACGAAGCAGTACTGCTGGACGTCGTCGAGGCCCCAGCCGATCGGGATCTCCACCAGCGAGCCGCCGCCGTCGACCGCGAGTTCGTACGGATGGTCGGTATCCATCAAACTGCTGTCGTACAGAAAACCCCTGTCCCGCAGTAGTTTTGGGGACTGCCAATTGAGCTCCCACATCGGGGCGCGATAGCCGACGGGCCGCACGCCGGTGATCTGCTCCAGGGTGTCCGACGCCCGGTCGAGGATCGCGGCCTCCTCGGTGTCGGTGAGGCCACTCAACGGTTCGTGGAGGTACCCGTGGTGGGCGATCTCATGGCCGGCGTCGACGATCGCCCTGGCCACGTCCGGGTAGCGGAACGCGGTGTAACCGGGCACGAAGAATGTCGAGGTGATGTTGTGCCGGGCAAGCATTTTCAGCAACCGCGGCATCGCGGTCAGTGGACCGTAGGCCTGGTGGCTGATCGCCGACATGCGATCCGCGTGCGCGTGTGAGATGCCCAGCATCGCGGCCTCGGCATCGACATCGAACGTGAACGAGGCGGCGCACCGGGCGCCGTCGGGCCACGGAACGGGCGCCGCTGGGGTGGTCATGGCGGCACCCTACCGGCGAGGCCGGACACCCGCGCCCTTGGTAGGGTTTCGGCAAAAATCGGACGCGGTGGTACTGATGTGATGACGGGCACAGGCCCACACTTGCGTGGCCGTGTCAGCGAATGTGCGGCCCTTCGGCGGCTCGTGTCGGGTGCCGGCGCGGGCGGCAGTGCGGTGTTGGTGGTACGTGGCGAAGCCGGCGTCGGGAAGACCGCGCTGCTGGGCTATGCCGTCGGGCAAGCGTCCGGATTCCAGGTGACCCAGGTGGCCGGGGTCGAGTCGGACATGGAACTGGCCTTCGCAGGATTGCATCAACTGTGCGCACCACTTCTCGGTCACCTCGACAAGCTGCCCGAGCCCCAGCGTGAGGCGCTCTCGGTGGCGTTCGGCCGCGGGGTCGGCCCCGCACCGGACCGGTTCCTGGTGGGTCTGGCAGTGCTGAGCCTGCTGGCGGCCGCCGCTGACGACACACCGCTGTTGTGTGTGGTCGACGATGCGCAGTGGCTCGACCAGGTTTCGGTGCAGACCCTGGGTTTCGTCGCACGGCGGTTGCTGGCCGAACCGGTGGTGCTGCTGTTCGCGGTGCGCGACAGTCACGACGGCACGGACGTCCTGCCCGGCCTGCCCGAACTGCGGGTCGAGGGCCTGTCCGACAGCGATGCCAGGGACCTGCTCGATTCGGTGGTGGTCGGCCGGCTCGACGAGCGGGTCCGCGATCGGGTCATCGCCGAAACCCGGGGCAATCCGCTGGCCCTGATCCAGGTGCCGCGCAACGTTCCGGCTGCCGAGCTGGCCGGCGGTTTCTGGAACGGTTCGGCACGCCCGCTGGTGGGGCAGATGGAAGAGGGCTTCGCCCGCCGGATTCAGTCCCTGCCCGACGACACCAGGAGGCTGGTGTTGTTGGCGGCCGCCGATCCGGTCGGTGACCCAGTGCTGTTCTCCCGTGCCGCAGCGCATTTGGGCATCGGGATGGAGATGCTGGCACCGGCCGAGGCCGCCGGAGTCATCGAATACGGACCCCGCATGCGCTTTCACCACCCGCTGGTTCGGTCGGCTGCCTACCGGGCGGCGGACCTGGCCGACCGGCGAGACGTGCACCGGGCGTTGGCCGTTGCCACCGATCCAGAGCTGGACCCGGATCGCAAGGCCTGGCACGCCGCCAACGCCGCGGCCGGGCCGGACGACGCGGTGGCAGCCGAACTGGAGGCCTCGGCGTGGCGCGCGCAGAGCCGCGGCGGCATCGCCGCGGCGGCGACGTTTCTGGAGCGCGCGGCAATCCTGACGGCCGACGCCGGGCTCCGTGGCGCGCGGGCCATCGCGGCGGCCGGGGCGAAGCGGGAGGCGGCCGCGCCCGAGGCCGCCTACGAAATGCTCGCCCTGGCCGAACTGAACCCGTTGACCGAGCTGCAGCAGGCCCAGGTGGGCCGGCTGCGCGCGCAGATGGAGTTCACCCGCAGTCGCGGTGGCCTGCCGGGGGCGCCGCCGGTCCGGCACGCCGCGGGACTCCTGCTGGACGCCGCCAAGCGGCTGGAGAGTCTCGACGACGAGCTGGCCCGGGAGACCTACATCGAGGCGCTCGCCGCCGCGATGTATGCCTCACGCAGCGAACCCGGGGCGATGGTCCGTGCGGCCGAGGCCGCGTTGAAAGCGGTCGAGGGGATCGTGAGCCCGACGCGGCCCATCGATTTTCTGCTGATCGGGATGGCGAGGCTGGTCACCGACGGGCTGCCCGCCGCGGTCGATCACCTGCGCACCGCGCTCGAACTGTGGTGTGAGCACGCCCGGCACCACGACGGCAAGGCGCTGCACTGGTTGACGCTGGCATTCCCGATCATGCAGGAATCCGTCGCCGGCGAGATGTGGGACGACGGGTTGATCGACCGGGTGGCCACGGACATGATCGGTTACGCCCGCGCCACCGGGGCCCTGGCCATCCTGGCGCCGGCGATCGCCTACAAGGCCGGCGTGCACGTGCAGGAAGGCGAATTCGTCACAGCTGCACGGCTCATGGAAGAGGCAGATGCGATCTCGGCGGCGATCGGCCATCATCCGTTGAAGTACCACAAGGTGGAACTCGCGGCCTGGCGAGGCGACGTGAGCGAGGCCGGAGGTCTGATCGAGGCCGGGATGGCCGAGGGCACGGCCAAGGGCGAGGGGCGGTTGCTGGGGATCAGCGGGTATGCCGCCGCAGTGCTCTACAACGGCCTGGGCCGGTACGAGGAGGCATTGGCCGCGGCCCAGAAGGCTTGTGAATACCACGATGTCGGGTTCTACGGCTGGTGCCTGCTCGAGCTCACCGAGGCCGGTGTGCGCACCGGCCGGCGCGACGCCGCCGAGGATGCCGTGCGCCGGTTGGAGGCCGGCGCCGGAGCCAGCGGAACCGATTGGGGGTTGGGCACTTTGGCCAGTGCACGCGCCCTGCTCGCCGCCGATGCCGACGCCGAGGCGCTGTTCAAGGAGGCCCTCGAACGGTTGGGCCGGTGCGGGGTCGGGGTGCAGCTGGCTCGAACCCACCTGCGCTATGGGGAATGGTTGCGCCGCTGCAAGCAGCGCACCCCCGCGCGTGAGCACCTCACCACCGCCTACGAGATGTTCACCAAGATGGGCGCCCAGGCCTTCGCCGAACGCGCCCGGCGTGAGTTGACCGCGACCGGCGAGAAAGTGCGTAAGCAACCGTTGGTCTCAGGGGACGAATTGACCGCGCAGGAGGCGCAGATCGCGCAACTGGCCCGGGACGGGCTGACCAACCAGGAGATCGGTGCGCAGCTGTTCATCAGCACCCACACCGTCGAATGGCACCTGCGCAAGGTGTTCGTCAAGCTCGGCGTGAAATCGCGCAGGCAACTGCGATCCGTGTCGTGGAGCAACTAGGCCGCGGGCTTCGACCACGCGGTTTCAAGGGTCCCAAGCTCGGCGGCCGCGGACAGGCTGAACGGCATGGCGACCATTTTGTTGCAGACCACGATCCCGGCGAATCCCGACGATTGGGATGCCGACCGATTCTCGTTGCTGGCTGCGGAGCTGCGCGCAGCCGGGCACGAGGTACTGACGCGCAATCGATGTGGTGTCAGCGAGCAGGATCCGGTGCTCAGCAAAGTCGACGAGGTCGGGTTCGACCAGTTGTGGCTGATGGCCGTCGAGGTCGGCCAGGGCCTGACACCTGAAGAATGTGCGGCGATCAACAGGTTCCGGGAGCTGGGTGGCGGGGTGCTCACCGCGCGGGACCATCAGGATCTGGGCCGCTGTCTGTTGGGGCTCGGCTCGCTGGGGCAGGTGAACGAGTTCCACGACCCCGCCCTCGACGCGGCATCCCGGTGCGACGACCAGGACAATCCGCATATCTCGTGGCCCAACTACCACTCTGGGGCCAACGGCGACTACCAGCCCGTGTTCGCTCCGGAGCCGGTGCACGAACTGCTGCGTACCAACAAGACCTCCAGCGGCCGTATCGAGTGGTTCCCGGCCCACCCGCACGAGGGCTCCGTCTCGGCCGGGGTTCCGTGCGCGACCGTGGTGGCCCGGGGCCGCAGCACCGCGACCGGCCGGCGGTTCAATCTTGCGGTGGCACTCGACGGGGAATGCACCGCGGCCGGCCGGCCGCTGGGCCGGGCGGTCGCCGAGTCGACGTTCCACCACTTCGCCGATTACAACTGGGATCTGGACTGTGGGGCACCGTCGTTCGTCACCGATCCACGTGGCACGCAGATCAAGGCCGATCCGTCGGTCCTGGCGGTGTTCAAGGACTACGTCCGCAATCTGGCCACCTGGCTGCAGCCGGAAGATCACCATTAGGCCGGGTGTGGATTCGGCGGTTTGTGGCTACTCGATAACCGCTATGAGGTCCGGCCGAGTCGCGAGACAAGAGCGGGAGCACCGGGTTTCAGGCGGCCCAATGGGGTATGCGTCAAGCAGAGCGTGACTGGTCCCACCCGCCGCCGGACCGATCCGGTCGAACCGTCGGATCGGCCGGCCCCCAGGAGGTGTTTGACCATGCCAGCGCAGGAAGGTCCCGGGATTCCGTCACCGTCGATGGAGCAGGAGACCGCCCTGCCGGAAATCGTCTCGCCAGAGGAATGGCGGGCGGCCCGTGACGAGCTGTTGATCGAAGAGAAGGCGTTGATGCGGGCGCGGGACAGCCTTGCCGCCAAGCGTCGGCGGCTGCCGATGACGCCCGTATCCGGTGACTACCGCTTCGTGGGCCCTGCCGGCGAGGTCGATCTGCTCGGCCTGTTCGCCGGGCAGCGTCAGCTCATCGTGTACCGCTTCTTCCACGCCCCCGACGTCGAGAACTGGCCCGACGGGGCCTGTTCCGGCTGCTCGATGGTCGCTGACACCGTGGTCCATCCGGCGCACCTGGCCGCTCGTGACACCACCCTGGTTTTCGTCTCGGCCGCCCCGCAGGACCGCATCGCGCGGCTCAAGGCACGGATGGGGTGGGAACACATTCCGTTCTTCACCCTGGTCGGCGACGACTTCTCCCGCGACTTCGGCGTCGACGAGTTCTTCGGGCTCAACGTGTTCGTCAGCGACGGGGAAGGGTCTATCGCTCGTACTTCGTCAACGGGCGTGGGATCGAGGAGATCGGCCCGGTGTGGTCGTTTCTCGACATCACGCCGCTGGGTCGCCAGGAGTCCTGGCAGGACGTTCCGCCCGGGCGGCCGCAGGGGCCCGCGTATGACTGGTGGCGGCTTCACGATCACTACGGCGGCATTGCGCGATGAGTTGGCGGTGGCGCGGCGGTCTAGATCCATGAGAATCGATGAACCAGGATGGTGATTGTGGACCTACCCGTACTGCCGCCGCTGGAACCCATGCTCGCCAAGGCGCAGGTGAAGGTGCCTGACGAAGCGGGAGTCTGGTCCTACGAACCGAAATGGGACGGCTTCCGGGCGCTGGTGTTCCGGGACGGCGACGACGTGGTGCTGCAATCCCGCAGCGGCAAGGAGTTGGGCCGGTACTTCCCCGAGTTGCTCGTCGCCTTGCGCGACGAACTGGCCGACCGCTGTGTGCTCGACGGTGAGGTGGTCGTGCCGCGGGAGATCGACGGCCGGATCCGGCTCGACTGGGAGTCGTTGTCCCAACGCGTCCATCCCGCGGCCAGCCGCGTCAAGATGCTGTCCGAGCAGACTCCCGCGCACTTCATCGGATTCGATGCGCTCGCCACGGGCGATCGGTCCCTGCTGCAGGAGCCGTTCCGGGCCCGGCGCGAGGCGCTGGTCGCGGCCGTCAAATCCAAACAGTGGTGTCACGTCACCCGAACCACCACCGATCCGGTGCTCGGTGCCGAGTGGCTCGAGACCTTCGAGGGCGCGGGCCTGGACGGTGTGATCGCCAAGAAACTCGACGGCGCCTACCTTCCGGGCAAGCGGGAGATGGTCAAGGTCAAGCACCACCGCGACGCGGACTGTGTGGCCATCGGCTACCGCATCCACAAGAGTGGCGAAGGCATCGGTTCGATCCTGCTCGGCCTCTACCGCGACGACGGCGAGCTCCAGATGGTCGGTGGCGCCGCGTCGTTCACCGCCAAGGACCGGCTCAAGCTGCTGGCGGATCTGGAGCCGCTGCGCGAAGGCGACGAGGTGCGGGAGGGCGACCCGAGCCGCTGGAACTCGGCGGCCGACAAGCGCTGGATTCCGGTGCGCCCCGAGCGGGTATGCGAGGTGGCCTATGACCAGATGGAGGGCAACACCGTGCACGGGAGACGATTCCGCCATGCGGTGAAGTTCCTGCGCTGGCGCCCCGACCGCGAACCCGCCGGCTGCACGTTCGACCAGCTCGATGTGCCACTGAACTACGACCTGCACGATGTGCTTGCGGGGGAGGGCTGAAATGGCAACAGCGGCAACCGAACTCGATGTGGACGGGATCAAGGTTCGGTTCACCAGCCCGGACAAGGTGTACTACCCGAAGCTGGGCAAGGACGGCACCAAGGCGAAGCTGATGGAGTACTACCTCAGCGTCGCCGACCGGATGGTGGCCCTGCTGAGAGACCGGCCCACTCATCTGCAGCGGTTTCCCGACGGCATCGAGGGTGAGGAGATCTACCAGAAGCGGGTGCCGCAGAAGCATCCCGACTATCTGGAGACCTGCGTCGTCACGTTCCCGTCGGGGCGTACCGCCGACGCACTCAAGGTGACCCACCCGGCCGCCATCGCGTGGGCCGCGCAGATGGGCACCATCACGTTGCACCCATGGCAGGTCCGGTGCCCGGACACCGAACATCCGGACGAGCTGCGGATCGACCTGGATCCTCAGCCGGGAACCGGTTTCAAAGAGGCCAGGACCATCGCCTGCGATGTGCTCAAACCACTGCTCGACGAGCTCGGCCTGGTCGGCTATCCGAAGACCTCGGGCGGCCGCGGTGTGCACATCTTCCTGCGGATCAAGACGGACTGGGATTTCATCGAGGTCCGCCGGGCCGGGATCGCCCTGGCCCGTGAGATGGAACGCCGTGCCCCCGACGCGGTGACCACGTCCTGGTGGAAGGAAGAACGCGGCGAGCGGCTGTTCATCGACTACAACCAGAATGCCCGTGACCGCACGTTCGCCTCGCCCTACTCGGCTCGCAAGACGCCGATCGCCACCGTCTCGACCCCGCTGACCTGGGACGAGCTGCGCGACGCCGACCCGGACGACTATACGATCGCCACAGTGCCGGATTTCCTTGCCGGACGCGCGGATCCGTGGGCCGATATCGATTCGGCGAAGCAGTCACTGCAGCCGTTGCTCGAAATGGTGGCCGCCGACGAGGATCGCGGCCTCGGTGATCTGCCGTACCCGCCGAACTATCCGAAGATGCCGGGTGAGCCGCCGCGGGTGCAGCCCAGCAAGAAGGTCGCCGAGAACTGGGACGAGGACGGCAATCCGAAGGCCTGAGCCCCGTCGAAAGTGACACAAACGTCGTTGCGGCCGGCCGCGCACGACGTCTGCGTCGCGCTCGGAGTGTCTCAGCTCCCCAGCATCAGGTCCAGGAAGCGTTCGTAGCGATCCGCTGCGGTCAGGGCCTCGGCCGAGTCCATGAGATGCAGCACTCCGATGCCCGTGGTGAAGGTGGCCTGGCCGCGCAGGGTGGCATCCTCGGGGCTGAATCCGTAGTCGAGGTAGGCCTTGGTGACGGCGACCAGCACGCGGTGATCGGCCGCCCGCACGTTGGCCGCGGCGATGTCGTCGGATCTGGCCCACTCGCGCATCGCCCGCTCCAGCGTCCAGTGCCGCGGGCTGAGCAGCTGCTGCATCATGCCCGAGAGACGTTCGCGGGGCGGCAGATCCTCGAGCTCGGCCAGGGAACGACGGTCCTGTTCCAGGAAGACATTCCACGACGCGACCAGCGCGGCCCGGTAGCCCTTCATGTCGGTGAAGTGCCAGTAGAAGCTGCCCCGGGTTGCGCCGATCTGCTGGCAGAGTCGTTCGATCTTGAGCGCCCGCACCCCCTCGGAGGCCAACAGCGCGTAGCCGGCCTGGATCCAGTCGTCGGCGGTCAAGCTGCCGGGCGTGCCCTTACGTTCGCCTGCCATCCGAACAGGGTAAGGCGAGCGCGCCTTACCCAGCGGCCGGCAAGTGCATCCCGAACGGCACCGCGCTCAGCAAGGTGACCGGCACGGCAGCCCCGCTGGGCACCGGGTAGTGCCGCTGCTCGCCGGGGCGGGCGCCGAGGATGGCCTCGCCCAACGGCGACTGCACCGAGTACACCTCCAGGTCGCCGTACTCGGCGCCGCGGATCCCGAGCAGGAACGTCTCGATCTCACCGGTCTCGTCGTAACGCACGGTCAGCACCATGCCGGGTTCGGCCACTCCGTCGTCCGGCGGATCCTCGCCCACGACGGCGTTCAGCAGCAGGTCGTGGATCTGCTGGATGCGAGCCTGGCGGGCCCGCTGGATGGCCACCTGGTTCTCGTCGGAGTCGGAAGCCGCTTCGGTGGAGATCAGCTCCCGCAGCGTCGTCAACTCCGTCTGGAGCCGGTCGTAGGCTTGCGGGGACAACCAAATACGTTGGCTTACAGTCATTTCAGTGTCCTTCCGATGATGCGGAAATGCCGTCAGGGGCGGGTCTCGTGCGCCGCCCCTGACGGCTTGTCGGCCCGTGAGGGCAACGTCGTGAATCGTCAGCGCAGCGGGTTGAATTCCCGCAGCACCTCGGGTTGCTTTCCGGTGGTGATGTATTCGGCCAGCAGCCGCCCGGTGACCGGACCGTGGGCCAGGCCCCACATGCCGTGACCGCCCGCAACGTAGATGCCTTGGGCCACTTCACCGATCAGCGGTCGGCCGTCCGGGGTAACCGGTCGTGGACCCACCCACACGTCGGTGCGGTCATCCCAGTCCACTCCGTCGAGCAGCGGCGCCGCAGAAGCGATGATCGCGTCGACTCGGGGCGGCTGCAGCGGATCGTCGGGTGAGCGGAACTCCATGGTTCCGGCCACCCGCAACCGACCTTGATAGGGCGTACAGGCGACGCGCGCCTCGGGCAGGTAGATGGGGCCGAGGAGCGGGCGTCGCACCGGCACGGTGAACGAGTACCCGCGGCCGGCCCGCACCGGCGTGCGGACCCAGGGCTTGGCCAGCCGCGACAGCCACGCTCCGGTGGCGATCACCGCGGTCTCGGCATTCAGGGACCGCGTAGATAGATCGACGTAGATACCCCTGTCGCCGGTGCCCACCGGCCGGATTCCGGTGACCTCGCCCGTGACCAGGTGGCCGCCCCTGGCGACGACGGCATCGCCGAGCGCATGGACGAACCGGCCCGGGTCGACGAAGCGCTGACCCTCCACGCTGACGCCCGCCGTGATCGCCGCGGACGCCAGCGGGACATGCTCGCGCAGCATTGCACCGGACAGTCCCGTCACCGTCACGGTCTGGCCGGCCGCGGCCATCCGGCGCAGTTCGGTCATGAGGTGTTCGGCCTGGCGATCGGTCTCGAACAGCGCAGTGATCGGCCCGTCGGTGGTGGGCACCGTGACCCCGTTGGAGGTCAGCACGTCGTAGGCCTCGATGCACTCCTCGTTGAGCGGCACGTTGGCCTTGGCGACCCTGGTCCACGACGAGAGCCGGCAGTTCATGGCGAACCGGGCCAGGAACGCCCACAGTCCCGGGCCCGAGGCGAAGGGGATGTGCAGCGGCGCGGCCGGGTCGAAAAGCGAGCGCAGGCCGTAGCGCAGGACGGCCGGGTCGTTGAGCGGGATGGTCAGGGTCGGCGAAATCCAGCCGGCGTTACCCCACGACGCACCCGCGGCGACGCCGGTGCGGTCGACCACGGTGACCTCGACCCCGCGTTCCTGCAGAAACCATGCGGTGGACAGGCCGACGATGCCTGCACCCACGACGACCGCCGACCGTGGTCCGCCATCAATGCGTTCGACACCCATGTGTCCATGGTGAGTGCGGCCAGGTCCGAGCGGTTTGTAGCGCACCGACAACCGGGCGGTCGGAGATTGTCGTGTTACGACAGTTCTTCGGTCGCGGCGAGCTCGATCATCATCGCCAACCGCTTGCGCGCATCGTCCAGGTTGAGCTGCGTCAGTTCGGACATCTTCCGCAGCCGGTAGCGCACGGTGTTCTCGTGCACGCCCAGCGCCTGTCCGGCCGCGGCGAGATCGCCCTGCGCCTCCAGCCAGGCCCGCAGCGTTGGCGCGTACTGGGTTCCGTTGGCCTGATCGTGGGCCCGCAACTCGGCGACCGGCCCACGCTGCGGGGCCCGGCCGGAGCGGGCCGCGATCCGCAGCCGCTGCAGCAGGATGTCGTCCCAGGCCTCGTCGTACACCGGCGCGCTGCCCGCGGGCCGCAGCTCGTGCAGCGCCAGGCATTCGTCGGCCTCGCTGCGGGCCAGCGCGAGTTCGGCCGCGGTGGCGGGTCCGCTGATCCCGGCCAGCACGGTCACGGGTTCGGGCAGCGCGGCTCGCAACCCGGACACCCAGTTGCCTGCGGCCTCGGGCTCGGCGCCGGGCAGCACGGTGTAGACGGTGTTGCCGGCCAGCGCACTGCGTCCGGGCCGCGACCAGCCGAAGCCGGCGGTGGCCCGCTCGAAGGCCAACAGCAGCGCGGCGTGCCGCTCGTCGGCGGTGTGGGCCCGCAGTGCGATCACCCGCAGCGGGGTCTGCGGCAGCGCGAGCCGGCTGGCCGCTGTCGTCGCGTCGGCGGCCCCCTCGAGCAACCGGATCACCAGTTCCGATTCCACCTGCCGTTCCAGGTCGGCGCTGGCCCGTGACCGGAGCAGGTGCAGGGCGACCATGCGGGCGCCGTCGGCCAGGGCCGCCCGGCGTGCGTCGGGCAACGGCTCGGCGCACGTCACCCAGATTGAGCCCAGCAGTTCCCGGCCGGCCCGGGCGGCCACCACCATCCGCCCGGTCAGGCCGTGTTGTTCGTCGCCGGCGACGAACAACGGATCGTCGGATTCGGCCAGATGCCGAAACACGCCGCGGCCTTCGAACAGCGCCCGGAGTCGCTGCGGTGCCCGTCGGCTCAGGATCGTCTCGGCGCGGGCCGGGTCGGCATGCTCTTGCAGCCGGGAGTACGCCAGTACCGCACTGCGCCGGTCCTCGATGGTGACCGCGCCACCGACCGCGTCGGCAAGGCTGTCGGCCAACGCGAACAAATCGGTTGGGCCACGGCCGGATTCGGTTTCCCGGCCCTCCAGCACCACGCCGTAGACCACGGCGGCGAGCTCACTCCAGGACACCTCGGGCTCGACCGTCATCACCGCGATGCGGACGCCGGCCATCGACTCGTCGTCGGGCCCCTCGGCGCCGCGGACCAGCACCACCACGGCACGCGCCGCCGTCGCCCATCGCACCGCCTCGGCGACCGACTCGGCACCGACGGCCAGCAGGACATCGCCGATGACCCCGCCGGGTTCGTGCATCACCACGCTGCGCAGCTCGGTCGACCGCGGGGCCGGGTCCGATCCGTGTGCCGGGGCGCGCAGCCGCACTCCGTAGCCGCCCAGCACGTTGATCAGGCGGTCGAGCGTGACCACGGACTACGGCCCAGCCGCCAGTGTGGCCTTGCCGTTGTGCTGCTGGCCGGCACGGTCGGTCCAGGTCAGTCCGATGACGTCGCCGGGGTAGTGCCGATCGAGAACCAGGGTCAGCGTGCGCGCCGAATCCAGCTGGGTGCCGTCGATGGACGTCAGCAGATCGCCCGGGATCAGGCCGGCCGCCTCGGCCGGACCGCCGGGGACCACGTCCTGGACGATCACTCCGCCGTTCTGCTGCTGCGCGGCACGCACACCGACACCGAGCATGGTCGGCGGTCCGATGTGGACCGAAGGCGACGGGGTGCGGGAGCGGATCTGCCCGGCGATGCCCATCGCGTCATTGATCGGGATCGCGAACCCCTTGCCGCCGGGCCCCATCCGGAAGTTCACCGACGCGGCCGTGGTCATGCCGACGACCTGTCCTGCCGAGTTGACCACCGGGCCGCCGGAGTCACCGGCACGCACCGGTGCCGCGAACTCGATCAGGCCGTTGATCTGATCGGTGGCGCCGGTCAGTTCGTCCTCGGCGTTGACCGTCCGGCCGAATGCGCTGACGGTGCCGACCTCGCGGGTCAGCGGCGAGCCGGTGCCCCCGGCGTTACCGAGCGCGACGACGAGGTGGCCCGGCGCGAGCGCGGTCGAATCGCCGATGGGTGCCGGCGGCAGCCCGGCCGCGCCGTGCAACTGCAGCACCGCGATGTCGTGTTGACGGTCGTAGCCGACCAGGTCGGCCGGGAACTTCTGGCCACCGACCGTGGCGCTGATGGTGTTGGCGCCCTGGACGACGTGGTAATTCGTCAGGACCTCGCCGCCCGGGGACAGCACGATGCCGGTGCCGATGCCGTACGCCTGCTGGTAATCGACCACCGTGTCGATGCGGGCCACCGACGGTTCGACCTGAGCGGCGACCGCCTCGGGGTCACCGGGTGCGGCGCCGGCGGGTGCTAGTGGGGCGACGACGGCTGCCGCAGCAGTCAGTACCGCCGCGAGAATCATTCTGATCGGCTGTGAGCTCACTTTGCTCATATACCCATCTTGGCTGGCCAAGTACCCGCTGTCGACGCGAGAGGCGCGCGTCAGTCCTCGACGGAGACTTCGCCGCGCTTCCGCCAGCCGCGCCGCGAGGTGGCGCTCTTGCTGGATGGCCGCCGGTTACGCAGGGACTTGCCGTCGTCGGAGGAGGCCTCGTCGGCGGTTTCCTCGTCGGCATCCTCGGTCTCGTCCGTCGCTTCGGACTCGTCAGCCGCTTCGGTCTCGGTGACCTCGTCAGCCGCTTCGGACTCGTCGGTCTCGTCCGTCGCCTCGGCTTCTTCGACCACTTCGGTCGCCTCGGCCTCGTCAGCCTCGGCCTCCTTGCGGCCCCGGCGCCCGGTCGTCTCCCGGATCTTGACGGGCTTCGGCGGCGGGGGCGGGAGTTCGGCGACGAAGGCCAGGTAGAACCCGAAGACGCCGAGCAGGGCGATCGCGGCGGCTGCGCCGTAGATCCCGAAGAGCCATGGGCCGAAGCTGTCCAGGGACATCCAGATCTCGGCGATCGCGGTGCCGGCGATCAACACTCCGGCCACCACGTGCAGAGCGATCGAGGCGGTCCGCAGCTGCAGCGCCATCTGCGGGGTGGACAGCTCGGGACGCTTGGTCCGCTGCAGCGTGAACACCACCGGCAGAGCCGCCAGGCCGATCAGCACACCGGTGACGATGCGCAGGATCAGCCCCAGCGTCGGGGAGGTCTGACCCGTGAGCTCGGGCCAACGAGGGAGGACGAAAAAGAAATAGAGGCCGGCGGCCACGATCGAAAACGACGCGTGCCAGATCACCGCGACGGTGCGGCCCATACTCCTCCTCGGGTACTTAATTGGGCCGGGGTGCGAACCGCTGATCAGGGTTGATTCAGCAGGTCGCACCCCGGACCCGAGCGCGGAGGATAGGGGATTTGAACCCCTGAGGGCTGTTAACCCAACCCGCGTTCCAGGCGAGCGCCATAGGCCACTAGGCGAATCCTCCGTCGGCAATCCTAACTGACGCTTGAACCGCTCCCGTCAACGCCGGGGGAACAGCCGGGTATTACACTCGCAGTGGACCCCGCGCGGCGTCCATCCTGTGAACTCCCCCAGGGCCGGAAGGCAGCAAGGGTCAACGGGCTCTGGCGGGTGCGCGGGGTCCCCTTATGTTCAGCATCTGTGAAAGGCGCGCGGTGTCGTTCCAGTCTCTCGGCCGCGACGATCTGCTCGCGCAGCACGAACTCCAGCAGCGCAACTACGCAGAACTGCAGGCCAAGAAGCTCAATCTCGACCTGACCCGCGGCAAGCCCGCGCCGGCGCAGCTGGATCTGTCCAACGCCCTGCTGTCACTGCCCGGCGAGGACTACCGCGACCGGGACGGCACCGACACCCGCAACTACGGCGGCTTGCACGGCCTGCCCGAGCTGCGGGAGATCTTCGGCGAGCTGCTCGGCATCCCGGTGCAGAACCTCATCGCGGGCAACAACGCCAGCCTGGAGATGATGCACGACAGCATCGTGTTCTCGCTGCTGCACGGTGGTGTGGACTCGGTGCGGCCCTGGGCGCAGGAGCCGGTGGTGAAGTTCCTCTGCCCCTCGCCCGGCTACGACCGTCACTTCGCCATCACCGAATCCTTCGGCATCGAGATGATCCCGGTGCCGATGCGCGAGGACGGGCCCGACGTCGACCTGATCGAGGAACTCGTCGCGGCCGATCCGGCGATCAAGGGCATGTGGTGCGTTCCGGTGTACTCCAACCCGACCGGGGTCACCTTCTCCTGGGAATCCGTGCGACGGCTGGTCCAGATGCGCACGGCCGCACCGGATTTCCGGTTGATGTGGGACAACGCCTACGCGGTCCACACGCTCACCGACGAGTTCATCCGCCAGGTCGACGTGCTGGGCCTGGCCGAGGCGGCCGGCAACCCGAACCGTCCGCTGGTGTTCGCCTCCACCTCCAAGATCACCTTCGCCGGGGCCGGCGTCAGCTTCCTCGGTGGCTCGCTGGGCAACATCGCCTGGTACCTGCAGCACGCGGGCAAGAAGTCGATCGGGCCGGACAAGGTCAATCAGCTGCGCCACACCCGCTTCTTCGGCGACGCCGACGGTGTGCGGCTGCAGATGCAGCGCCACCGTGAACTGATCGCCCCCAAGTTCGCCTTGGTCGCCGAGATCCTCGAGGACCGGTTGGCCGAGTCGAAGATCGCGTCGTGGACCGACCCGAAGGGCGGCTACTTCGTCAGCCTGGACGTGTGGCCCGGCACCGCCAAGCGCACCGTCGCCCTGGCCAAGGACGCCGGGATCGCGGTCACCGAGGCGGGTTCGGCGTTCCCGTACCGCAAGGACCCCGACGACAAGAACATCCGCATCGCCCCGACCTTCCCGTCGCTGGCCGACGTCCGTGACGCGATCGACGGCCTGGCCACGTGCGCGCTGCTGGCCGCAACTGAGCACCTTTTGCGTTGACTTAGAACTGACGCCGCATTTGTGCGAGTAGCGGTGAGCGTGGATTCAAAGTCAACAGCCGAGTTCCAGTGAGGGGCCGGCCAGCGGTGGCCGACGCGGCGCGATCCCGAGCTCTGGCCGCCAAAGTCGATCCCATTCATGCCCCACCCGGAGGATGATGGCGGGCCGTCGGTGTCCCGCGGCCACTCTGACGTGGGTCCAGCCGACTCGCGTGATGTAGTCGGAACGCGTGATGTCGTAGCCGAGCTGATCGGCATGCTGCGCACCCTCGTATTCGACCGCCAGCATCAGTTCCTCCCAACCCAGGTCGAGGAAGTACCGCGGGTAGCCGTCGGGCCCGAGCACCGGTAGCTGTGTCTGTGGCCGCGGAAAACCTGCGTCGATGAGCATCAGCCGCAGCCAGGTTTCTTTCGGGGACTGGCCTCCAGGGTCGAATAGATCCAGCGCCCGTTCGAGTTGCCGCAGGCCACGGGCGTGGCGGTGACGCGCGGCGAGCGCCAGCACGTCGTCGGCCTTCAATCCGGTGGCTCGAGCAAGTGCGTCGAGCCGCGCGACGGCCGCACCGATCAACCCGCGGCGCCCAAGGTCGAAAGCAGTGCGCTCGACGCTCGTGACCGACAGCCCGTCGATGCGCATGACCTCCCCGTCGCAGATCAGGTCCTGTCGCGTGATCACCTTTCCGGGTGGCTTGGTCTTGGCGACGATCAACTCGATCGGAACGTCGTCGGCCACCCACTTCGGGCCATGGAGCGCCGATGCGGCGGCTCCCGCGATCACCGCGTTACGGCCCGACCACAACCACGCCGCCGTGGTGCGTTGCCGCAGCGACACGGCAGTTCGCTTGTCCACGTAGATGTTCGGCAGGATTCTGCGGTGGTCGCGGTTGAGCTGGTAGCGGGTGACGATGCCGGCCGCCAGGGCTTCGGTGCCGATGAAGGGCTCACTCATTCGGCGAGAGTCGCCGGTCGCAGGGACAAGCATGGGTGTGTGCCGGTCTCGGCGTCGCGACCTGGGATGAATCGCGCTCTGTGCATAACCTCGGTTGACTTCGAGCTGACGCTGCATTTGTGCGGGTAGCAGTGTGCGTAGTTTCAAAGTCAACGGGCACCGGCGCGTCGTCAGACGCAGTCGGTAGCCTTCTCCCGTGGCTCTCTACCGCAAATACCGGCCGGCAAGCTTCGCGGAAGTCGTTGGCCAGGAACATGTCACCGAGCCGCTATCGACTGCGCTGACCGCGGGCCGGATCAACCACGCGTATCTGTTCTCCGGGCCGCGTGGCTGCGGTAAGACGTCCTCGGCCCGCATCCTGGCCCGCTCGCTCAACTGCGAGCAGGGGCCCACGCCGACTCCGTGCGGGGTGTGCGATTCGTGCGTCGCGCTGGCCCCGAACGGTCCGGGCAATCTTGACGTCACCGAACTCGACGCGGCCAGCCACGGCGGCGTCGACGACACCCGCGAACTGCGCGATCGGGCGTTCTTCACCCCCGCGCAATCCCGGTACCGCATCTTCATCATCGACGAAGCGCACATGGTCACCACGGCGGGATTCAACGCCCTGCTCAAGATCGTCGAGGAGCCACCCGAGCACCTGATCTTCGTCTTCGCCACCACCGAACCGGAGAAGGTGCTGCCGACCATCCGGTCGCGTACGCACCACTACCCGTTCCGGCTCCTGGCGCCGCGCACCATGCGCCCGCTGCTCGAGCGCATCTGCGCCGAAGAGAACGTCAACGTCGACGACGCGGTGTACCCACTGGTCATCCGCGCCGGCGGCGGCTCACCCCGCGACACGCTCTCGGTGCTCGATCAGCTGCTGGCCGGCTCGGAACAGGCCGGCGGCGGCAATCACATCACCTATCAGCGGGCGCTGGCCCTGCTCGGTGCCACCGACATGGCGCTCATCGACGACGCGGTCGAGGCGCTGGCGGCGGGGGATGCGGCCGCGTTGTTCGGTGCCGTGGAGGCGGTGATGGACGCCGGTCATGATCCGCGGCGCTTCGCCACCGATCTGCTGGAACGCTTCCGCGACCTGATTGTGTTGCAGGCCGTGCCCGACGCGGTCACCCGGGGTGTGGTGGACGCCCCGGACGACGTGCTGGAGCGGATGCGTGAGCAGGCCGCCAAGCTGGGCGCGGCCACGCTGACGCGCTACGCCGAGGTGGTGCACGCCGGCCTCGGTGAGATGCGCGGGGCCACCGCACCCCGGCTGCTGCTCGAAGTGGTGTGCGCGCGGCTGCTGCTGCCGTCGGCGCACGACACCGAATCGGCCCTGCTGCAGCGCATCGAACGCATCGAGACCCGGCTGGACATGTCGATCCCGGCCGGCGAGGCCCAGGCGTCGGCGGCCCGGCCTGCCGAGCCGGCCAAGACCTTCGTCCGCCGCAGTCAGGCGACGCCGGCCGCCGCCGAGGCACCCCCGCCGGCCCCGACGCCAACCCCACCAGCGCCGGCCCCGACGCCACCGACGCCTGCGCCGGCCCCGACGCCCACCCCACCCGCGCCGGCCCCGACGCCTGCTCCCGAACCCGCCGCCGCGCCGCAGCCGGTGGCCGCTCCCGAACCGGTCTCCACACCGCCCCCGCCTCAGATGCCCGAGCCGACGCCCGCTCCGGCGTCCGAGCCCGAGCCGCCGCTCCCGCCCGAGCCCGACTTCGAGCCCGAGCCGCCGGCCCCCGAGCCCGAGCCCGAGCCGGTATCGGCGCCCGCGGCTGCCGGTGGCGAGCCCAACGCCGCCGCGGTCCGGTCCATGTGGACGACGGTGCGGGAGAAGGTCCGCGAACGTAGCCGCACCACCGAGGTCATGCTATCGGGGGCGATCGTGCGGGCCGTCGAGGACAAAACCCTTGTGCTGTCCCATGATTCACCGCCACTGGCGAAGCGGCTGACCGAGTCACGCAATGCCGACGTGATCCGGGATGCCTTGAAGGATGCGCTCGGGGTGGATTGGCAGATCCGCTGTGAGGTCGGCACCGCGGAGACGGCCCCGCCGCCCCCGCCGAAGGCCGCGAAGCCTCCGCCACGGGTGCCCACCCGCCCGGGCCGGGTCATTCCCGAACCGGAACCGGAGCCGGAACCCGAGCCGATGTCCCAGGAGGACGAGGAAGAGCAGATGCTCGCCGAAGCCGGGCAAAGCGAGGCCGGGCCGCGTCGCGACCCCGAGGAGGTTGCGCTGGAACTGCTGCAGAACGAGCTGGGCGCACGCAAGATCGAGAGCTGACGCGAGTCGGCCCTCGTCTAGGCCGTCCACCACGGCCGCAGCGGCAGTCCGCCGTCGCTGCCGCGGTCATCGAGCTTGACCGCCAGAACCTGGTGCAGCTGGATGACATTCGTCTCGAAGCCGAGGCGTGACCCGGCCATGTACAGGCCCCACACCTTCGCGGTGGGCAGCCCGACCTCGGCCACGGCCTCGTCCCAGTGCTCGACCAGGTTGGCGCACCAATCGCGCAGCGTCATCGCGTAGTGGTTGCGCAGGTTCTCCTCGTGCATGACCTCCAAGCCGACGTCCTGCACCTCGGCGATGATCCGGCCGGAGCCGGTCAGTTCCCCGTCCGGGAACACGTACCGGTCGATGAATCCGCCTGCGGCGGCACCGGATCTGTTGTCGTGGCGGGTGATGCAGTGGTTGAGCAGCAGCGCACCGGGTCGCATCTTCGATTTGAGGAAACCGAAGTACGCCGGGTAGTTGTGCACGCCGATGTGCTCGGTGAGCCCGATCGAGGACACTGCGTCGAATCCGGTCTCGGTGATGTCGCGGTAGTCGCCGTGGCGCACCTCCGCCAGGTCGCTGAGCCCCTCGTCGGCGATGGCCTGCCGCGCCCAGCGGGCCTGCTCGCGCGACAGCGTCACCCCGAGCGTGTTGACACCGTGGCGCGCCGCGTAACGCACCATGCCGCCCCAGCCGCAGCCGACGTCGAGCAGTCGGTCACCGGGTTGCAGCCGCAGCTTCTCGAACACCAGCCGGTACTTGTTGTCCTGCGCTTCTTCCAGGCCGGCATCGGCGTCCGGGTAGCACGCGCAGGTGTAGGTCATCGACGGCCCGAGCACCCATTCGTAGAAGGTGTTCGAGACGTCGTAGTGGTGGTGGATCGCATCGGCATCGCGGGTCTTGCTGTGCCGCAAGCCTTCCATCATCCGGCGCCACCGCGGCAGCGCCTCCTGGGGAGGCGGCGCGATGGGCTTGAGATGTTCGATGCCGATGGAGCGGACGATGTTGGCCAGCACCCGGGCCGGTGGACGTTTGAACGCCATCTTCTCGGCCAGCGCGCACAGCAGCGGGTAGGGGTCACCGGGATGCACCCCGAGCGGTTCCAGGTCGCCGGACACGTAGGCGCGGGCCAACCCGAGATCGCCGGGGGCGGTGGCCAGATACGTGGTGCCGCGCGGGGTCTTGAGGTCCAGGCCGAGCGTGGCACTCTCCGGCCCCGCGGAACTGCCGTCGTAGGCGGTGAATTTCAGCGGCATCGAGCCGGAGGCGAAAATCTCCAGGATCTCGGCGAGGGTGAGCTTGTGGTCTCCTGGGTGCGTCGAGTGTTCTTTGAAGGTGGTCATCGCTGCTCTCCATTCATCGGCGCAAGACGGCTTTCGAATACAGATCAAACAGACGTGAATCGGGGTCGTAGGACTTCTTGACGGTCTTGTAGGCCTCGCCGCCGTAGAGCTCGTCGAAGTCCTCACGCGAGTAGTAGGAATCGGAATACAGGGACTTGTGCCCGTCGAGCTCGCTGACCTTGGTCTCGATCAGTTTGTTGGTGTGGCCCTCCTCGGGGCCGACGGGTACCGAGGACCAGAACCCCACGTTGACGTAGGTGTGGTGGGTACGCAGTGGATAGAGGGGCCAACCCGCACCGTTGCGGTCGTCTTCACGTAACCGTAAGGGACACAGCCAGATCGGTTCGATCGGAATGTTGTCCAGGAACCACTTGAGGAACGGTTCGCAGTGTTCGACGGGCACCTCGATGTCCTGCACCACCCGCTCGCGCGGTGGCCGGCCGTGGCGCTTCTCGATCCGGTCGGCGATGTCGAACCGCTGGTCGTAGCCGACCAGTTTCCAGTAGAAGCTGCTGCGCCGCAGTCGGCGTGGCCAGAAGCGACGGATCGTCGGGTTCTGGGCGCCGAAGGCCCGTGAGCACCAGAACCAGTCGGTGTCCCACCGCCACAGGTAGTCGTGGATGGTCAGCCGGTCGTGCTTCTCGCCCTGCGGGTGCTGGATCGAGCGGTAGTAGATGTCCTGACCGGTGTAGTCGCTGACCGGACCCGGTGTCGTCGTCTTGAACCCGACGCACAGGTAACTCTCGTCGGCGCTGAACACCACGCCGTCGAGGTAATCGACCGGTGTGCCGTCCAGACCGCCGGTCTCGATGATCCGATCCATCGCGGCGACCAGTTCGGGCAGTGAGTGGAACCGCAGGTGCCGCAATTCGACGAACGGCGTGACAGGTTCCAGCTCGATCCGCAACCGGGTCGAATAGCCGAGGGTGCCATAGGAATTGGGGAAGGCATGAAAGAGGTCTGAGCACCGGTCCCGGCTTGCGGTGACGATCTCGCCGGTCCCGGTGAGAATGTCCATCTCCAGCACCGATTCGTGCGGCAGGCCGTTGCGGAACGACGTCGACTCGATGCCCAGCCCGGTGACCGCGCCGCCCAGTGTGATGGTCTTGAGTTGCGGCACCACCAGCGGTGCGAGGCCGTGCGGGAGCGTCGCGGCCACCAGATCTTCGTAGGTGCACATGCCTGCCACGTCGGCGGTGCGGGCGTCGGCGTCGACGGCAATCACATTGGTGAGACCGGAGACGTCGAGGCCCTTGGCTTTGTTGCGATCTCGCGCACGGAAGAGGTTCGACGTGGGCTTGGCAAGCCGAACCGTCGCATTGGGCGGTATGGCGCGGTAACTGTCCAAGAGGCGCTGCACACCCTGGGCATGGACAGCTTGTGCGTCAGTCGTAACAACAGACACACATATACGCTAGTCGGAGGTTGCCATCGATGCGACCGCAGACACGAGTTAAGGAGTTTGACTGATGGGACAGGTCAGCGCGGTCAGCACGGTTCTGATCAACGCAGAACCGGCCGCTGTGTTCGCCGCGATCGCGGACTACCAGACCGTGCGCCCGAAGATCCTTTCCTCGCATTACCGCGATTACCAGGTGCTCGAGGGCGGTCAGGGTGCCGGCACCGTGGCCACCTGGAAGCTGCAGGCCACGGAGTCCCGCGTGCGTGACGTCAAGGCGTCGGTGGATGTGGCCGGGCACACGGTGATCGAGAAGGACGCGAATTCCAGCCTGGTGACCAACTGGACCGTTGCCCCGGCGGGGACCGGGTCGTCGGTCAACCTCAAGACCACCTGGACCGGCGCCGGCGGGATCAAGGGCTTCTTCGAGAAGACCTTCGCACCGCTGGGCCTGCGCAAGATCCAGGACGAGGTGCTGGCGAACCTGAAGAAGGAAGTCGAAGGCAGCTAGCGCGCCTGCGTACCCAGGTATGCAGCGATGCCCCGGACGATCGCCTCGGCGTACTTCTGCCGGCCGTCCGGGGTTTTCATCAGTGCCGAGTCGACCGGGTTCTTCATGTTGCCGCACTCGACGAGGATCGACGGGAACTGCGCCAGGTTGAGCCCGGCGATGTCCGAGCGAGGATTCAGACCGCCGGATCCGATGTAGGTGGCCGGCGGGATGCCGGACGCGGACAGCTGATCGCGCATGGTCTGGGCGAACTGCACCGACGGGCCGGCCTGCGCGTTGTTCAGCGGCGGCGACGAGTACAGCACGTGGAACCCGCGGCCGTTGGCCGGCCCGCCGTCGGCGTGGATCGACACGATCGCGTTGGGGCGCAACGCATTCGCCATCGCCGCGCGTTCGTCGACGCATGGCCCCAGCGCGTTGTCGTTGCCGCGTGACATCGCGGTGCGCACGCCCATCTGGTTCAGCGCGGCACGCACTCGCAGGGTGGTGTCCCAGGCGAAGGTGTGCTCGGGGAACCCGTCGTCGGTAGAGGTGCCGCTGGCCTGACAGTCCTTGGTGCCGCCACGGCCGGTGGGCACCTGGCGGCTGATCGACGCGTCGTTGGCGCCGTTGTGGCCGGGATCGAGGAACACGATCATCCCGGCGATGTTGGAGGGAGCGGCACTGGCGGGGGGAGCGTCGACGATGGCCGGGGCAGTCGCAGCGACGACGACGCTGCTGACTATCGCGGTGCCGACACGCACGCAGGCTGGGACTCGCACGGGCGCCACGCTAGCCCGCCCGCCGACTAGGCTGGAAGTCCGAATCGCCGCCGACAGGCGAGAGCAACCAAGTCGAGACCAAGACGCAACCAACACGGCAAGGGGACCAGTCATGCAACCCGGAGGCACGCCCGATATGTCGGCCCTGCTGGCGCAGGCGCAGCAGGTGCAGCAGCAGCTCATGGAGGCGCAGGAGGCGCTGGCCAACGCCGAGGTGCACGGCCAGGCCGGCGGTGGCCTGGTGCAGGTCACGGTCAAGGGCAGCGGCGAGGTGATCGCGGTGGCCATCGATCCCAAAGTGATCGATCCGGCCGACCCTGAGACGCTGCAGGATCTGATCGTCGGCGCCCTGGCCGACGCGTCCAACCAGGTGACCGCCCTGGCGCAGAGCCGGCTCGGCCCGCTGGCCAGCGGCATGGGTGGATTCGGTATCCCGGGACTCTGAGTTGAACCGCAATGTTTGAGGGTCCGGTCCAGGATCTGATCGACGAGCTGGGCAAGCTGCCCGGTATCGGGCCCAAGAGTGCCCAGCGGATCGCCTTTCACCTGCTGAGCGTCGAGCCGCCGGACATCGACCGGCTGACCGCGGTCCTCGGCCGGATCCGGGACGGCGTGACGTTCTGCGCGGTGTGCGGCAACGTCTCCGATGAGGAACGGTGCCGCATCTGCCGTGACCCCCGCCGCGACGCCTCGCTGGTGTGCGTGGTCGAGGAACCCAAGGATGTGCAGGCCGTCGAGCGCACCCGTGAATTCCGCGGGCGCTATCACGTGCTGGGCGGGGCGCTTGACCCGTTGTCGGGTGTCGGGCCCGACCAGTTGCGCATCCGTGAACTGCTCAACCGCATCGGTGAGCGCGTCGACGGTGTCGACGTGGCCGAGGTGATCATCGCCACCGACCCGAACACCGAGGGCGAGGCCACGGCCACCTATCTGGTCCGCATGCTGCGCGACATCCCCGGCCTGACCGTCACCCGCATCGCCTCGGGCCTGCCGATGGGCGGTGACCTCGAGTTCGCCGACGAGCTCACCCTGGGCCGGGCGTTGGCCGGCCGCCGCGCGATGGCTTGATCACCTGCACGTTCGGAAATAGTGCGCTGTGAGCGAAGTCAAGGCCGGACCCGGCTCGAACGTCGGTAGCGTCGAAGCATGCCCGACCTACTCGAGATGGCGAAGTCGCTCTACCGGCTACGGATTCCCGGCGGCCAGGCTCACCTGCTCAACAGCTATCTGTGGATCGAGCCTGACGGTGTGACCTTGATCGACACCGGGTGGCCGGACAGCGCCGAGCTCATCGCTGATGCGCTCACCGATCTGGGCCTGCGGCGGATTCACGTCAAGCGCATCGTGCTGACCCATTTTCACGAGGACCACTGTGGTGCGGCCGCCGAGATCGCCGACTGGTCCGACGTGGAGGTCATTGCAGGCAAGGGCGATGCCGAGTTCGTCCGCGGTGACGAACCGGGGCCGCTGCCGGTGTTGACGGACGGGGAGCGGACGCTGCGGCCCGACTTCGATGCGTCCCCGCACGGTCCGGCGTGCCGGGTGGACCGGGCAGTGGGCGACGGTGACGTGCTGGACTTCGCCGGCGGGGCACGGGTGATCGGCGTGCCCGGCCACACTCCGGGCAGCATCGCGCTGTATCTGCCGGCTGCCGATGCGGTGCTCACCGGTGACGTGGTCGCGGAGTTCAACGGCCAGGTGATACTCGGGGTGTTCAACACCGACCGCGTGGAGCTGGCCGAGTCGGTCGCCAAACTCGCGGCGACGGGTGCGCAGCGCGCCGGGTTCGGCCACGGGGAGGCGATTCTCGACGATGCCGCCGCGCGTATCGCCGCGGCTGCGGACCCGTTCGCCGGCTGACGCGGTTGCGTGCCGCGCTCGCACGTCGGCTCAGGCGCACAGCCCCGGCGCAAGTTCCTCCAACATGAGGTCCGTGACCGGGCTGTCGTTGAGAGGCTTGAGCACCACACCGTCGGCGATACCGAGACGCTGCACGTCGGCGATCAGGCCGGCGAGCCCGCGCGGCGTGCCGACGTAACGCAACGCGCTGCTTGCGGGCGCAGCGCTGAGCGCGTCGAACGCCGCGCGGGTGTCTCGGTCGATCAACACCTCGATGTCGAGCAGCACGGGTTGCTCGGGCGCGGCGACCCGCTGGATGGCGGCGCGGCGCTGGGCATCCTGTAGGTCGACGGCGCTGATCCGTACACCGCTGCGGAGTCCGCTCATTGTTGGCTCCTTACTGGAAGGCGGGAACGACCTCTTTGATGAACAGTTCGAGCGACTTGCGCTTCTCGTCGTGCGGCAGGCTGTTGTCGCACCAGAAGCTGAACTCATCGATGCCGAGTTCCTGGTAGGACCGCAGACGCTCGATGACTTCGTCCGGTGTGCCGATCATCGCGGTCCGGTGCAGGGACTCGAGTTCGAACTCGGGACGCTGGGCGAACTTCGACTCGGGGCTGGGTTCGAGGAATCCATTGACGGGAGTGGTCTTGTTGCCGAACCACGCGTCGAAGGTGCGATAGAACTTCGAGATCGCCGCGGCGGCGGGGCGCCAGCCGTCAGGGTCCTCGGTGGCGTGAACGTGGGTGTGGCGCAACACCATGATTTCGGGGCGGGGCAGTTCCGGGTGATTGCCGACAGCGGTATCGAACTTGTGCTTGAGGTCGACGACCTCCTCGTCGCCCTTCATCAGTGGGGTCACCATCACGTTGCAGCCCTGGGCCACCGCGAAGTCGTGCGAATCGGGGTCGCGTGCCGCGATCCACATGGGCGGCATCGGCTCCTGCACGGGCTTGGGCACACTCGTCGACGTCGGGAACTGCCAGATCTCGCCGTCGTGCGCGTAGTCGCCCTGCCACAGCTTGCGCACCGCGGGCACCAGTTCGCGCAGGTGCTTGCCGCCCTCGGCGGCGGACAGCCCGGGCATCATGCGGTCGAACTCGATCTGGTACGCGCCGCGGGCCAAGCCAACTTCCATGCGGCCGTTGCTGATCACGTCGAGCAGCGCACATTCGCCCGCGGCCCGGATGGGATTCCAGAACGGTGCGATGATGGTGCCCGCGCCCAGCCGGATCGTCGAGGTCTTACCGGCCAGGTAGGCCAGCAGTGGCATCGGGCTCGGCGAGATCGTGTACTCCATGGCGTGGTGCTCACCGATCCACACCGTGGAGAAGCCGCCGGCCTCGGCCATCAGGGACAGCTCGGCGAGGTTCTCGAAGAGCTGACGGTGGCTGACCGACTCGTCCCACCGCTCCATGTGCACAAACAACGAAAATCTCATGATTGCTCCTTCATCTCGGCGATGGTGAGATCGCCTGTTGCCCAATGAGTCCGGGTAACCTCGCGGACGATGACGCGGATGTGCTCAGGCTGCGTGTTCACGGTCCGCAGCACGGCCTCGTGCACTTCGTGCATCATGGCGCGGATCTGCTCGCCAGAACGGCCCTCGGCGATGGTGACTTCGACGAGTGGCATGTCAGCTCCGCATCACGAACGGGTCTGGAACCGGCCCCTCGTTGGTGTTGATCCACACGCTCTTGAGCCGGGTGTATTCCTTCATGGTCTCGGTGCCATGTTCGATGCCGACGCCACTGCTCTTGAAGCCCTGCCGGGGAGACATCGGGGACATGGCCCGGTAGGTGTTGACCCAGATGGTGCCGGCGTCGAGCCGGCCGGCCATCCGGTGGGCCCGCGCCAGGTTGGACGTCCACACGCCGGCCGCCAGACCGTACTCGGTGTCGTTGGCCAGCTGCACGACCTCGTCCTCGGAATCGAACGGCATGATCGCCGCGACCGGTCCGAAGATCTCTTCGCGAACCACGCGCATCTGATTGGTGACATCCACCAGAACCGTTGGTTCGTAGAAGAACCCGCCGAGACCGCCGTCGGTGGCCTGCCCGCCCGTGAGCACCCGGGCGCCTTCTGCCCGGCCGAGGTCGACGTAGGACGCCACCTTGTCGCGCTGGTCTTCGAACGCCAGCGGGCCAAGCTCGGTGTCGTCGTCGAGCGGGTTGCCCATCCGGATGCTGCGGGCCCGGTCGGCGACGCGCTCCAGCAGCTCGTCGTAGATGGCGCGCTGGGCGAACACGCGGCTGCCCGCGATGCAGGTCTGTCCGGCAGCCGCGAAGATGCCTGCCACCACACCGGTGGCGGCGTTGGCCACGTTGGCGTCGTCGAACACTATGTTGGGGGACTTGCCGCCGAGTTCCAGCGTCGACCCGATGAACCGGCCTGCCGTCGCGGACGCGATCCGCGACCCGGTCGCGGTGCTGCCGGTGAACGAGATCTTTGCCAGCCCAGGGTGATCCACGAGTGGCTGGCCTGCCTCGGTACCGAACCCGGTGACCACGTTGACCGCACCGGGCGGGAAGCCCGCCTCGATGACCAGCGCGGCCAGCTTCAGCACGGTCGCCGACGTGTATTCGGACGGCTTGATCACCACGGTGTTCCCCGCGCACAATGCCGGGGCGAGCTTGCTGGTGGTCAACGTCAGGGGTGAGTTCCAGGGAGTGATCGCGCCGACCACCCCTAGCGGCTCACGCACGGTGTAGTTGAGCACCTGACGGTCCGAGGTAGGGATGACGTCGCCGTGGATCTTGTCAGCCAAACCGGCGTAGTAGTAGTAATACTCGGGCAGCGTGGCGAGCTGGCCGCGCATCTCACGCAGCAGCTTTCCGTTGTCGAGCGACTCCGAGCGGGCGAGTTCCTCAGCGTGCTCACCGATCAGGTCACCGAGACGGCGCAGCAGGTGCCCGCGCTTGGTCTGGCTCAGATCTCGCCACCGCGGGTCGTTGAAGGCCTCGGTGGCCGACGCCACAGCCGCGTCGATGTCCGCGGCGCTGCCGCGCGCGGCTCGATAGAGCACCTCTCGCGTGGCCGGATTGGTGCTCTCGAAATACTCGGCGGAGTTCGGCTCGGTGGGCTTTCCGCCGATGAAGTGCTGCAGTTTCGGGGTATCAGACATGTACGGACCTTCCGATGAATGACATGAGGCAGTCGGCGAGTTCGCGAGGACATTGCACGGGAAGCATGTGCCGCGCGCCGGGGATGACGACGGCTTCGCAGTCGGGAATGGCCGCCGCGAGTCTTTCGGTCATCTCCGGGGTGGAGCCGGGGTCGTCGGAGCCGGTGACAGCCAGTGCGGGCACGTTGATCTGTCCGAGTTGCGGGCCGATCTCGGCATCGGCCGTCGCGAACACCCGGTAGCAGTTCAGGAAGCTGGCCCGGTCGTTGGCCAGCAGGGTGGCCTCGGTCCGGGCGATTTGCTCGGGGCTGACTCCGGTTCCGTCGTACCAACGGTGCAGGGACGCGGCCGAACTCGCCGCCATGTCGTCGGCCGCGGTCTCGAGGCGGGCCAGCACGGCGGCCCGCTCGTCCGGTGTGCGTTGACATACCGAAGCGACCGAGGTCAAGGTCGAGACCAGTTCCGGCCGGTGCACCGCCAGATGCTGCGCGACGAGCGCGCCGAGGGAGAAGCCGACCAGATGCGATCCGGCCGGGATTTCGCCGGCGACGCCATCGGCCAACTCCGACAACGTCACTCCCGCCGGGGCCGGCGGCCGGACTCCGTGCCCGGGCAGGTCCGGCGTGATCACCGTGTACCGGTCGACCAGCAGTCCGGTCACCGGCTGCCACACGGTGTGGTCGAGCCCCACCCCGTGCAACAGCACGAGCGTCGGCGCAGCCATGGGGCCGTTACTTCTCGCTGCTCAGCGGCGCCAGGCGCTGCTGAGGCCGGCCTTGTGAGGCAGCCGCCAGCGCGATGACGATCTCGTCGGCGTGCGGGGCGTCGGCGATGCGCACCTCCACGGTCTGATGGTGCGATCGGATGGTGGCGTCAGTGATGTGCTTGAGTGGGATGTCGAAGATGACGCCTGCCGGGCCCCGCTTCTCGACTGCGGGCAGCAGTGTGGTGGCATCGGCAGCCTTGCGGAAGTGGTCGCCGAACTTCAGCGTGTGGATCAGGCCCGAGCCGTGCTCGACCTCCCCGTTGAGCCCGACGATCGCGGCCTTGCCGTAGGCCTCGGCGGGCTCCGCAAGGGCCTCGAGCACGAGCGGCGCCAGCAGTGCGCCCACATCGGATGCGTTTGCGTCGATGCCGGGAGCCAAATCTTCCACGAAACCCTGACCAGCCCACGGATTTTCTATTACCGCAGCGACGACGGCGACGCGGGCTGGTGGGTTGACCTCGCGGCCGCCCTCGGTGCGGATCTCCTCGACGACGGTGACGATCTTGCGCAGCTTCATGACAGGACACTCTCCAGACTCTTGACGGTGACGGCGGGGTCGGTGGTGCGGTCCCCGATGCGGGGATGCGGACGGGGGCCGGTCGACCCGGCCGCGACGATGACGAGTTCGTCGGCGCGCGGGCCGTCGGGCACGCGAGTACTCACGGTCTGATAGTGGCTACGCGTGGCTGCCTTGGTCTTGTGCCACATCGGAACCACAAGGGGCTCACCGGCTTCGGTGCGGCTGTCGGCGAAGCAGATGATCGACTCGCCGTCGAGGAACTCGCGCATCAGGTTGCCGAAGTACGGCGTGTGGATCAGTGCGCCGCCGTGCTCGATCTCGCCCGTGCTTCCGACAATCGCGGCTTTGCCGAACGCCTCGATCGCATCGACGCCGCCGAGTGCGTCGATGAGGCGCTCGGTCACCAACCGAGCCAGTGCCGGGGCGATCCGGGTCACCTCTGGCGACAGATCGCGGGACGGACCGGTTCCCACCCAAGGGTTGCGCATCACCGCGGCGACGCTGGCCTGCAGCGCGGGGCGAACCGGTGTTTCGCCCGCCTCGGTCACCACCGACTCGCGGTAGACGACCAGCTTGCGAAGGCCGATGTCGCTCGGAGACGCCGCGTCTTGCATGCCAGAAACGCTAGGGCTTCCCCGTGCGATTGGTCAAGGGCCGCCCGTTGCGGCCGCATCCCGGCGCGCGGAAATTGAATGAATAACCAGGTGGATACCTAGATTGCACTGCATATCGGTCCAGTCGAACGGCTTGTGGCGCGGGGGCCGTTGACAGTGCTCTGTGAGCGGCATTACATTCTGTTGTATGCCACAGCTGCTTGCCGCTGGCCGGTTCGGCCTCTTGGCCTGTGATGTCGAGGAGCACCCATGACCAGTGATCTCAGTGCCGGGCCGGTGACGCCCGTCACCGTCGAACGCGACGGTCTGGTCGGGCCGACCGGTCGTCTCGGGACCGTCTTCTGGACCTCGGTGGCCATCTCCGCCGTCTTTGTCGTATGGGCGGTGCTGTTCACCGACAACCTCAACAAGGTGACCACGTCGTCGTTGAACTGGGTGACCGGTAGCTTCGGCTGGCTCTACCTGGTGGTGACTCTCGGTATCCTGGTATTCCTCGTGTTCCTGGCGTTCAGCCCGTATGGCGACGTCCGGCTGGGCAGGGACACCGACCGCCCCCAGTTCAAGACCATCACCTGGCTCGCGATGATCTTGAGCGCGGTGATGGGCATCGGTCTGGTGTCCTATGGTGTGGCCGAACCGGTTTCGCACCTGGCCGCGCCACCGCACGGGCTTGCCGAACCCGGTACCCCCCAAGCCGCGGTGCGCGCCATGCAGTACTCCTACTTCGACTGGGGCCTGCACGCCTGGGCGATCTTCGCGGTGTTCGGCCTGGCCATCGCCTACTCCACATACCGAATGGGCCGGCGCACCCTGGTCAGCCAGTTGTTCGTCCCGCTGATCGGCGACCGGGCGAATGGGCCGATCGGGAAACTCATCGACGTGCTGGCGGTGTTCGCCACGCTGTTCGGCACCACCACATCGCTCGGACTCGGTGCGCTTCAGGTCAACAACGGACTGTTCACGTTGTTCGGCATTCCGGTCAGCAACGTCGCTCAGGTCGTCATCATCGCTGCGGTCACCGCGATCTTCACCATGTCGGCGGTGACCGGGGTGAGCAAGGGCATCAAATACCTCAGCCAGGGCAGCACGGCGATGGCCGTTGCGCTGTTCGTCTTCATGCTCGTCGTCGGGCCCACGGTCTTCATTGCCAACCTCTACATCGAATCGCTCGGCACCTGGGCGACCGATTTCTTCCGGATGAGCCTGCAGGGCACCGCCTTCGGCGACCTCGAGTGGATGCAGTGGTGGACCTACTTCATGCTCGCATGGTGGGTGTCGTGGGGCGCCTTCGTCGGTGTGTTCCTGGCCCGGATCTCCAAGGGCCGGACGATCCGCGGCTTCATCGTCGGCGTCCTGGTCGTGCCCAGCGCGGTGTTCTTCACGTGGTTCACGGTGTTCGGCGGTACCGCCATCCACGTTGACATGTTCGAGGGTGGTGACATCGCCGAGCAGACCGCCGACGACATCAACAGCGCGTTCTTCGCGACCCTGGCGCACTTCCCGCTCGCCTCGGTCACCTCGGTTGTGGCGATCTTGCTGGTGCTGATCTTCTTCATCTCGGGTGCGGACGCCAACACCTTCGTGCTCAGCATGATGACCAGCGACGGCACCCTGACGCCGCGCCGCGGCGTGCTGATCCTGTGGGGTGTGCTGACCGGCATCACCGCCGTGGTGCTGATGTTCGCCGGCGGCCTGAATGCCCTGCAGAACACCGTGATCGTCGCCTCCCTGCCGTTCCTCATCATCATCGCGTGTCTGGCGGTGTCGTTCTGGAAGGACTTGATCGCCGACCAGCGCCACGCCACGCCGGAGACTCCCATCGCAGAACTCATCGACAAGTAACGAGAGGATCGACCATGACTGACAACGAGTCCCGCCGCCTGCGCATCCAGGCCGCGTGGGAAGCCGCTTGGGACCGCGGCGAGGTGGATGCGTTCGATGAGCTGCTCGCCGAGAGATACGAGCGCATCAGCGGAACCGGAAACACCCTGGGGCGTGACGAGTTCAAGGCCTCGATCACCGCGACCCGCTCGGCCTTCCCCGATCTGCTCACTGTTGTCGACGACGTCGTGGTGGAGGGGGATCGGGCCGCGATCCGCTGGCACAGCACGGGCAGTCACGAACACTCGTTCCTCGGTGTCCCGGCCACCAAGCGAGAGGTCGCGGTCAGCGGGGCGACCTTCGCGCGTTTCGAGGGAGACCGCATCGTGGAGGAGCACGTCACCTGGGATCCGCGTGCGCTGTTGACCGCACTCGGCATCATCGCGGTGGGGCAGGACCGGTGATCGCACCCGTGACGCCGGACATCGACCTGATGAAACGGGTCAACCGGCAGTTCGTCACCGGAGTGACCGTCGTCGCGGCCCTCGACGGGGAGAAGCCCCGCGGGCTGGCGGTCAACGCGTTCGCGAGCATCTCGCTGGATCCGGCGGTGGTCATGGTCGCCGTGCAGCACACGTCGTCGACACACGACTGCCTGTTCCGCGCCGGGCATCTCGCGATCAACATCTTGTCCACCGACCAACTCGACGTGGTGGGTCGGTTCGCCGGGAAATCCGACGACAAGTTCAGTGGATTGGGCTGGCATGCAGGGCCTTTCGGCAGTCCGATGATCGACCGCAGCTCGGCGGGTATGGAGGTAGAGATCCGCGAGCGCCTGCAGGCCAGCACCCACACCGTGTTCATCTGCCGGGTGGTGCACGCCGAGGTCGACGATCGGCATCCCATGGTCTACAGCGCCGGTAAGTTCTTCGATGGTGGCAACCTGGCCGCACTGGGCTAGTGAGGAGCAGCGGTGACCAGCAGTAACGGCTCGATACAGGGTCGGTTGATCGAGGAGATCCGGCGCCGCATCATCGCGGGCGAGATCTCCCCGGGGGTGAACATCTCCGAGCTGGCCATCGCCGAGGAATTCGGGGTCTCCCGAACCCCGGTGCGTGAGACGTTCAAGCAGCTGCAGACCGAGGGGCTCATCGAGATCCGGCCGCGGGTCGGGACGTTCGTCACCACGCCGTCACGTCGCGAGATCACCGAGTTGTTCCAGATGAAGGAACTGCTCGAAGGCGCCGCCGCGCGGTTGCTCTCGCAGCGTGGACGGGTGCCCGAGATCGACAAGTTGGAGGAGAACCTCCGGCAGGCCGACGAGGCTGTCGCGCACGACGACCGGCCCCGCTACGCCGAACTGGTGGAAGAGTTCCACGACCTGCTGATCGTCGGAGCCGACAACAACAAGCTCGAAGCGCATTACCGCATGCTGATGAATCAGCTGGCCTACGCGCGGTTGGTCAATACCTCGTTGAGTCAGCCGGGACGCCCCCTGCAGTCCGACCGTGAACACCATGTCGTGCTCGACCTCATCATCGCCAAGGACGGTGACAGCGCCGAACGTGTCATGCGCGAGCATGTGCGGGCCAGCCGGCAGGCGTTGCTTGCAGGCTTGGGCGACGCGATCTAACTGTCGAGTGGCCACCTATGTCACGGACACTTGGGATCTGCGTGTGATAACTGGCCACTCGAAGGGGAGTTAGACCCGGCGCGGGGCCGCCAACCGTTCGCGCCGCAGCAGGTCGACCTCGGGCAGCTCGAGCGGCGGAAGCTCGCCCACCACTTGAGACAGCAGATGATCGGCCAGCTCCGGGTTGCGGGCCAGGCACGGCCCGTGCAGGTAGGTCGCCACCACGCTGCCCTGCACGGCCCCGTCGTAGCCGTCACCCAGACGGTTGCCCGCACCCTTGGTGACCGCGGCCAGCGGTCGGGCGTCGGATCCGAGAACCGTTCCGCCCCGGTGGTTTTCGAAACCGGTCAGCGGCACGCTGAGTCCGTCGATCAGGGGCTTCGACGCGACCTCACCGATGGTGCGGGCCTCCTGCGGCGAGGTGGTGACGTCGAGCATCCCGACGCCCTCGACCCGTTCTCCGGCCGAGGTCTCATACCAGTGGCCGAGCACCTGGATGGCCGCACAGATTGCCAGCACGGGGGCACCGCGCTCGGCGGCGCGCTGCAGACCGGGATGTTGGATCAGGTGCTTGGTGGCCAGCCGCTGGGCATAGTCCTCGGCCCCGCCGAGGGTGTAGAGGTCCAGGGAGTCTGGCACCGGATCGGCCAGCGTGATCTCCACGATCTCGGCGTCGATGCCGCGCAGCCGCAGCCGTTGCCGCAGCACGACCGCGTTGCCGCTGTCGCCGTAGGTGCCCATCACGTCGGGGAGCACGAGCCCGATCTGCACTGCGCTCATGAGATCCGCCGATTCAGTTGCAGGAACGCGGTGTAGTTGGCGATCACCTCGACGTGCCCGGGTGGGCAGGAGTCGATCGCGGCGATGGTGTCGTGCACCAGTGAGTGTTCGACGCCGGCGTAACCGAGCCGCACGGCCAGATCAGTTCCGCGCTCCCCGGCGGCGACGACGACTGTGTCCTCGAAGTGCTCGAAGCGGACGTCCCACAGCCACGACAAGTCCTCGCCGTCGGGCACCTGCCCGTTGACCGAGATGACGACGCCTGCGCCGTGCTTGTCGACCATGGACAGCGCCTCCTGCCACCCGGCGGGGTTCTTGGCCAGCAGGATCCGGGCGGTGTGCGAGCCGATCTGAACCGTGCGGTACCGGCCGGCCACCTCGTCAACCGTCGCCACCGCGGCCACCGCGGCAGCCGGGTCGGCACCGAGGGCGACGGCGGCCGCCACGGCCTGGGTCGCGTTACCGCGGTTCACCGCGCCCGGAAGGGCCAGTGTCATCGGGAGCACGAGGCCGTCCGGGCCGTAGATGTGGGTGTCGTCGAACCACCACTGTGGATCCGGGCGTTTGAATTCGGTCCCGGTCGAATACCAGCCGGCACCGTCGCGCACGATGATCTCGCCCGAGCGTGGGCAGCTCACCGAGTCACCCGACCAGCTGCCGCCGGCCGCCACCCACACCACGTTGGGGCTGTCATAGGCGGCCGAGGTCATCAAGACGTCGTCACAGTTGGCCACGATCACCGCGTCGCGATGCCGGGCCAGCCCGCCGCGCAGCGTGCGCTCGATGTGGTTGATCTCACCGACCCGGTCCAGCTGATCGCGCGACAGATTCAGCAGGACGATCACCGACGGTGACACGGCGTCGCTGACGTGCGGCACGTGCATCTCGTCGACTTCCAGGGCCGCCAGCTCGGCGTCACGGGCTCCGGCGAGTGCGGCCACCAGGCCGGCGTCCATGTTGGCGCCCTCGGAGTTACTGGCCACCGGGCCGAGTGTGGCCAGCGCGGCCGCGGTCATCCGGGTGGTGGTGGACTTGCCGTTGGTGCCGGTCACAACGACGCTGCGGCGGCCCTGGCCCAATTGGCGCAGGATCGAGCGGTCCAGGGTCATCGCCACCAGGCCGCCGATCATGGCACCGGCGCCGCGGCCGGTGACCCGCGACGCCCAGCGTGCGGTTGCTCCGGCGGCCAGTGCGGCGCGCCCACGGACGGTCAGCATCCGGCGATTTTAGGTGCACGACACGCTGCGGCGCCGACCCAGGCTTGTCGGACTCGCGTGCCATCCTGACGATGTGAGCCACGCACCGTCCACGACGGCCCCGCCGACCTGGGGCAGGCCGGCGGATGATCCGGGAGCGGGCTGGGCCGTCGTCGACGTCGAGACCACCGGCTTCCGGCCGGGGCAGGCCCGCATCGTCAGCGTCGCGGCGCTCGCGGTCGGGGATGACGGCAATGTCGAGCGCAGCGTCGCCACCCTGCTGAACCCGGGGGTGGATCCCGGGCCGACGCACGTGCACGGGCTGACGGCCGAGATGCTGGAGGGGCAGCCGACCTTCGGTGACGTCGTGGACGAGCTCAGCGACATCCTGCAGGGGCGCACGCTGGTGGCGCACAACGTGGGCTTCGACTACAGCTTCCTGGCCGCCGAGGCCGAGTTGGTCGGGGCGGAGCTGCCGATCGACAGCGTCATGTGCACCGTCGAGCTGGCCCGCCGGCTGGCGCTGGGCACCGAGAATCTCCGCTTGGAGACGCTGGCGGCGCATTGGGGCGTGACGCAGATGCGGCCGCACGATGCGCTCGACGACGCGCTGGTGCTGGCCCAGATCCTCAAACCCACGCTGGCCCGGGCCCGTGACCGTAAGGTCTGGCTGCCGCTGCGCGAGGTGAGCCGGCGCCGGTGGCCCAACGGCCACATCACCCACGAGGAGCTGCGGCCGTTGAAGGTGCTGGCCTCGCGGCTGCCGTGCGAGTACGCGAACCCCGGGATGTTCGTGGCGGGGCGGCCGCTGGTGCAGGGCATGCGGGTGGCGCTGTCGGCGGAGGTGGCGCGCACACATGAGGAGCTCATCGAGCGCATCCTGCACGCCGGGCTCGCCTACACGGACCTGGTGGACCAGCAGACCTCACTGGTGCTGTGCAATGAGCCCGCACCCGATCAGGGCAAGGGCTATCAGGCCGCCGAGCTGGGGGTGCCGCTCCTCGACGACGAGACGTTCATGGGCCTGCTCGGCCATGTCGTCGGTGGTGCCGACATCGAGGAGTTCTGCGACATCCCCGCCGAAAGCGATCAGTACACGTTGTTCTGAGCTAGCTGAGCGCCTTCGCCTTCAACGCATCGAACTCGGTCTGGCTGATCGTGCCGGAATCCAGCAGACCCTTGGCATCGGCGATCTCCTGCGCCGGGGACCGGCCCGCCGCCTCGCGGATGTAGGCGTCGGTCTCCTGCTTGGCCGCTTGCGCGGCTGCCTGCGCGCGTTCGGTCATGCCCTTGCCGCGGGCGATCAGGTAGATCAGCGCGGTGAGCCACGGGAGCAGGATCAGGAAGACCACCCATACCGCCTTGACCCAGCCCGAGGTCTTGTGGTCACGCCAGAACAGGTCGGTCAGGATCTGGAACAGCACCAGCAGGTAGGCGATCCAGGCGAAGATGATCAGGAAATGCCACAGGAAATCCCATGTTGGACCCCAGTCCATGGGTTGCTCCTTGCCGTTGACGTCGGCGTAGGGATCTACGCCGACGTCAGCTAACCACGCGCGGCGCGGTTGACGGCAGATACGACCGCCCGAAGTGATGCAGTTGTGATCGACGTGGCGATCCCGACGCCCCAGACGGTCTTGCCGTCGATCGACACCTCGACGTAGGCGGCGGCCTGGGCCTCTTCACCGGAGGACATGGCGTGCTCGGAGTAGTCCAGCACGTTGACGTCGTAGCCGACGGCGCCGAGGGCGTCGACGAACGCCGCCAGCGGACCATTGCCCGCGCCGACGATCTCGCGCTCCACGCCGTCGATCTTGACGATCGCGGTGATGGTGTCGGTACCGCCGTCCACCTCGGAGGCGACGACCTTCTGGCGGATCCGCTCCAGCGGGGTGATCGGGGCCAGATACTCCTCGGAGAATGCGTCCCAGATCTCCTTGGGCGAAACCTCGCCGCCCTCACCGTCGGTGATCTGTTGAATGGCCTGGCTGAACTCGATCTGCAGCCGGCGCGGCAGCACCAGGCCGTGGTCGGCCTTCATGATGTAGGCGACGCCGCCCTTGCCGGACTGCGAGTTCACCCGAATCACGGCCTCGTAGGTACGGCCGACGTCCTTGGGGTCGATCGGCAGGTACGGCACCTGCCACAGGATGTCGTCCATATCCCGGTCGGCGGCGTCGGCATCGAACTTCATCTGGTCCAGGCCCTTGTTGATGGCGTCCTGGTGGCTGCCGGAGAACGCGGTGTAGACCAGGTCACCGCCGTAGGGGTGCCGTTCGTGCACGGGCAGCTGGTTGCAGTATTCGACCGTGCGGCGGATCTCGTCGATGTTGGAGAAGTCGATCTGCGGATCGACGCCCCGGCTGAACATGTTCAGGCCCAGCGTCACCAGGCAGACGTTGCCCGTACGCTCACCGTTGCCGAACAGGCAGCCCTCGATCCGGTCGGCGCCCGCCTGGTAGCCCAATTCCGCTGCGGCGACGCCCGTTCCGCGATCGTTGTGCGGGTGCAGGCTCAGGATGATCGAGTCGCGCGGGGCCAGGTGCCGGCTCATCCACTCGATCGAATCGGCGTAGACGTTCGGGGTGGCCATCTCGACGGTGGCGGGCAGGTTGACGATCAACGGCCATTCGGGCGTGGGCTTGACGATATCGGCGACCGCGTTGCACACCTCGACCGCGTACTCCAGCTCGGTGCCCGTGTAGGACTCGGGGGAGTACTCGAAGCGCCACCGGGTCTCCGGGTACTTCTTGGCCTCGTCGACGCACATCTGGGCGCCGTCGGTGGCGATCTTCTTGACGGCGTCGCGGTCGGCGCGGAACACCACGCGACGCTGCAGGATCGACGTCGAGTTGTAGAAGTGCACGATCGCCTGGGGGGCGCCCGCACAGGCCTCGAAGGTGCGCTCGATCAGCTCGGGCCGGCACTGGGTCAGGACCTGGATGGTCACGTCATCGGGGATGGCGCCCTGCTCGATGATCTCTCGGACGAAGTCGTAGTCGGTTTGCGATGCCGACGGGAAGCCGACCTCGATCTCCTTGTAACCCATCCGGACCAGCAGGTCGAACATGCGGCGCTTGCGCGCCGGGCTCATCGGATCGATCAGGGCCTGGTTGCCGTCGCGCAGATCGACCGCGCACCACATGGGCGCCTTGTCGATGACGCGATCGGGCCAGGTGCGGTCGAACGGAACGGCCGCTGTGCCGAATGCCGGGCTCCCGCCGGGAACCTCTTCGGCGAAGCTGCGATAGCGGCTGACCGGCATGGATGAGCCGCGCTGGGTGTTCCAGACGGGCTGACCGGGGTTGGGGGCGCCGGCCGGCGTATTGATCGCGCGAACCGAACTGAAGGCATCAACAGAGATGTCGGGGGTGGTCATGGTTTTTGCTCCGGGAGTTGATTGGGGACTCGACCGGCGGATCGCAAAAACCCGCGACGGGAAGCCGGTCTGGTCAGACCCCGTCGCGGCGTCCGAGAAGGAGCACCCGCTGCACGCGGTCAACTGTACTCCGCGCAAATCTCAGGCCAAAACTCGCCGATGACGTGCACTCCTCCGATCGGGGGAACGCATATTCACCCGGCCCATCACCCGGTCACCGGACAGATCTTTCGCTGTCGCGACCGCACTCTTGTCTCAGCGGCCGAACAAGCCGCAAAGCAAAACGAAAACCCAACTGAGACAAAGGATTCAGATCATGACCAAGTTCACCAAGGCCCTCGCGCTGCCCATCCTGTCCGCGGGCTTCCTCGGCGCCGTCGCGCTCGGTCTGGCCGGCACGGCCGCCGCACAGGGGCCACAGGGCTCGGGAAACCTCTACAGCCCGGACACCTACGCGACGCCCGCACCCGGCATGAAGCCCGGCTGGCACAACCACCACGGTCCGCAGCGGGTGACGATCCTGCAGGGCCAGTGATCACACCTGCGCATCGGGGAAGGCGATCACCGACAGGAACCGGATCGGCAGTTCGATCAGGTCCACCGGTCCGTGCGCGCCTTCCCCGTCGATCTGCAGTGAGTCTCCCGGCTGCAGCCGGTACACCGAGCGGCTGTGGCTGTAGTCCATGACGCCTTCGAGCATGTAGATGAACTCGGTGCCGGGATGCTGGAACAACGGATAGGTCTGGCTCTTCTCGGTCAACGTGACGTGCAGGCATTCCAGCCGCTTGTGCTCCCCGCGCAGCGAGCTGAGCAGTTGATACTCGTGGCCCTGTTTGGTGCCGTTGCGCACGATCTCCGGCCCGGTGCCCGCCTTGACGAACGCCGCGGGCCGTTCGACGTCGGCGCCCCGGAACAGGCTGGTGACCGGGACGTCGAGACCCTTGGCCAGCAACGCCAGGGTGGACAGGCTGCAGGAGGTCTGGGCATTCTCGATCTTCGACAACATGGCCTTCGAGATACCGACCCTGGCGGCCATGTCCGCGACGGTCAGTCCGTGCTGCTGACGCAGTTGGCGCACATTGCGCCCGATCGCCGCCTCGAACTCCAGTTCCTCGACCGGCTCGTGCGGATCGCGCTCGCGCGCCGTGCCGGCATTGCGGAGCAGGGGCAGGTCGCTCACGGCACTCCTGTCTAGCGCATCTCCCCGGCACCGACGTACGGATACCGGCTCTTGAGCAAATTGTCCTCCGCGAACCGGGCGAGGCGGAAATCCGACTCGGGTATCCGCGGGTCGGTGCTGCGTCCCTCGGTCACCAGGTCGGCGACCAGCCGGCCGACCGCCGGCGCGATCTTGAAGCCGTGCCCGCTGAATCCCGCCGCCACGATCAGCCCGTCGATACCGGCCGCGGAGATGACGGGGTTCCAGTCCGGGGTGACGTCGTAGCACCCGGCGTAGCTGCCGGTGATCGCCGCATCGGGGAAGCCGGGGAACCGGGTGCCGACCTTGTCGACGGTGAGGTCGACGAAGTCGTCGGTGGCCCGGTTCAGGTAATCGTCCGGGTCGGCAGGCTCCAACTCGGCCAGATCGGAGTTACCGAACAGCAGTTCACCGTTGGGTTCGGGCCGGATGTACTGCAGCGAGACCAGATCCGAGAACACCGGCGCGGGGCCCATGTCCGCCCCCGGCTTGATCATCACGATCTGTTCGCGGTGCACCCGGATCGGGACGTCGACGCCGTAGGGCTGTAACAGCGGACCGGTCCAGACCCCGGCGGCGACGACGACGGTGCCCGCCGAGACGCGTGAGCCGTCGGCCAGCTCGACACCGGTGACCCGGTCCCCGTCGATTGTCAGCCCGGACACGTTGGCGCCCTGTTGGATTCGCGCTCCGGCCGCCCTGGCCGAGGCCGCGAAGGCCTGCGCGGTCTGGTAGGCGTCGCCGTACCCGCCGCGAGCCTCCCAGCCGAACGCCGCGAACGGTTCGAGGTCGGCCCACGGCCACAGCTTGGCCACCTCGCCGGCGTCGATCTCTTCGGTCTGCACCCCGACCTCGCGTTGGGCGGCCAGGCTCTTGCGGAGATTCCCGACATTTGGTTCGCCGACCCCGACGACGTAGCCGGTCTGCCGGAACCCGATGTCGGTACCGAGCGCTTCCTCGGCATTCTCGAAGAGGTCGAGGCCAACCGTCGCCATGGCGGCCAGCGAGCTCACCCCGTAGTGGCAGCGCACGATCCCACTGGACTTCCCGGTCATCCCGGAGCCGACCGTATTGCGCTCCAGGACGGTCACATCGGTGACGCCGCGTTGGCTCAAGGCCCAGGCCGCCGCCGCGCCCTCGAGCCCACCGCCGACGATGACGACGTCCGCAGTGACGGTCACTGGCCGGGAATCCAGTTCGTGCCGGCCAGCGGAACCCGGGCCATCGCGGCGGCCTCGATGGTGACCGCGACCAGGTCCTCGGGTTCCAGGTGGCACACGTGGGCCTTGCCGCAGGCCCGGGCGATGGTCTGGGCCTCCATGGTCAGCACCCGCAGATAGTTGGCCAGCCGACGACCGCCCTCGACCGGGTCGAAGCGGGCTGCCAGTTCGGGGTCCTGGGTGGTGATGCCGGCCGGGTCGCGGCCGTCCTGGAAGTCGTCGTAGAAACCGGCTGCGCTGCCGAGCTTCTCGTACTCGGCGGCGTAGCGGGGATGGTTGTCGCCGAGAGCGATCAGGGCCGCGGTGCCGATCGCGACGGCATCGGCGCCCAGGGCCAGGGCCTTGGCCACGTCGGCGCCGGACCGGATACCGCCGGACACGATCAGTTGGACCTGCCGGTGGACGCCGAGCTCTTGGAGAGCCTGCACGGCCTGTGGTACCGCGGCCAGCGTCGGGATGCCGACGTGCTCGATGAACACCTCCTGGGTGGCGGCGGTGCCGCCCTGCATGCCGTCGACCACCACCACATCGGCCCCGGCGTGCACCGCGAGCTTCACGTCGTAGTAGGTGCGGGTGGCGCCGACCTTGACGTAGATGGGTTTCTCCCAGTCGGTGATCTCACGCAGCTCGTTGATCTTGATGGTCAGGTCGTCCGGGCCGGTCCAGTCCGGGTGCCGGCAGGCGCTGCGCTGGTCGATGCCCTCGGGCAGGGTGCGCATCTGGGCCACCCGCGGGGAGATCTTCTGCCCCAAGAGCATTCCGCCGCCACCGGGTTTGGCGCCCTGACCGAGCACCACCTCGATGGCGTCGGCCTTGCGCAGGTCGTCGGGGTTCATCCCGTAGCGCGAGGGCAGGTACTGATACACCAGGTGCTTGCTCTGTCCGCGTTCCTCGGGTGTCATGCCGCCGTCGCCGGTGGTGGTCGAGGTGCCGGCCTCGCTGGCCCCGCGACCCAGCGCCTCCTTGGCCGGGCCGGACAGCGCGCCGAAGCTCATGCCCGCGATGGTGACCGGGATGTCCAGGTGCAGTGGGTGTTTGGCGTGTCGGTCACCGAGGATCACGTCGGTGCCGCAGCGTTCCCGGTAGCCTTCCAGCGGATAGCGTGACATCGAGGCACCGAGGAACAGCAGATCGTCGAAGTGGGGGAGGCGCCGTTTGGCACCCCAACCGCGGATGTCGTAGATGCCGGTCTCGGCGGCGCGTTGGATGTCGGCGATCGTGGATCGATCGAAGGTGGCGGATTCACGCATCAGTAGGCACTCGCATTGTCGACGTGGAAGTGATAGAGGTTTCGGGCTGACCCGTAGCGGGTGTAATCCGCGGTGTCGTCGTCGCTGAAGCCACTGGCTGACAACAACTCCGCGAGTTCAGCGTGGTGCTCGCGCCGCATCGGTTTGGCGACACAGTCCGCCCCGAGTGAGGTCACCTCGCCGCGCACGTAGATGCGGGCCTCATAGATCGAATCGCCCAGGGCCTCCCCGGCGTCGCCGCGGACCACGAGTCGGCCGGCCTGAGCCATGAACGCGCTCATGTGCCCGATGCTGCCGCCCACCACGATGTCGGCGCCCTTCATCGAGATGCCGCAGCGGGCGGCGGCGTCGCCCTCGATGACCAGCAGCCCACCGTGGGCCGTGGCGCCCGCGGACTGCGAGGCATTCCCCGTGACGCGCACGGTGCCGCTCATCATGTTCTCGGCGACCCCGGTGCCCGCGTTGCCGTTGATGGTGACCTCGGCGTGCTGGTTCATTCCGGCGGCGTAGTAGCCGACATGACCCTCGACGGTCACGCGCACCGGCGCATCGAGCCCGACGGCCACATTGTGCGCACCGTCGGGATGGGCGATGACGAAGTCGCCCTCGACACCTGGCTTGTGCAGCGCAGCGTTGACCTCACGCAACGGCGTTGTCCGCAAATCGAATCCAACTAGCGTTTCCATGCGTAGACCACCTCCGGCTCCGGTTCCCAAATGCGTGCCTGCTCGACTCCGGGCAATCCGGCCAGCGCGCGGTACTCGCTGGCCATCGCCACCCAGTCGGCGGTTTCGGCGATCACCGCCGGCTTGCAGGCGATGGCATCGCGCACCACCGCGAACGAATCGTGGTCGGACACCAGCAGGGTGTAGAAGCCATCGAAGACCGCGCAGAGCTCCTTGAGCGCCGTCGCCACATCGCGGCCCGCGGCCAGCTGCTCGGCGACGAACCGGGCACCCACCTCGGTGTCGTTCTCACTGTCGAATTCCACACCGGCCCGGCGCAGCTCGCGGCGGATCGTGGCGTGGTTGGCGAAGGATCCGTTGTGTACCAGGCACTGTCCGGGCCCGACGGTGTAGGGGTGGCAGCCTGAGGGGATCACGGCCGACTCGGTGGCCATCCGGGTGTGTCCGACGCCCTGCCAGCCCTGGGCCTTGGTCAGCCCCCAGGCTTCGGTGAGCGCGCGGGGATGGCCCACGCCTTTGAGGACGGCCAGATCGGGGCCGAACCCGGAGACCAGCGCGGTCGGGTAGGCCTCCCGGACCAAGCCGAGCAGCTCCTCGGAACTCATGTCGGCCGACAGCAGGTAGGTCGAATCGACCTGGACCACATCCACATCCGGGCCAACGTCCGGCGCTGCGATCACGTCGGTGACCGAGACGCAGCCCTGCCCGTACGGTGACCACTCCGGGTCTCCGTAGACCGCGATTCCCGCCGAATCAGCACCGCGGTCGGACATCTCGCCGAGCATCGCGGCAAGCAGCTCGCCCAGCCGCGGGTACAGCTCAGGTGTGCGCAGGTGTAACCCCACGATCCCGCACATGTGATCTCCCTTCTAGAAAGCGGTCAGGTATTGGTCGACCTCCCACGGCGTGACGGTGCCGTGGTAGTCGAAGAACTCGGCGCGTTTGACATCGGCGAAGTAGGCGGCGACGCCGTCGCCCGCGATGTCGAGCACGCCGGTGACGACCGGGTCGGCCTCCAGCGACTCGACGGCGTGCAGCAGGGTGGGCGGCAGTGCCGCCGGCCCCTGGGCTCCCACCGCGCCCGGATCGAGGCTGCGCTTGACCCCGTCGAGGCCGGCGCCGAGCGCCGCGGCGATCGCCAGATACGGGTTGGCCGAGCCGTCGCCGCCGCGCAACTCGATGCGTTGGCTGTCGGGCACCCGGATGTAGTGGGTGCGGTCGTTGCCGCCGTAGCTCGGCTTGCGGGGTGCCCACGACGCCCCCGACGCGGTCGAGGTCGCGCCGGTGCGCTTGTAGGAGTTGACCGTTGGCGCGACGACGGACTGCAGCGCGCAGGCGTGGTCGAGGATGCCGCCGATGAACCCGTAGGCCGTTTCGGACAGGCCGAGCCCGCGGTCGTCGGTGTCACCCGGGAACACCGGCGTCCCGGCGCTGGTCAGTGACATGTGCAGATGCAGGCCGCTGCCGGTGCGGTCGGAGAAGGGTTTGGGCATGAAGGTGGCCACCATGTCTCGTTCGGCGGCGATCATCGACAGCAGGTAGCGCAGCGTGATCACGCGGTCGGCGGTGGTCAGAGCGTCGGAGAACTCGAAGTTCTGCTCGAACTGGCCGTTGCCGTCCTCGTGGTCGTTGGCGTAGTTGGACCAGCCGAGCGCGTTCATCGCCGTCGAGATCGCGGTGAGGTGCTCATACATCCGGGTGACACCACGCGCGTCGTAACAGGGCTGGGCGGCGGTGTCGGCCGCATCGGCGGTGGCCAGGGCGCCGTCGGCGGTGCGGCGCAGGAGGAAGTACTCGACCTCGGCGCCGACCCAGGGTTCGAATCCGGCATCGGCCGCGCGCTGGATCAGCCCCTTGAGGATGATCCGCGGGGCGTACGGCCACGGCTGTCCTTCGACGTGGGGGTCGCAGTGCACCAGCGCGAGACCCTCTTTGATGAACGGGATCGGGGTGAACGAGGCCGGGTCGGGGATGGCCATGAGGTCCGGATCCTTCGGCTCCTGGCCCATCGCGCCGACGGCGTAACCGGCGAAGCCGACGCCCTCGGTGGCCAGTAGGTCGACGGATTGGACGGGAACCAGTTTGGCGCAAGGCTTTCCGCGCAGATCCACGAACAGCGCGAGGATGAACTTGGTGCCGGACTGTTCGGCGAGGGTGGCGAGATCGGACGGCATGTCACCAGCACTTTCGTCTCTTTATGGGAATCAATGTATCACAGTAGGAAACTTTGGCGAGCCGAGGAATCCCCGGTCACCGGCTGCCGCGGGAGCGGTCCACGGCAGCCGGGCCGGGGATCATCTTCTCTGTCAGGCGAATTCGAGCTCGTAGGCCGAATCCCGGTGGAACGTGGAGTCGATCCCCTTCTCCTCCTCTTCGGGGGAGATCCGGATACCCATGGTCTTCTTGATCACGTAGGCGATGGCGAACGCGACCGCGAACGAATAGAGCATCACCGCCCCGGCCGCGACGGCCTGGCGCCACAACTGGTCGATACCGCCGCCGTAGAGCAGGCCGTTGGTGGCATTCGGCATGCCCTCGCTGGCGAAGAAGCCGACCAGCAGGGTGCCGACCACGCCGCCGACGAGGTGCACGCCGACCACGTCGAGTGAGTCGTCGTAGCCGAGCTTCTCCTTGAAGCCCACGGCGTAGACGCAGATCGCCCCGGCGATGCCGCCGACGAAGATCGCGCCGACCGGCGTGACCGCACCGCAGGCCGGGGTGATGGCGACCAGGCCGGCGATCGCACCCGACGCCGCGCCCACACCGGTGACGTGGCCGGTCTTGTACTTCTCGACGGCCAGCCAGGCCAGCACCGCCGCGCAGGTGGCGACGAACGTGGTGACCATGACGATGGCCGCGGAATTGCCTGCGGCCAAGGCAGATCCGCCGTTGAAGGCGTACCATCCGGCCCACAGCATGCCGGCGCCCAGCAAGGTCAGTGGCACGTTGTGCGGCTTGCGCAGCTGGCCGAACATGGCCGACTTGCCCAGCACGATGGCGACGGCCAGGGCGGCGGCTCCGGCGTTGATGTGCACCGCGGTGCCGCCGGCGAAGTCGATGGCGTGCAGTTTGTTGGCGATCCAGCCGCCGACCGAGTTCTCGGTGACCACGCCGTCGAAGGCGAACACCCAGTGCGCGACGGGGAAGTACACCAGCACCGCCCAGACGGCGGCGAAGATCATCCAGGCGCCGAACTTCATCCGGTCGGCGACCGCGCCGGAGATCAGTGCCACGGTGATGGCCGCGAACAGGGCCTGGAAAATGGAGAACAAACTGATCGGCAGCCCGGCGACGGTGGTCATCGGCTCCATGAGGTCTTTCATGCCGGCGAATTCGGTGACGCTGCCGAGGAATCCGCCGTACGACGTACCGAAAACCATGGAGAACCCGAACAGCACCCAGAGCAGGCCGACCACGGCGACCGCCCCGAAGGTCATCATCATCATGTTCGTCGAGCTCTTGACCGAGACCATGCCGCCGTAGAACAGGGCAAGGCCGGGGATCATCAGCGTGAGGCCGATGATGCAACACAGCATGAACGCCGTGGTTCCTGTATCCATCAACATCTCCTGGGGGTGGCGGCCCGGGCGGGCCGATCACTGGGAGTTGACGTCGTTTCTGTTACGTGGACCAGCTCGTCGTGTTGCATTGCGGTAAACCTCACCGCAGCGGGTCGGTGAGGACCCTGTTACCGAACCTTCACGAACAGAAACGCCGGAGAAATCCGTATACCGGACGGTATACAGCCATGGATACAGCGTCTGCCGAACAGCATTCGGCCCTCGGCCCCGCGCTCGAGGATGAGTACGAGAACGAACCGGTCCCGGTGTCCGCGCGCAAGTCACTGTTCTCGGTGTCGGCGGTGTGGGTCGGCTTCCCGATGATCATGACCTCGGCGGTGTTCGCCGGGATCGTGGTCTACAACCTCGGCTTCGTCGCCGGGATGGCCGCCATTCTGGTCGGCGATCTGATCCTGATGGCCTACGTGGGCACGCTGAGTTACCTGGCCGGCCGCTCCGGCAAGAATTTCGCCCTGACGGCGGCAGACACATTCGGCACCAAGGGGTTCCGGATCGTCTCTGTCTTCCTCTCGGCGTTGGTCATCGGCTGGTTCGCCTTCCAGACCGGCATGGTGGGGTCCACGCTCAACCTCTCGATGGGCTGGAGCGCGCCGTGGATCACCCTGTTGGCAGGGGTGTTGTTCGTGGCCCTGACCTTCGTCGGGATCCGGGCGATCTCGTGGATCGGGGTGGTGGCCTCGGCGCTGTTCATTCCGTTGGGCGTGGTTGCCGTGGTGCTGGCGGCCGCACAGGACGGGCTCGGTTCGGCGTTGTCCTACGGGGGCGAGGCCGGCGTGAACGCCTTCGGCTTCGGTGTCGCCGTGACGATGGTGTTCGCCTGCTTCGCCGATTCAGGCACCATGACAGCCGATTTCACGCGATGGGCGCGCAATGGCAGGGAAGGTGCGCTGGCCGCGTTCGCCGCGTTCCCGGTCGCCTATCTGATCGCGCAGTTGGCGGGCGCGCTCGTCGTGGCGCTCGGCGCCGGTGCCGCGCCCGGCACGGCCGGCGGCGATTTCCTGCACGTGCTGGTCGGCGGCGGTGGCATCCTGGTGCCGTTGGCGATCGTGTTCGTCTTCGTCAACCTCGGCAGCGTGTGCGCGCACTGCCTCTACAACGGTGCCGTCGGGTTCGGCAACATCACCGGAAAAACCATGCGCCAGTTGACGATCGTGCTCGGGGTCGTCGGCACCGTCGCCGCCGTCGCCGGGATCTGGTCGTACTTCGCCACCTGGCTCAACATCCTCGGGGTGCTGGTGCCGCCGATCGGGATCGTGCTCATCCTCGATCAGCTGGTGTTCGCCCGCCGTCGCGCTCCTGCGGCGCTGGCGTGGAAACCGTTCGCGGCATGGGCGATCGGCGCCGGAGGAGCATTGCTGACGCACTTCTACGCACCCCAGCTGTCCGACGCCGTGGTGGCGATGGTGGTCGGCGGCCTCGCGTTCACGGCACTCGCGTACCTGCCTGTCCGTGCGGCGCAGCCCGCCCTGGCGGGGGAGACCGCATGATCACGATCCCGGCCGATCCCTACGCCTGGCCCTACGACGGCGACATCCCGCGTGGCCGAACCGCTCTGATCAACATCGACTGGCAGGTCGACTTCTGCGGCGAGGGTGGATACGTCGACACCATGGGCTACGACCTGTCGCTGGTGCGCACGCCACTGGGACCCGCACAGGAGGTGTTGGCCGCCGCCCGCGCGGCCGGGCTGTTCATCGTCCACACCCGCGAGGGCCACCGCCCGGACCTGTCCGACCTGCCCGCAAACAAGCGCTGGCGCTCGGCGCAGATCGGTGCCGAGATCGGAACTGCCGGTCCGTGCGGGCGGATCCTGACCCGCGGCGAGCCCGGGTGGGAACTGGTACCCGAGATGGCCGCGCTGCCAGGCGAACCCGTCATCGACAAGCCTGGCAAGGGCAGCTTCTACGCCACCGATCTGGACCTGGTGCTGCGCGGCCGCGGCATCACCCACATCATCTTCACCGGCATCACTACCGACGTGTGTGTGCACACCACCATGCGCGACGCGAACGACCGGGGCTACGAATGCCTGGTGGTATCGGATGCCACCGGCGCGACCGACCACACCAATCACGTTGCGGCACTGAACATGATCACCATGCAGGGTGGGGTGTTCGGTGCCCATGCCCCCAGCGCCGACGTGGTGGCCGCACTCAAGGAGCTGCAGTGACCCGGGTGCAGGAGCCGGTATCTCTACGCGACCGCGTCTACGTGGACCTCGGCAAGAAGCTCATGGCCGGCGAGATCGACGACCGGACCCGCCTGGTCGAGTCCCAGTGGTGCGAGGAACTCAACGTCAGCCGTACACCGCTGCGCGAGGCGCTGGTCCGGTTGCACGCCGACGGCATGCTCGAACGCCGGCCCGACGGGTATTACCCGGTGGCACTGAACATCGCCGGTGTCCGAGACCTCTACGAGCTGCGCATCACGATCGAGTTGCGTGGGATCGCCCGCATCCTGGAAACCGCTCAACTGCACTACGACAAGCAACGGCTGGCCGCGGTGCGTGCACAGTGGGCCGACCTGGCGGCCTGCCCGCCGCCGGCGGAGGCGGACATGGTGTTGCTCGACGAGTCGTTCCACATCGCACTGTGCACCGCGTCGGGCAACGCGGCGATGGTGAGTGCGCTCGACAACGTCAATCGCCGGATCCGGCTGATCCGGATGTACGACTTCGTCACCGAGGAGCGGGTGGCCGCCACCATCACCGAGCACCTGCAGATCGTCGACCTACTACTCGACGATGAACTCGACGCCGGCCGCACCGCACTGCACGAGCACGTCGGCGCGAGCTTCGAGGTGGTCGAACGGCGCGCCCTGCGGGCACTGAGTGCCCGGGCCTTGGACCGGTCGGTCACCTCGCTGGAGGCCCTCTGGACGTGAACCCGCCGGCCCATCGGCGGCTACGCCGGTGCCTGCCGGGGGCCGTCGATCTCGTGGGCGAGCGCACGCAGCAGCGGCCCGTCGACATGGGATGCCAAATCCCGTAGCACCGGTCCGTATTCGGGATGCGCCAGGGCGAAAGCGAATTGCGCGACCAGGTAGTCGGACGGATTGCCGGTGTCGTACCAGTGGCCCTGGATCACCTGGCCATACGCGGCATGGTCCTTGGCGTAGGCGTTGATCGCGTCGGTCAGGTAGATCTCACCGGTCTGGGTTCCCTCATGCCAGCGGTTGGTCTGCTCACGGAGCTCGTCGATGACGCCGGGCGTGATGACGTAGCCACCGATCGCGGCGTAGTCCGAAGGGGCCTCGTCCGGTTGGGGTTTCTCGACGATGCCCGAGATCCGCAGGAGCCCCTGGCCCAGATCCTCTTTGATGATCGGCACGCCGTACCGGCGCGACTGCTCGGGAGGCATCGGCATCAGTGCCAGCACCGGGGACGCTGCCTGCTCATAGGCCCGGATCAGTTGTTGGGCGCGGGGTACCTGGGCGACGAAGACGTCGTCGGGCCAGAGCACCAGGACCGGCTCGTCACCGAACGAGCGTGAGGCATTGAGAACCGGGGTGCCGTTGCCGTACGGGCCGTGCTGGTGGAGGTAGGTGATGTGGCCACGCGCAGACAACTCGCCGACCTCCTCGACCGCGTCGGCGTAGGCGTCCTTGCCGTCGGCTCGCAGCTGATCGACCAGAGTCGTGTTCGGACGAAAGTGCTCCTCTATCAACGACTTGCCGCCGGAAACCACGATGGTGATGTCGGTGATGCCGGAATTGACGAGTTCGCGAACCGTATGTTCGATGACCGGCTTGTCGCCGACCGGCAGCATCTCCTTCGGGGTTGCCTTGGTCAGCGGCAGCAGACGCGAACCGATGCCGGCCGCCGGGATGACGGCCTTGCGGATGGCCTGTCGTGCCATGTGTTCCTCTCCCGGTGCTCCACCAAAACTAGCCGGTGGGCCTGTCAGCCGAACGGCATTCCCCACCGCCCGTGGAACGCGATTTGCTCGAGCGGTAGCCGGTCGCGCGGCCGGCTGTCGCGTTCGACGATCGCCTCGTCGACTTCGGCGTAGTCGCCCAACGTCCCGACCGCGACCACGGCCAGCGGCCGTACCCCGTCCGGAATGCCGAACGCGCTCCGCGCGCCCTCGACGTCGAAGCCGGCCATCGGGTGGACCACGAGTCCGCGGGACACGGCTTCGACGGTCAGCTGTGCGATCGCCGCCCCGGCATCGACCGCGGCGTACAACGCGGTGCGCTCATCCTCGCCTTCGTCGGCACCCACCAGGATCAGCGCCGAGGCCGCATGCGCGTAGCTGTTACCGCGTTTGAGCAGGCCCGTCAGTGTGGTGAATGTCTCGTCCCCGCGAGTGCCCACCACGAACCGCACCGGCTGGCGGTGGCCCCAACTGGCGGCCCACCGCGCCGCCTCCAACACCGCGGTGAGCTGGTCAGCGGTAATGACAGCGTCGGGATCGAAGGCCCGGGGGCTCCAGCGGGCGGCGAGATCGGGATGGATCGGCACACTGGTGGCGGCCGACCGGCCCCTCGGCGTGTCAGGCACGTCAGCCAAGCTACCGGCGGGGAAAATCGCGTGCGCGTCTCCCTTATCCTGTTTGGGACTCATCCCCGCGTTCTGAAGGGTTAGACAGTGGCGCTCGTCGTACAGAAGTACGGCGGATCCTCGGTATCGGATGCCGACCGGATCCGTCGCGTGGCCGAGCGAATCGTCGAGACGAAGAAGGCCGGCAACGACGTCGTCGTCGTGGTCTCCGCGATGGGTGACACCACCGACGACCTGCTGGATCTGGCCCAACAGGTGTCGCCGGCGCCGCCGGCGCGCGAGATGGACATGCTGCTGACCGCCGGTGAGCGCATCTCCAACGCCCTGGTCGCGATGGCCATCGAGTCGCTCGGTGCGCAGGCCCGCTCGTTCACCGGGTCACAGGCCGGCATCGTCACCACCGGCACCCACGGCAACGCCAAGATCATCGACGTCACCCCCGGCCGCCTGCGCGATGCGCTGGACGAAGGCGTCATCGTGCTGGTCGCCGGGTTCCAGGGCGTCAGCCAGGACAGCAAGGACGTCACCACCATGGGCCGCGGCGGCTCGGACACCACCGCCGTCGCTTTGGCCGCCGCGCTGAAGGCCGACGTCTGCGAGATCTACACCGACGTCGACGGCATCTTCACCGCCGATCCGCGCATCGTGCCCAACGCCCGCCACCTCGACACCGTCTCCTTCGAGGAGATGCTCGAGATGGCCGCGTGCGGTGCCAAGGTGCTCATGCTGCGCTGCGTGGAATACGCCCGCCGGTACAACGTTCCGATTCACGTCCGCTCGTCGTACTCGGACAAGCCCGGCACCATCGTCAAAGGATCGATCGAGGACATCCCCATGGAAGACGCCCTTCTCACCGGAGTAGCCCACGACCGCGGCGAGGCCAAGGTCACCGTCGTCGGGGTACCCGACGTACCCGGCTATGCCGCGCGTGTGTTCCGCGCTGTCGCCGACGCCGACGTCAACATCGACATGGTGCTGCAGAACATCTCCAAGGTCGAAGACGGCAAGACCGACATCACGTTCACCTGCCCGATGGACAACGGTCCGGGCGCGGTGCAGAAGCTGACCTCGCTGCAGGATGAGATCGGCTTCAGCCAGGTGCTGTACGACGACCACATCGGCAAGGTGTCGCTGGTCGGCGCGGGTATGCGCAGCCATCCCGGCGTCACCGCCAAGTTCTGTGAGGCGCTCGCCGAGGTGGGGGTCAACATCGATCTGATCTCGACCTCCGAGATCAGGATCTCGGTCCTGGTGAAGGACACCGATCTGGACACCGCGGTCGCCGCGCTGCACGACGCCTTCGACCTCGGTAGCGACGACGAGGCCGTGGTCTACGGCGGGACAGGACGCTGACCATGGTCAACATCGGTGTTGTCGGCGCGACCGGCCAGGTCGGCCAGGTCATGCGCACCCTGCTCGAGGAGCGGAACTTCCCCGCGAGCTCGGTCCGGTTCTTCGCCTCGGCGCGCTCCGAGGGCAAGAAGCTGACCTTCCGCGGCCAGGAGATCGAGGTCGAGAACAGCGAGACCGCCGACCCGTCGGGTCTCGACATCGCGCTGTTCTCCGCCGGTGCCACGATGTCGCGCGTGCAGGCCCCGCGGTTCGCCGCGGCCGGCGCCGTCGTCGTCGACAACTCGTCGGCCTGGCGCAAGGATCCCGAGGTGCCTCTCGTCGTCAGCGAGGTGAACTTCGCGAGAGATATCGGACACCGCGCTCGGTCTCTTCCGAAGGGCATCATCGCCAACCCGAACTGCACCACGATGGCCGCCATGCCGGTGCTGCGGCCGCTGCACGAGGCAGCCGGCCTGACCCGGCTGATCGTGTCGAGCTATCAGGCGGTGTCGGGCAGCGGGCTGGCCGGCGTCGAGGAGCTCGCATCGCAGACTCGCGCCGTGGTCGACGGCGCTGAGGCGCTGGTGCACAACGGCTCGGCGTTGGAGTACCCCGCGCCGGTCAAGTACGTCGCGCCCATCGCGTTCAACGTCATCCCGCTGGCCGGCGCGCTGGTCGACGACGGCTCCGGTGAGACCGACGAGGATCAGAAGCTGCGCAACGAGAGCCGCAAGATCCTGGGCATCCCGGATCTCGCGGTGAGCGGCACCTGTGTGCGGGTTCCGGTGTTCACCGGACACTCGCTGTCGATCAATGCCGAGTTCGCCCAACCACTTTCGGCGGAGCGCGCCACGGAGCTGCTGTCCGCTGCGCCGGGTGTCAAGTTGGTCGACGTACCGACCCCGCTGGCCGCGGCCGGTGTGGACGAGTCCTTGGTCGGCCGCATCCGGCAGGATCCGGGTGTGCCCGACGGGCGTGGTCTCGCGTTGTTCGTGTCCGGCGACAACCTGCGAAAAGGTGCCGCGCTGAACACTATCCAGATCGCCGAACTGCTGGCCGCCGAGCTCTGATCCGCGGGTGAGCCCAGCCCGCAGATTCGCCGCGGTCGCGGTGCTTGCCGTGGCCGCGTGGCAGGCGCCCACCGCACACGCCGAGCCGTGGTTTCCCGATCCTGTGCTGCCCCCACTGGCGCCCGGTCAGGTGTTGCGGGTCGGACCGAGTGCCGGAACCGGTACTCCCACCGCCGATTACGGGATCGGCGCCACCGATCTGTGTGAGTTCATGGAATTTCCCAGCCGGGTGCTCCAGGTCTGCGGCGACAGTTTCGCCGGGCAGGCGGTGGGTTTCGGTGGGTGGTATTCGCCGGTGGCTCTGCACGTCGACGCCGATTCGATCGACGATCCGGCCGGCGTGCGCTACCGGGGCGTGAGCGGAGTGGACAAGCCCCTGCTGGCCGACCAGGCACCGCCGGGCTCCTCCCAGTTGCCCGCCGGTGTGGTGTCCATCAACCGCGAGAACTACATGATGATCACCACCACCTACAACCTCAAGCCGCACAGTTCCCGCTTGGTGAAAGCCGATGCGGCCAAGCCGAATTGGCCGACGGTACCGGGTTCGGTACGGGACGCGAAGTACCAGGGCGGCGCACAGTCGCAGATCAGCGGTTACTACGACCCGATCCCCGCGCCGGATTCGCCCAGCGGCTGGGTGTACATCCTGGCCAACAATTTCGACCGGAGCAGCCCGACGTTCCTGTACCGGGCCACCCCGCAGACCTTCACCGATCGGGCCGGCTGGCAGGGTTGGTCGAGCACCGCCGGCTGGGGCAAGCCACCGACCCCGTTGTTCCCCGATCGCGTGGGGGAGGTGAGCATTCGGCAGATCGACGGGAAAGCCGTGCTGTCGTACTTCAATGCCGGCAACGGGAACATGGAGATGCGGGTCGCCGACGGCCCGACGGGGCTGGGGGAGGCCCCGGTCACCACGGTCGTGTTCGCCAGCGCCTGGCCGGATCCCGTCGACTCGTTGCCGCCGCCGGAGGTCAATCAACTGGCGCAGCCCTACGGCGGCTACATCTCACCGGGATCCACCCTGGACAAGGTGCTGGTGTTCGTCAGCCAGTGGAACACCATGGCCCGCGGCGGCACGCCATATCGGGTGATCCAGTTCGCGGTCAACCCGATCAAACCCTGGGACCAGTGAGTCCCCGGGTCTTTCACAGCTGATTCATAGCCGATTCTTGATCAGCACCTCAGCAACGCTTCCATGCTCGTGGCATGACTGATACCTCGCCCGAACCCGCAACCCAGCCAGTGGTGGCAACCGAGCCCGCGGCCGCACCACCCGCCGCACCGGTGGTGGCCCCGCCCGTCGAGAACAGGCCGAGCCGGCTCCTGCAGGTGCTCGCCTGGGTCGGCATCGTCTCCGGCATCGTCTTCATCACCGCCGTGGTCTTCGGCACCGGCTTCTTCCTCGGCGCCCACTCCGGCGGCGACGGCCATCATCACCGGGGCGGCCATGACCGTGGCGGCATGATGATGTTCCACCGTGGCGGTCCGCCGATGGGGCCCGGTCATGGCATGATGCCGCCGTTCGGCGGCCCGAATTGGGGCCCGGGCGGTCCTGACGGGCCGGGCAGTCGCCCGGAGCGGCCTGAGACCCCGCCGACACCGGCAGCGCCCGCGCGACCATAATCACAGTCCGCTCTTTTGGACTGACTCCAAAGAGCGCGCATACTGGAGCCGTGACCACGGTGCATGCCCACGACCCCAAGGCTCTGTTGCGGGCTGCCGGGCTGCGCGTCACCGCGCCGCGGGTCGCGGTTCTCCAGGCGCTCGCCGACCATCCGCATTCGACTGCAGACGACGTGGCCGGTCTCGCTCGGGAAAACCTCGGTTCGGTGTCCACCCAGGCGGTCTACGACGTCCTGCGGGCCTGCGTGAACGCGGGTCTGGTCCGTCGCATCGAACCGGCCGGCTCCTCGGCGCGCTATGAGACCCGCGCCGGTGACAACCACCACCACCTGGTCTGCCGGGTGTGCGGGGTAGTTGCCGACGTCGACTGCGCCGTGGGGGAGACGCCCTGCCTGGAACCCTCTGACCTGGCCGGCTTCGCGGTCGACGAGGCCGAGGTCGTGTTCTGGGGTATCTGCGCCGATTGCCAGGTGCCCACCGCCGGTTAGACCACTCTGCAGCCCAATGGACGCCCCGGCCACTTCCCCTTGGTGGCCGGGGCGCCTGGCTTTTCGGGCAACGCTTGGGTGGAGTACCCGGAATCGTGAGATTCTCCCTAACCATGACGCGCAATCGGCTCCTGGTTGCCGCACTTCTCGCAGTGCCGGCGCTGGCGGCCGGCTGCAGCGTCGGTGACGGCCAACCCGAGCGTGGCGCTGCCATGGTTTTCGCGGTCGGCGATTGCGTGAGCGTCCCGGCCACCACCCCGGCCGACCCTGAGGCGGCCCGGGCCGACAAGGTGTCCTGCACCGTCGACCCGAGTTACACCGTCGGGGCCATCGCCGACGGCACCGGCGCGTGCCCGAGCGCCGAATACCAGCATCTGCCCGCAGACGTGGCCGATCCGTCGACCGCCCGCCTCTGCTTGGTCCCGAATCTGGTCGCCGACCACTGCTACGAATTGGGCATGCCTGCGGGCATGGTGGAGCTGGCCGACTGCGCCGCGCGTACCGACCGCGGGCCGGGTGTGCTGGTTCAGGTGACGCAGCGGTTGGATGTGCGGGATCGGTCGGCCTGTCCTGCCGAAATCGGCCACTACGCCTGGCCGTACCCGTCGCCGGCGCGCACCTATTGCACCCGGACGGTCCACTGACTGGCATGATCGTGGGCATGCGTGCCCTGACTGTCGGTTTCGGGCTGGCCGGTCTCGCGCTGGCATTGGCTGCACCTGCTGGTGCGCGCCCCTCGGATCCTGGTGTCGTGTCCTATGCCGTCATGCCCAAAGGTTCGGTGGGCAACATCATCGGCGCCCCGATGGGGTGGGAATCTCAGTTCACCGTCCCGTTCCAGGGGTTCTCGGTGGACAACCCGGTGTGCAACAACTGGGCGGACATCGGCCTGCCCGAGGTGTACAACGACCCGGACCTGGCGTCGTTCAACGGCGCCACCACCAAGACCGCGGCCGATGACGACAACCATTTCGTCAAACAGGCCATCGGGGTGTTCGCCACCCCCGAGGCCGCCGACCGCGCGTTCCGCCGGGTGGTCGACCGCACCAACGGCTGCTCGGGCCAGACCACCGCGATGCATCTGGACAACTTCGTCAACGAGGTGTGGACGTTCACGGGCGGGGCGGCGAGCGATACCAATGCCGATTGGGTGAAACAGGAAGCCGGCACCGACCGCCGCTGTTTCAACACCACCCGCAAACGGGAAAACGTGCTGCTGCAAGCCAAGGTGTGCCAATCCGGCAACGCCGGCCCGGCGGTCAACGTCCTCGCCGGCGCCATGCAGAACACGCTGGGGCAGTAAAACGTGTCGGTCCGATCTGGATGATGGAACACGACCGAGCCGTTTGAAACCGGTGACGACCGGGAGGGGGTGCCATGGCAGTACCCATCACGGCTGATGCCGCTTGTCAGCCTCCCGTCGAGTTCAGCAGCGCCGAGCAGGCCGCTGCGTTCATCGAGGCGGGCTGCCTGCATGACGGGCCGGTAGGGCTGGTGGGCCTGGAGATCGAGGCGCACTGCTTCGACCTCGATGACCCGTTGCGCCGGCCGGGTTGGGACGAGCTCTCCGACGCCATCGCGACGGTGCCCCGGCTGCCCGGTGGCAGCCGCATCACCGTCGAACCCGGGGGCGCGGTCGAACTGTCCGGGCCTCCGGCCACCGGCCCCTCGGCGGCCATCGCCGCGCTGACGGCCGACCGGGCCGTCCTGCGGACCGAGTTTGTCCGCCGGGGCCTGGGCCTGGTTCTGCTCGGCGCCGATCCGATTCGCCCGACCCAGCGGGTCAATCCGGGCCCGCGCTATCAGGCCATGGAACAGTTCTTCGCGGCCAGCGGGTCTGCCGAGCCGGGCGCCGCGATGATGACGTCGACGGCGTCGGTACAGGTCAACCTCGACGCGGGCCCGCGTGACGAGTGGGCACAACGGGTACGTCTGGCCCATGCGCTCGGGCCCACGATGATCGCCGTCACGGCCAATTCGCCGATGCTCGGCGGGCAGTTCACCGGCTGGAAGTCCTCGCGGCAGCGGGTCTGGGGGCAGCTGGATTCCGCGCGCTGCGGGCCGGTGCTCGGTGCCGACGGCGACGATCCGGCCAGTGACTGGGCGCGGTATGCGCTGCGCGCGCCGGTGATGCTGGTCAACAGCCCTGATTCGGTTCCGGTGACCAACTGGGTGCCGTTCGCCGACTGGGCGGACGGGCGCGCGGTCCTCGGCGGTCGTCGCCCCACCGAGGCCGATCTTGAGTACCACCTGACCACGCTGTTTCCGCCGGTACGGCCCCGGCGCTGGTTGGAGATCCGCTATCTCGACAGCGTGCCGGATGCCCTGTGGCCGGCGGTGGTGTTCACGCTCACCACCCTGCTCGACGATCCGGATGCGGCCGCGATCGCCACCGAGGCCACCGCGCCGGTGGCCACCGCCTGGGACCGGGCGGCCCGGATCGGCCTGGCCGACCGGCGGTTGCAGGAATCGGCCATCGCATGCGTTTCGGCGGCCGCCGAGCGGGCACCGGCGGAGTTGGCGGAATCGATGCGGCTGTTGACGCGTTCGGTCCAGGAGGGACGCTGCCCGGCCGACGATTTCTCGGACTGGGTGGTGGGCCACGGAATCGCTTCTGCGGTGAGCCAACTGGTGAAAGGCGAGCTTTGACCACACGAGAGACGCTGGCGCAGCAGCTCACCCGGGCGCGGGAGCGCACACTGCGCCTGGTCGACTTCGACGACGCTGAACTGCACCGTCAGTACAGCCCGTTGATGAGCCCGCTGGTCTGGGATCTCGCCCACATCGGTCAGCAGGAGGAGCTGTGGCTGTTGCGGGGCGGCGATCCGGACCGGCCGGGAATGCTGGCCCCGGACGTCGACCGGCTCTACGACGCCTTCGTACACTCGCGCTCCAGTCGCGTCGACCTGCCGCTGTTGCCGCCCACCGATGCGCGCAGCTACTGCGCGACAGTGCGGTCCCGCGCGCTCGATGCCCTCGACGCTCTCGACGCCGATGATTCTGCGTTCAACTTCGGCCTGATCGTCAGTCACGAGAACCAACACGACGAGACCATGCTGCAGGCGCTGAACCTGCGGTCCGGGCCGCCGCTGCTCGACGGCGGGTCGGCGCTGCCCCCCGGACGGCCCGGGCTTGCCGGCACCTCGGTGCTGATTCCGGGCGGGCCGTTTGTGCTCGGGGTGGACGAACTGGCCGAACCGCATTCGCTCGACAACGAACGTCCGGCACACGAGGTGGACGTGGCATCGTTCCGCATCGGTCGGGTGCCGGTCACCAATGCCGAATGGCGCGAGTTCATCGACGACGGCGGCTATCGGCAGTCCCGTTGGTGGTCGGAACGTGGTTGGGCGCATCGCCAGGAGGCGGGCCTGACCGCACCCGAGTTCTGGGGGCCGGACGGCACCCGCACGCGGTTCGGCCACATCGAGACCGTCCCCGCCGACGAACCGGTACAGCACGTCACGTTCTTCGAAGCCGAGGCCTACGCGGCCTGGGCCGGGGCGCGGCTGCCCACCGAGATCGAGTGGGAGAAGGCCTGCGCGTGGGATCCGGCAGCCGGAGTTCGGCGCCGATTCCCGTGGGGCACTTCTGAACCCACCGAGGCACTGGCCAACCTCGGGGGCGAGGCTCGTCGGCCCGCCCCGGTGGGGGCGTACCCGGCCGGTGCGTCGGCCTACGGCGTCGAGCAGATGCTGGGCGACGTCTGGGAGTGGACCACCTCGCCGCTGCGGCCGTGGCCCGGCTTCACCCCGATGGTCTACGACCGCTACACCGAGCCGTTCTTCGACGGCGATTACCGGGTGCTGCGCGGAGGTTCGTGGGCGGTGTCCGCGGACATTCTGCGGCCGAGCTTTCGCAACTGGGACCATCCGATCCGGCGCCAGATCTTCTCGGGCGTGCGCCTGGCGTGGGACGCGTGATGTGCCGGCATCTCGGGTGGCTCGGGGCACCGCGTTCGGTGGCCTCGTTGATGCTGGACCCACCGCAGGGCCTGCTGGTCCAGTCCTATGCGCCGCGTCGGCAGAAGCACGGGCTGATGAACGCCGATGGTTGGGGCGCAGGGTTTTTCGACGACGCCGGGGTGGTGCGTCGCTGGCGCAGTGACAAGCCGTTGTGGGGTGAGGCCTCCTTCGCCTCGGTGGCACCGGTGCTGAGCAGTAGGTGTGTGGTCGCCGCCGTGCGTTCGGCCACCATCGGCATGCCGATCGAGCCCTCGGCCTCGGCCCCGTTCACCGACGGCCGGTGGCTGCTGTCGCACAACGGGGTGGTGGACCGGGCGGTGCTGCCGCTGACGGCGGCCGCCGAATCCGCCGTGGACAGCGCGATTCTGGCCGCGATGATCTTCGCGCGCGGCATGGACGTGCTGGGCGACACCATCGTCGAGGTGGCTGCCCTCGATCCCAACGCGCGGCTGAACATCCTGGCCGCCAACGGCTCTCGCATGATCGCCACCACATGGGGCGACACCTTGTCGATGCTGCGGCAGCCGGATGGTGTCGTGCTCGCCAGCGAACCCTATGACGACGATCCCGGCTGGTCCGACATCCCGGACCGCCACCTGGTCACCGTGGCCGGCGCCGACGTCGAGCTCACCCCACTGAAAGGTTCGGTATGACGCTCACGCTGTCCAACTACCTCGCAGCCGATTCCGCGGCCGTCGCACTCCGCCGCGATGTCCATGACGGGCTGACCCAGTCGCCGAAGATGCTGCCGCCCAAGTGGTTCTACGATGCCGTCGGCAGTGATCTCTTCGACCAGATCACCCGGCTCCCGGAGTACTACCCGACCCGCACCGAGGCGCAGATCCTGCGCGACCGCTCGCCGGAGATCATCGCGGCCGCCGGTGCCGACACCCTCGTCGAACTGGGCAGTGGCACCTCGGAGAAGACCCGGATGCTGCTCGACGCGATGCGTGACACCGGCCAATTGCGTCGTTTCATCCCGTTCGACGTCGACGCCGGTGTGTTGCGCGCGGCGGGTGCCGCGATCGGCCGAGAATATCCAGAAGTCGAAATCGACGCGGTATGTGGCGATTTCGAGGAGCACCTGGGCAAGATCCCCGCCGTCGGGCGCCGCCTGGTCGCGTTCCTCGGCTCGACGATCGGCAACCTCACGCCCGCGCCTCGCACGCAGTTCTTGGCGTCGCTGGCCGAAACCCTGCAACCCGGTGACAGCCTGCTGTTGGGCACCGACCTGGTGAAGGACACCGAACGGTTGGTCCGTGCCTATGACGACAGCGCCGGCGTCACCGCGGCGTTCAACCGCAACGTGCTGTCCGTCGTGAATCGTGAGCTCGACGCGGATTTCGATCTCGACGCCTTCGAGCATGTGGCGAAGTGGAATGCCGACGAGGAGCGCATCGAGATGTGGCTGCGGGCTGGTGCACCTCAGCGGGTCAGGATCGCCGCGTTGGACCTCGCCGTGGAGTTCGCTGCCGGTGAAGAGATGCTCACCGAGGTGTCCTGTAAGTTCCGATCTGACGGGGTGGCCGAGGAACTGGCGAAAGCCGGTCTACGCCAGACACATTGGTGGACCGACGCCGCCGGTGACTTCGGTCTGTCCTTGGCGGTGAAATGAGCCTCCCCCAGCTGTGGGCCGAGGCCCGCCCCAAGGTCGCCGGGCTGCACCTGGATAGCGGTGCGTGCTCACGGCAGAGCCTCGCGGTGATTGATGCCGTTGCCGCACATGCCCGTCATGAGGCCGAGGTCGGTGGGTACGTGGCCGTCGAGGCGGCGGCGCCGGTGCTGGCCGCCGGGCGCGCGGCGGTGGCCGCGCTGACCGGACTCGAGGCCTCCGACGTGGTGTACACGACGGGCTCCAATCATTCGTTGGATCTGCTGTTGGGCAGCTGGCCGGGGCAGCGCACCCTGGCCTGCCTGCCTGGTGAGTTCGGGCCGAACCTCGCGGTCATGGCGGCCAACGGTTTTCAGGTGCGCGCAATGCCCGTCGACGGGGATGGCCGGGTCGTCGTCGACGAGGCCGCCCGCATGCTGGCCACCGATCCTCCGGCGCTCGTGCACTTCACGCCACTGGCCAGTCACCGCGGGCTGGCGCAGCCGCTCGCCGAGATCGCCGCGGTGTGCCGCGAGGCGGGTGTCCCTCTGGTCGTGGACGCCGCGCAGGGGTTCGGCCATCTGGATTGCCACGTCGGCGCCGACGCGATCTACTCGTCATCGCGTAAATGGCTGGCCGGGCCGCGCGGGGTGGGTTTCCTGGCAGTGGGTGCTGCCTTGGCCGGTCGGTTGCAGCGACGCCTGCCACCGCCGGACTGGGATGTGCCGGTGACGGTGCTGCAGAGCTTCGAACACGGTGAGCACAACGCCGCGACCCGCATCGGCTACTCGGTGGCCCTGGGCGAATACCTGGCCGCCGGGCCGGAACTGGTCCGCAGTCGGCTGGCCGAGGTGGGCCGCACGGCGCGGCAGGCATTGGCCGGGGTGGCCGGCTGGCGCGTGGTGGAACCGGTGGACGAACCCACCGCGATCACCACGCTGGAACCCACCGATGGTGCCGATCCGGCGGCCGTGCGGGCCTGGCTGATCGCTGAACGCGGCATCGTCACCACCGCATGTGAAGTGGCCCGCGCGCCGTTCGAGATGACCAAGCCGGTACTGCGGGTGTCACCCCATGTCGACACGACGGCCGAGGATCTCGAGCAGTTCGCCGAGGTACTGCGGGACGCGCCCTAACTTCGCATCAACGCCAGCGCGGCGTCTCGCGCCAGGTGTGCGACGTCGGGCTTACCGAAGATCGCCGAGGTGACGATCGCTCCCTCGGCGAGCAGTGCGACCTGCTGGGCGGTTTCCGCGGAACCGCCCGCGTCGTCGACCAACCCGGTGAGGTAGTCGTGAAATACCTTCTTGTGGTGGCGGGCTTGTTCGGTGACGCCGGGTGAAATGGCCCCGAGTTCGCCGAACGAGTTGATGAAAGCGCAGCCGCGGTAATCGGGTTCGGAGAACCAGCCGTAGAGCCAGTCGAACACCGCGGCGATTCGGTCGCGCGGATCGGTCCGCGCGTTGACATGCGCCTCTACCGCCTGCTGCCACCGTGAATCACGTTGGCGCAGGAACTCGATGACGAGCTGGTCTTTCGAGGGGAACAACTGATAGAGCCGTTTGAGCGATACGCCCGAAGCGCTGCGTACGGCGTCCATGCCGACGGTTTGGATACCGCGGCTGTAGAACAGCTCCGCGGCCGCGTCGAGCGCCCGGTCTCGCGCCGCTGTCTCGTCCAGCATGCTCACCTCCTTGCGCGGAGAACCAACGTTCTCTAGCCTAGCAGGTAGCGGAGAACGATCGTTCTCCCGTCGGAAGGAGCTAGAGATGTCCGAAGGCAACCCCCCACCGCTGCCGCCGTTCACCCGGGATACCGCGATCGAGAAGGTCCGCCTCGCCGAGGATGGGTGGAACACCCGAGACCCCCGCAAGGTGGCTCTCGCCTACACGGTGGACTCCCGTTGGCGTAATCGAGCGGAGTTCGCCACGGGCCGGGACGAGATCGTGGCGTTCTTGACGCGCAAATGGGCCACCGAACTCGAATACCGCCTCATCAAGGAACTCTGGGCTCACGACGGAAATCGGATCGCCGTGCGGTTCGCGTACGAGCACCGCGACGATTCCGGCAAATGGTTCCGGTCCTACGGTAACGAGAACTGGGAGTTCGACGAGCACGGCCTGATGCACACACGCCATGCTTCGATCAACACCGCGCCGATCGCCGAATCCGAGCGCAAGTTCTTCTGGCCACTCGGCCGCCGGCCCGACGATCATCCGGGCCTCAGCGATTTCGGGTTCTGAGCCTCAGCCGGGTCATCTGGCGTCCATCACGCGTCGTAGTGGAGCTCGACCTCGACGTTGTCGAAGTACGGGATTTCCGATCGGGGCATCAGCATCGCCGATTCCCTGCCGATGTCAGTGCATTTCGGTAGACTCGAACACATGTTCGATATCGAGTTCGATCCGGCGGCGCCGGGCCGGCTCGTTGATGCCCTCGCCGAGGGCTCCCGTGCCGAGGCGCGGCTGATCGCCGCTCGGATGGCGGCGGTCGCGGACTTGTTGGCGCAGCGGACCGCTGAACTCAATGTCGAGGGTGTCCACCCGAACTACATGATCGTGACGGGGTTCGCCCGCGCCAGTGCCGAGGTGGGCGCGGCGTTGAACCTGACAAAGGGTGCGGCCAGTCGCCTCGTCGAGCAGGCCGAGGCATTGCGCGATCGGCTTCCCCACTTGGCAGCACTGTTGGCCGCCGGGCAGACCGATTGGCGCACTGTGGAAATCGTGCTCGCGCGCACCCGGTTCGTCTCTTCGAAGGTGATGGCGCAGATCGATTCGGAACTGGCTGAGCAGGTCGGTGGGTGGCAGTGCTGGTCCGATGGGCGTATCACCACCACCGTTGATGCCAAGGTGAAGCTGTTGGATCCGGCGGCGATCGCCGAACGTGAACATGCGACCGACCGCCGCCGGGTAGAGGTGAAGCCGCTAGGTGATGGCACCGCGAAGGTCGACGCCATTGTCACGACTCGTGCCGGATTGGCCTTTGACGCAAAGCTTTCGGAAATGTCGGGCAGGCTGTGCCCGAAAGATCCTCGTAGTAATGACCAGCGGCGCGCCGACGCTATTGAAGCCCTGGCAGAGGGGCGAGAGCTGTCGTGTGAATGTGGCCGTGCCGAGTGTCCCACCCGCTCGGCGGCCCCTCAGTCGGAGTCGTCATCGCCACGGGTGGTGTTCAACGTGATCGCCGACCGGGACACCGTCCTGAGTGGAGGTCAGGCACCGGGTTATGTCTTGGGTTACGGAGTGATCGATGCCGAGCAGGTCCGAGAACTGGCCGCCGAAGCCACGATGCGGCTAGTGACCGAACCGCAGGTGGATGCCGCGGCTGCGCTGCGCTACCAGCCGACGGTGTCGGTGCAACGCTGGGTCCGATGCCGGGATCTGACATGCCGGTTCCCCGGGTGCGAGCACCCGGCAGAGGATTGCGACATCGACCATACGGTGCCGTTCGACCACAACAAGCCGGCTCTTGGTGGGCTGACGGTGCCGGCCAACCTGAAATGCCTGTGCCGTTTTCACCACCGGCTCAAGACATTTGGTGGCTGGCGCGACACCCAGTACCCCGACGGCAGCGTGGTGTGGACCTCCCCGTCCGGCAAGACGTACCGCACCACCCCGGGTGGAGCCGATCTCTTCAACAGCTTCGCGCCGGTGCCGTGCGGCCAACCGAAAGCCGCGCGCCCGCCGAAGCTGAGCCGGGCCGCGCGTGTCGAGCAGAGCCGGGCCAAGAACCGACGGTTGCGTCCCGTCAACGAGGCCTACCGCTACACCCAGTCGGCGCGGCGGCGGGAGCTGGACCGGCGTCGCAACCGGAACCGGATGCGGGCCACCCTGAAACTGTTCAAGGGCGACGAGCCCAGCACCAGCCCGTACTGCACCTGGATCAACGACCCATTCGAGCCCGAGGAACTACCGCCGGACTGGGAGCCGCCACCACCGCGACCACCAGACCCGGAGAATCCACCGTTCTGAACTGAACGGCGAACTCTGTCTGCCTTGTGTGGGTTTGACGTTGAGTGCTCGTCAGAGCGCTCCCTGGACGTCGGGGGAGCCGAATGCTACGGTCGTGCCGAATCGTTTCGGCAGATGTTGCCTATGGGGCGATGTATGTCCGAGACGGTTGCCAATGGACGTGCGGGTGTCTGCTCGCGTGATGAAAAGTGAGGAAACCATGACTGACGTGACTGCCGGCTCGTTCGACGAGACGATGTGGAGCGGGCTCCTGCATGGAGGCCATGGCGGAACGTTTATGGGTGTGCCGAGCATTGAACTCAACCGCGAGGTGATCAGGGCGTCTGGAACGAAAGCAGTCGTTTACGGATTCCCGTTCGATGCGACGACGATCAGCCGGAGCGGCGCAAACTACGGCCCTCGCGCGATCCGCGAGACTTCGGTGCAGTTCACGAACTTCCAGGCGACCTACGATTTCGACCTGTTCGCGCACCTTCCGCTCGCCGATGGTGGCGACTGCAAAGTCGCTCTCGGTAACACCGTGAAGACCTTCGAGCGGGTAGAGGCTGATATCGCCGAGATCGTTGCGGGCGGGGCGATTCCCGTGGTCTTCGGTGGCGACCACTCGGTGAGCATTCCGGTCGGCAAAGCTGCGAAGCGACCGGGTACGAGCCCGGGATGGGTGCAGTTCGACACGCATCTCGATGCCGCACCGCACGTCGGGGGCGAGGAGCTGAATCATTGCTGCACCATCACCCGCGCGGTCGACAACGGCTACGACCCCTCGAAGATCGTGCTCGTCGGCATCAGCGGATGGATGAACCCGAAGACAGAGTTGAAATACTGCCGGGACCACGGCATCCGGGTCATCTGGCTGGAAGATATCTGGGAGCACGGTGCCGCTTGGGTAGTCGACCAGATTCTCGAGCGGATCGGCGATGACGGGTTTTACCTGACATTCGACGTCGATTCACTCGACGCCGCCTACGCGCCGGGAACTTGCGCTCCGACACCGGGTGGAATGACCATGCGTGAGGCGCTGGAGATCACTCGCGGCATCTCGCCGGCAGGGTTGATCGGCGTCGATGTCGCGGAGGCACTTCCGGCGCATGACCATTCGACCCGGACTCAGCTGATCGCTGCGCGTGTTGTGCTTGAGGCGCTCGCATTCCACGCCGGGTCACCCCGTACCCCGGTAGTTGTCGGCTGAGGCGAGTAAACGTGTGCGGGTTCGGGCTGAGCCAGCCCGAACCCGCACACGTATGTGCGCCGCCTGCTCTAAGATTCGTAGAGTTCGGGGCGGCGCTGGCCGAGCATGTCAACCACTCCTTCGCTGCGTAAACCGACCTCGAGATCGACAGTCACGACGCCAGTCTCAACCGAGTTGAGCGCAGCGACTACAGAGCCGTCCCGGTCGATGATCCGGCTTGATCCGCAGAAGCTGTGCCCCGACTCGCTTCCGACCCGGTTCGCGTATGCCAGCGGGACGCGGTTCTCCAGCACGCGTGAGCTGCTGGCGATGAGATGATCGCGCTCGTAGGGGTGCATGTTGGCCGATCCCGCGACGAGAAGGGCAGCCCCGCGGAGGACGAGGGTGCGGGCCACCTCGGGGAACTCGAGCTCGAAGCAGTTCAGCACGCCAATCTTGGTGTCGCAGAGGGAGACCGGTTCGATCACCTCGCCGCTGAGGAATGCTTCGCGTTCGGTCCCGAACAGGTGTGTTTTGCGAATCGAGCTCCTGATCGTGCCATCTCGGTCGATGGCGAGATAGGCATCGAAATAGCCACCTGGACCTTGTTCGACGAATCCGGCCAGCAGGGCTGTGCCGGCGGAACGGCAGCAGTCTGAGAGCCCGGTGATCCGAGGATCGTCGAGTGTCAGCGCGATCTCGTCGAGAGCGGTCGTCTGGTACCCCGAGAGGAAGAGTTCGGGGAAGACGACCAGGTCGCTTCTGTCCCTCGCAGCTATGGCCCCACTGACACGCGAAATATTGCGTTCGAGGTCTCGTGACCGGGGAGCCTCCTGAATCACAGTGAGGCGCAGAGTTTTTGGCGACGTCATAGTACTCCCAGTATCCACCGTGGCACGGGCAGTTGTGAGCAGGTCCCGAATCGTTTCGATCAATAATCACATTGTCACCAGCAGTTTAACTTGGCTTGCCAAAACGTTTCGGCGCCCGTAGTGTGAGCGCCGTTACATGCCTTCACCTGTGAATAAAGGGAGCCCTATGGCCGAGGCGTCGATGGTGATGAAGAGAGAATTCACCACCTTTTCCGCTCTATCTGTCGCGTTCGCGTTCGTCTCGCCGATCGTGGCGGTCTACAGCGTTCTGGGTGTCGGACTGGCTACCTCGGGGCCCGCGTTCATCTGGGGCGGGCTCATTCTCTTTGCCGGCCAATTCGTCGTGGTGCTCACGCTGGGCGTGCTCGCTTCAAAGTGGGCGGATTCGGGTGGGATTTATCAGTGGTCCCGTCGGCTCATGGGATCTCGTTACGGCTGGTTTGCCTCTTGGACATATATCTGGACGCTCCTGATCACGCTGCCCGCTGTGGCATACTCCGGGGCGGTGCTGATCCCGCCCATCTTCGGTTTTTCGGGAGTCGACCACGGGATCGTCACGTGGTTGGCGGTCGCCATACTCGCGTTCAGCACACTGGTGAATCTTGCTGGGCGAGTGTTCATCAAGATTCTCATGGTCGCGGTGATCGGCGCCGAGGCGGTGGGGTCTGTCGGAGTTGCGATCTGGCTGCTGATGTTCGAGCGCCATCAGACCCTCGAGTACTTGTCGCCGGCTGCACTCCCCGACCACAGTGGGGTGCTTTTCTCGGCGCCGTTGGTGATGGCCATCGCATTCTCGAGTTACTTCGCGATCGGCTTCGAGAGCGCGAGCTCGATCGCGGAGGAAGTCAAGCGCCCGAAGCGGGCCGTGCCCCGTGCAATGGTGGTCTCGTTCTTCGCCATCATGAGCATCGTCGTGTTCAGCACGCTCGCGTTCACGCTCGCGGTGCCGAGCGGGGACTTCCTGCGAAACCCCGAGAACGCCGCGGATCCGGCCGTCGCCATCATGGCCGGCGCGTTTCCTGAGCCGTTGTTTCGTGGCGTCCTTGCCCTTTTCGTCATCGCATTCGCTGCGAGCCTCATGACGATTCAGATCACGGTCTCCCGAATCGTCTGGGCGACGGCGCGGAATGGAGAGCTGCCGTTCGCACGAACCCTTACGAGCCTTTCGGGAGCGACCGGGTTACCGAGGAAGGCGGTGGTAGTCACCGCGATCATCGCGGTGTTGCTCTTCATCCCCTTCCAGAGCGAGGGCATTCAGATGGCGCTGATCTCCTTCTCCTCGGTGGGCTTCTTCATGTCCTTCCTCTTTCCGATCCTCGGCTTGGCCTTCGCGCGCGTTCGGGGTGAGTGGATCGAAGAGCCGGGCCTCTTCCTGGGGCGTGCGGGACGCGTGATCGGGTGGATTGCGCTTGTGTGGCTCGTATTCCAGATAGTCAACGTCGCCTGGCCGCGCGAGACCGGCGGTGGCTGGGCGAGCGATTGGTCGACGATCATCGGGGCTGTGGCGGTCGGACTGCTCGGCGTGATGGTGGAGCACTGGGTGCATCGAAGGAGGCTTCGCGCGGCTGCGGAGGGGCAGACGATCGTGATCTTCGAGCGCGACGAGTCGGCTGACGACGAAACGGAGCGCCAGCCCGGGCCCGGTCTTGACACGCTGCGAAACTACAGCGCCAGCACGGGGGTCGTGTGAGGACGGCCTGCCACGGCCGCGCTTGACGGAGCGACCGCATTTCAGTCTGCGAGCGTGGACTCCCGAACGGTCAGCGATGCATCCACGAGTTCGCGTCGGCGACCGGTTTCCCCGTCGAGCGCGGCAACAAGTAGTTCGACGGCGACCTGGCCCAGCCGGACGGGGTGCAGATCGAGCGCGGTAATGGGCTTCTGCAGGCCGTAGTCGAGGTATCGGCTGTCAGTGAGACTGACCACCTGAAGATCGTCGGGGACCGACAGCCCCAGCATGTGCGCGCTGCGTTCGGTGGCGAAAGCAAGGGTGTCGAGAGTGGCCAGTATTGCGTCGAAACGGCGGTCAGGAGAGGCGAGCGCGGCCCGGATCACCGGCTCGGCCTCATCCACACGCGGGCCGGGAGAGCGGATGATGATCGGGTCGAGCGAGACGGTCGAGCACCAATCGAGATACGCAGAAAGCTCGTCTCGGACATAGGAGGAACTCGTCTCGCTCAGGAACAGCGCCGTGCGTGAACTGCGGACCGCGTTCAGGTGGGCCAGTGCCGTCGTTGTGCCCGTGGAGAAGTCGTTGTCCACCCAGCTGAACTCGCCAGAGTTCCGACCGATGGTGGCACAGGCCAAGCCGGTGCGGGCGACTTGGGCGAGCAATTCATCGTCATCGCTCGGGTCAACGACGATGAGGCCGTCGGCCGCGGACAGGAACGCCTCCGAGGACAGGTGGGACGGGAGCATAGAGAGCAGGAACCCGCGTCGGAAGGCTTCAGCGCTGGCCCCGTTGAGGACCCTGAAGTAGTACTCGATGTCCCATTCGGGCTGCAGATCAGTGGTCGAAGACCGTACCGCCATGGGGGAGACGGTCAGCACGAGCGAGCCGGTCCTGCCCGCATTCAGACTCTTGGCGATCCGGTTCGCCGTGTATCCAAGGCGATTCGCGACATCGATCACGTTCTGACGGGTGGCCGGGGCGACGCGTCCCTTGCCATTCAGGGACTCTGACGCCGTGGCGATCGAGACGCCGGCTTCATGCGCGACGTCCTTGATGGTGATGCGGCGGGGTCTCACGGAACCTCGAACCCGCAATCCGCACTGGGGAATTGGTCAAGATTGGCCAGCACAGTGTCCACCGTGAGGTCGAGTCCCCGGGGTTGCTTCGCTTGGGGCAGCAAACCCCGCATCTCCTCGACCAGAGCGCCGATTCGCTTCCTCGTATCACAGAGCGTGCGATCCGAACCTGCTTCGTCGGCCAGGACGTTGCGCAACGACGGGTCTGAGGCGGAACGGGTCTCGCCCAGATCCACCAGGCGCCGATAAGCGCTCCACAGCGGCAGCGTCGGAATTCCATTGCGAAGGTCGGCCCCGTGATCCTTGCCAAGGTTCAGAGCGTCGTCCCTGACGTCAAGGAGGTCGTCGGTGAGCTGAAATGCGAGGCCGAGCCGCTGGCCCGACTCCCGGAAGTGATCCTGGAACGCGGGGTCGCACGAAGCTGCCATGGCGCCGAGTTCGAAGGCCGCTCCGAAGAGGGCGCCGGTCTTCAACGTCGCGTAGTCCTCGATTTCAGATCGAGCGTCATCGCCCCATCTGAGCGTCGGTTCGAGAAGTTGTCCCTTGCAGAGCTGCCCGAAGGCGCAGGCGAGCGAGGCTGCGGCACGCCCGCCGAGTGCTGCCGCGGTTTCGAACGAGACGGCGATGAGCAGATCTGCGGTGAGGATCGCGGTGGACGCGTCTGCAGCGCAGTGCAGCGCAGGCTGCCCGCGGCGAAATCGGGAGCCGTCGATGATGTCGTCGTGGACGAGCGAAGCTGTGTGCAGCAACTCGAGTGCGACGGCGGCATCGGTGGCGAATCGCGGATCGGGTGTCCCGAACGAGTGGGCAATCAGGAACAGAGTCCGCGCGCGCAGGTGCTTCCCCCCGGAGAGGGCGTCGATGACTGTCGATGAATCATCAACTGGGAGCGGGATATTCGCGATGTGCTCGGATACCCGAGCCCGAAGGGCGGCGGCCACGGAGGACATCTGGGCATCGATTGTCTCCGGGGGGAACGGTTCCGTGTCTCGAGTGATCGGAATCGTCACACCGGCCCCTTCTTCTGTGGGTGCGAGAATGCAGCCAGGATACGGGGCCGCCTGCTGGGTGCCAAATCGGTTCGGCACCCACCAGACCGGGTGAGTTCAGCCTGCCTTGTGCGCGGTGAGCAGGAACGCCGGGAACTTGATCCGGCCCTTCTCGTCGACATCGTGCGGCGGAAGCTCGAACGGGACGTCGGCAGGCACCGCCATGGCGTTGGCGTGGATGAACGCCGGCCGGATGTCGTCGACCTCCCAATACTTCGACACCGCGGCCCGCAGCTCGTCCTCGGTGACCTCGTTGGGCTTGGTCTCCAACTCGGCCGGGAACGCGCCCTTGGCGAACACCAGCACGTAGTAGCTCGCGCCGGGTGCGGACGCCCGGTGGATGGACTGCAGGTAACCGTCGCGGCCCTCGACGGGCAGCGAGTGGAACAGGGTCGAATCCACGACCGTGTTGAACCGGCCGTCGTAACCCGTGAACGAGGTGATGTCGGCCTGGGCGAAACTGGCCGTCGACAGCCCGCGCACCTGCGCGGCGTTGTTGGCCGCCGCGATGGCGGTGGGGCTCAGATCCAGCCCGACGACGGTGAGGCCGTCGGACGCCAGCGCCAGTGACAACTCGGCATGCCCGCAGCCGGCGTCGAGCACGTCGCTTTCGAACTTCCCGGCCCGGTGCAGCGCGGCAAGTTCGGGCTGCGGCTCACCGATATTCCACGGTGGCGAACCCTCGAACCCAGCTTCCCCCTTGTACGCGCCGTCCCAGTCCAAGACCTGTTCAGAAGACATGACTCCAACGTACGCGCCTCAATCCCAGGTATGGACCGGCTCGTTGCTGTGCATCCGCTGCACGTAGCGCCGCAACATCTCGGCCAGCGCCTTGGGTCGGGTCAACCCCTGTGACTGAAGTTCCCGCACGGTCGCCACCTGCCACGTCGACCCGGTCCGGCCGGTCTTCGCGCGGCCTTCGATGACCCCGAGATACCGGTCGCAGACCTCGGCGGCCACGCCCCAGCGGCGCAGCCCCTCATGCGCCAGCGGCAGCAGCAGGCGCAGCACCAACTCGTCGGGCGTCACCTCGCCCAGTCCGGGCCAGTAGAGCCGGGCATCCAGACCGTACTGGGCCGCCTCGGTGAAGTTGTGGTGGGCGGCGGCGAAGCTCATCTTGGTCCACAGCGGACGGTCCTCCTCGGACAGCGTCCGCAACAGGCCGTAGTAGAACGCCGCATTGGCCATCATGTCCACCACGGTCGGACCGGCCGGCAGCACGCGGTTCTCGACGCGGAGATGCGGCAGCCCGTTCACCACGTCGTAGACCGGTCGGTTCCATCGGTAGATGGTGCCGTTGTGCAGCCGCAGCTCGGGCAGCTGTGGTGCTCGGCCGGCCGCCAGCTCGGCGACCGGATCTTCGTCGGACAGCTCGGGCAGCAGCGACGGGAAGTACCGGACGTTCTCCTCGAACAGATCGAAGATCGAGGTGATCCACCGCTCGCCGAACCACACCCGCGGTCGCACTCCCTGGGCCTTGAGCTCGTCGGGGCGGGTGTCGGTGGACTGGGTGAACAACTCGATGCGGGTCTCGGCCCACAACTGGTGGCCGAAGAAATAAGGCGAGTTCGCACCAACCGCGAGCTGTGGGCCGGCCAGCACCTGCGCGGCATTCCAGTTGCGGGCGAAATCGGCGGGTGATACCTGCAGGTGCAACTGCATGCTGGTGCACGCGGACTCCGGCGCGATGGACGCCGACTGCAGGCTCAGCCGCTCGGGCCCAGAGATGTCGATGGGCATGTCCTCGCCGCGGGCGGTGAAGATCGAGTCATTCAGGGCCTGATACCGCGTCGACTCGCTCATCCAGCTGCCCGAAAGGTGCTCGGGCATCAGGGTCGGCAGAATGCCCACCATCACGATGTGCGCGTCGTCTTCGTTGGCCTTCATCTCGGCGGCATTGAGGCTCCGCCGGACCTCGTCCTCGAGGTCGAGCGCGGCCCGGCCGGGCAGCGGCCGTGGGGGGACGTTGAATTCGATGTTGTAGGCGCCCAATTCGGTCTGGTAGGCCGGATCGGCGATCGAGGCCAGCACCTCCTGGTTGCTCATCGCGGGCTGGTATTCGTTGTCGACGAGGTTGCACTCGATCTCCATGCCGGTGAGCGGGCGTTCGAACTCGAAACTCGACTGCGACAGCATCGTTTCGAACACGTCCAGACACAGCTGGACCTTGCGCCGGTACTCCTGCCGGTGCGCGCGGCTGAACTCGGTGTTCTTGACCTCTTCACCCACAACGCGATGCAACAACGCCGAGCGGGGTCCGCGCAACGAAATCGCGTAATACGCTCGGCGATTGTGGCCAAGGAGGTGAATCCCACAGCCGAGTCGGACCAGGGCGGGCTCGAACAGGTCGCTGGAGCCGACCGGATCGCCGCGCTCACCGGTGTCCGCGCGGTGGCGGCCCTGACCGTGATGGGAACCCACGCGGCGTACGGAACAGGCCTGCTCTCCCAGGGCTATCTGGGCCTGATGAGCGCGCGCCTCGAGGTCGGGGTGGCGATCTTCTTCGTCCTGTCGGGTCTGCTGCTGTTCCGCCCGTGGGTGGTCGCGGCGGCCGCCGGGGTCGACGCGCCGAGCACTGCGCGCTATGCGCGAAAACGGTTCCGCCGCATCATGCCCGCCTACGTCGTCACCGTCCTCGTCGTCTACGGCGTCTACGAACTTCGGCCTGTTGAACCGAATCCGGGGCACACCTGGCCCGGCCTGCTGCGCAACCTCACCCTGACCCAGATCTACAGCGACCACTACTTCACGGCCTACCTGCACCAGGGGCTGACCCAGATGTGGAGCCTGGCCGTGGAGGTCGCGTTCTACGGGGTACTACCGCTGCTGGCCTATCTGTTGCTGGTGGTGTTGTGCCGTTGGCGTTTTCGGCCGGTGTTGCTGCTGACCGGGCTGGTGGCACTCGGCGCGCTCAGCCCGCTGTGGTTGATCGTGCTGCACAAGACGGACTGGTTGCCGGTGGCCGGCGGCGCCTGGTTGCCGCACTACCTGGTCTGGTTCGTCGGCGGAATGATCCTCGCGGTGCTCGCGACGATGGGGGTGCGCTGTTACGCGCTGGCCACGATTCCCCTGGCCGTGGCCTGCTACCTGGTGGTCTCGACGCCGATCGCGGGCACCACGACGGCCAAGACGCTGGGCCTGACCGAAGATCTGGCCAAGACCATGTTCTACGCGCTGATCGCCAGCCTGGTGGTGGCCCCGCTGGCGCTGGGCGGCGACGGCCTCTACGCCAGGCTGATGGGCAGCCGGCCGATGGTGTGGCTGGGCGAGATCTCCTATGAGATCTTCCTGCTGCACGTGCTCGCCATGGATCTGGTCATGGAACTGGTGCTGGGCTGGAACGTCTACACCGGTTCGGCCACGGTGCTGTGGATCGTGACGCTGGTGGCCACGGTGCCCGCGGCCTGGCTGCTACATCGGCTGACCCGGCCGCGCTGACTCGTCGGCGCGCTGCGCCACGTGCTGGGCCGGCGACTGTGCCGGGCCGGCCCCGGCGCGCCCGGGCGGGGCCACCGAATCACCGGACTGGACCGGGGTCGCGGCGGTGGTGTGTCCGTGATCCTGTTGTGGCGAAAGCAGATCGGCGTAGTCGCCGTACTGGGGCGACTGCTGGGCGGCCCGCCCGGCGCCCGCACCGGCCGCCGGGGCCTGGGCGTACGTCTGGGCATATGCCTGCGCATAAGCCTGTCCGTAACCACTGCGCTGCGACGAATCCGGTTGCGCCACCACGCCTTGCTGGCTGTAGTACTGCTGGACGGCCTGGTTGTAGTAGTCGAGATAGGCCTCGTAACCACCGGTGGCCGGGGCCGCTGCCGTCTCGGGCGCCAGCCACAATGCCACGATCGCTACGACGGCCTGCAGGCCGTTGAGCACCACGATCGTGGTCACCACCCATCCCGAGCCGGCCGATATGACGCTCGACAACGCGTCGAGGAAACCCATGGCGGCCAGCAGGGCGGTCAGCCACGGGCGCGCAGTCTGCTTGGGCAGCAAGCCGATAGCGGCCGACAGGCCGGCCAGCGCGGCGAACCGGACGTGCCAGTCGCTGCCACCGCCCGCGTCGGCCGGCCCGAAGCTCACGCAATAGCCGGCCAGGCCCAGCACCACCACCACGATCGACAGATTCCGGGAAAGCGAATTGCCCACGATCACTCCTTCACATCAGTCGATGCTGTTGGCCGAAGCCCGCAGATATCTCATCTCGTCATCGGTCGCGACCATGGTGACCATCGCCGAGCCGGCCTGGGTGCTGACCTTGACGGTGTCGTGCTCCAGCGAGATCAGATCGAGGAACACGTCGGCCTGGTCCGACGACGGCGTGTGCGGCGGGGCGAGGACCATGGCGGTGACGCCGATGCGCACCGACTGCTCGGGTACCCCGTCGAACATCTCCACGGTGTAGTTGCGCTCCGCGCCGGCCTGGATGGCGCGCCGGTTGAAGTCGGCGACCCACAGCAGGTCATGACGACCGACGACCTCGACCATGTCGCGCCACAAGGCGGGGCGCCGGGTGTGCACGAGCACCCGGGCACCGAGGGCCAACGAGCGCAACACCACCTGCTGGGCCAGGTGCAGGGTGCCGGCGATCTCCACCCGGCGGATCTGCGGGCCGAACACCGGCAGTGCGACCGCCCGGCCCTGTTCGTCGGCGCCGATCACCTGACCGCAGCCCGAGGCGGGCACCGCCAATTCACTCAGCGCGTCGGCGCGACGGCCTGATGCCCAGTGTTCGATCTGCCGCGCTCCGGGCACCGTGGGGATCGGCAGGGTGGCCGCCAGTGCGGAGAACTGCTGGCCGTGCAGCGGGACCAGCCCGCGCAGTTGGGTGGGGACGCGCACGTCACTGTCGAAGCGGGCCAGGCCACGGACCTGGATCAGATCCGCCTCGGCGTCCTCGCGCAGGGACAGGCACACCGTGGTGGAGTAGCTCGGCACCGTCCACAACAGACCGAGGCCCGCGGTGGTCAGCATGTGCGGCTGCACCGCGAAGCTGGACAGCCGGAACTGGCCCTCCCGGCAGTCCTCCCAGGTCTCCTCGACGGTGCCGAGGTTGACCCCGTCGC